>JANQHG010000152.1 GCA_028277115.1 Azospirillaceae bacterium
TAACGCCGCAGGATGGGGGAGAGGTAGGCATCGACCACGGTGGTGTCGCCGCGCCCGACCAGCTTCATCAGCGGGCTCGCCTGGTGGCTCTCCGACACCTGGTCGAACCCGGCGGCGCGGGCGAGCGCGCCGGCGCGCTGCTCGTGCACCGGCGTGCGATAGCCGTGGCAGAACACGATCGCGCAGGCCGCGATCCCGCGGGCGCGCGCCGCGGCGAGCGCGGCGGCGAGCGCGTCCTCGTCGAGTGCGGTGATCACGGTGCCGTCGGCGGCGATCCGCTCGCGCGCCTCGATCACGTCCTCATAGAGCGGGGTCGGCAGCTCGATCCGGCGCGCGAAGATGTCGGGCCGCGCCTGGGTGCCGATCCGCAGCTGGTCGGCGAAGCCCTCGGTGATCACCAAGACGGTGCGCGCGCCGGCATGTTCGAGCAGCGCGTTGGTCGCGATCGTGGTGCCCATCTTGACCGCGGCGAGCCGCGCGGGCGGGATCGCCGCGTCGGACGCGAGATCGAGCAGGCGGCGAATGCCCTCGAGCGCGGCGTCGGGGTAGAGCGCGTCGTTGTCGGACAACAGCTTGACCGAGACCAGGCCGCCGTCGGGGCGCCGGCCGATCACGTCGGTGAAGGTGCCGCCGCGGTCGATCCAGAACTCCCACCGGCCGCCGTCGTCCGTGCTCGGGCGCGTGCTCGCCTCGGTGGTTTCGGTGGTCTCGGTCATGCTCGGCAACCCCCTGCTCGCGGCCGGCCGGCGGCCGTCGCGGCCGCTCCCGGCACCGGTGTTGACGATTTGGCCGAAAGGGTCAACCGGGGCCGCGGCGTTTCCGGTGGCAGCGCCGACCGGCACCGTGGTAGCAGATGTTGAAACGAGCGCGCGCCTCGCCCCCACCCGTTCGTGCCGAGACATGCTGACCTTTCTGGAATTCGAAAAGCCGATCGCCGAGCTCGAGAGCAAGATCGACGAGCTGCGCCACTTGACCGACCAAGGCGACCTCAACATCGCCGACGAGGTTGCAAAACTGCAGGCCAAGGTCGATCGGCTGTTACGCCAGACCTATGCCAAGCTGTTGCCGGTGCAGAAAGTCCAAGTGGCGCGCCACCCCAACCGGCCGCATTTCCTCGACTACATCGACGGGTTGGTCGACGACTTCCTGCCGCTGGCCGGCGACCGCAGCTTTGCCGAGGACCGCGCGATCGTCGGCGGCATCGGCCGGTTTCGCGGCCATTCGGTGGTGGTGCTCGGCAATGAGAAGGGCAGCGACACCGAGCAGCGCATCCAGCACAATTTCGGCATGGCGCGGCCCGAGGGCTATCGCAAGGCGCAGCGCCTGATGCTGCTGGCCGAGCGCAATCGCCTGCCGGTGGTGACCCTGGTCGATACCGCTGGCGCCTATCCCGGGGTCGGCGCGGAGCAGCGTGGCCAGGCCGAGGCGATCGCGCGCTGCATCGAAACCTGCCTGCGGGTCCGGGTTCCGATGATCTCGACGATCATCGGCGAGGGCGGCTCGGGCGGGGCGATCGCGCTTGCGACCGCCGACCATGTCTTGATGCTGGAGCACGCGATCTATTCGGTGATCTCGCCCGAGGGCTGTGCCTCGATCCTGTGGCGCGACGGCGCGCTGGCGGGCGAGGCCGCGATCGCGTTGCGCCTGACCGCCCAGGACTTGAAGGAGTTCGGGATCATCGACCGGATCGTGCCGGAGCCGGTCGGCGGTGCCCACCGCAGCCCGGCGCGCACGATCGGGCTGGTCGGCGACGCGATCGAGGAAGCGCTCGACCGGCTGCGCCGCGAGGACGGTGCGACCTTGTGCCTGCGCCGGCGTGAGAAGTTCCTGTCGATCGGCCACGGCCTGGCGGCGTAAGCGGCGGCGCCGCTCGGGCTCAAAAGGCCCCCGGCGTCACCGATAGCGGCGCAGCAGCCCGACCAGCCGGCCCTGGACCCGCACCCGATCGGCGCCGAACAGCCGGGTCTCGTAGGCCGGGTTGGCGGGTTCGAGCGCGATCGTGTTGCCCTTGCGGCGCAGGCGCTTGAGGGTGACCTCGGCGTCGTCGATCAGCGCGACCACGATGGTGCCGTTCTCGGCGGTGGTGACCTTTTGGACGATCACGGTGTCGCCGTCGAGGATGCCGGCATCGACCATCGAGTCGCCGGCGACCTGGAGCGCGTAGTGGTCGCCGCCGGCGATCAGGCTGGCCGGGACATCGACCGTGGTCGAGTGGTCGCGCAGTGCTTCGATCGGGGTGCCGGCGGCGATCCGGCCGTAGAGCGGCAACTCGACCGCATCGACCTCGGCCGAGACCTCGCGGCCCGCAAGCGCACCGACGAAGTCGCCCTTGATGACGTTGGGCTGAAAGCGCGGCCGCGCCGGCGGCGCGGCGGGCGCGCAGGGCGCGGCAACGGCGCTGACCGGCGCCGGTTCGGTGGCGGCCGGGGCAGCGGCGCACGGCTCGACGGCGATCCCGTCGGGCAGACGGATCACCTCGAGCGCGCGGGCGCGGTGCGGCAGCCGGCGGATGAAGCCGCGCTCTTCGAGCCCGGTGATCAGGCGGTGGATGCCGGATTTCGATTTGAGCCCAAGGGCTTCCTTCATCTCGTCAAAGGACGGCGACACGCCGCCGCGGCCGAGCCGGGCGTGGATGAACAAGAGCAACTCGTGCTGTTTGCGCGTCAGCATGCCGTCCCTTCCCCGCACCGCCCGGGCCCCGCAGCCGGATCCCCGGTGACATCAAACTGCCCCATGTTCTAGTTTGGTTCCCACGGCGCGTCAATCGCTGAGAGGCGCAGCATCAGGGCAATGCGATCAAGTTGCCCCCCCCAAAAAAGCGAAAACCCAACGGTTGAGGGATGGGGACCAAGGGTGCCGAAAAGCTTGGACTTGGGGTTGGGCAAGTGCCGCCACGCTCTCCAGATTTCAAGCTGAAACTTCCCAATTTACATGGGTATATTTCCGCCGCTGAGCTTAAGATCCTAAGGGGTCCTGCGGGTTTCAGCCAATTTGAAGAAAAAAGTTCGGACTGAAAATCTTAAAAGACCCAAAAGGCGGCACTGCAATTAAATTGATTGAACACAAAGAAAATCATCGCATCAGAATTCATATATTTATTATATTTGTTATATATACATTTAAAATTACGCTGAAGCAACGGCTTCTTACCTTGGCTCCGGGGTTGGCAACCTGCGTAGTTTTGAAAAAATGCCAATCCTACTCATGACCGATGTTTGCCGTCCAACGACCAAACGATAGAATAATTGTATTATCTTAATATACTCAATCAAAGCGCGAAACGCAAACTCTCCGCCAACAGCTGAAGATGCCCCTCCCTGCCCAACCACTCCCGAAGATCACCGCGTCCGCACTTCGGTTTCACTGACCGGCGCATCTCCGCTCTAGCGCCGATCAACACAGGTTGACTCTCAGAAAATCAAAGGATTAGCCTCTTCAACCACCTCGAATTGACGAGGTCGGACTAATTCTTTCGATTGTCGATAAGACAATTGACTTGGCCATGCCTAGGTGAGCAATATTACTGTTATGTGCCATGCGGCCCGTTCCTCACCGCACCATCACCCTTTTTCGGCGTGGGCGCCGATTGCGGGCCATCGGCTGCGCTGAGACCATCCCGGTCGCGCATGGCTTTGACCTCACGGCGGAGGGGCGACATGTCGGCACGATGGATCTTGTGTCTCGCAGTGATCTTGACGGTCCTGGGGCCGGCGACCGCGGCGGCCGAGCTGCGGTGGGTCGGCTGCGGTATCTCAAAAAAAGCGTTCATGGGTGCCTTGGCTGCGGCTTACCAAGAACGGACCGGAACCTTGATCACGCTCGAAGGCGGCGGGGCGACCCGCGGGGTCCGGGAGGTCGCGGCCGGGCAGGCCGATCTCGGCGGGTCGTGCCGACACAAGCTCCTCGTGGATGAGGAGACCGGGGCCAACCTGATCCCGATCGGCTGGGACGCCCTGGTCGCGATCGTCCACCCGGACAACCCGGTGTCGGATATCACGACCGCCGACTTGGAAGCGGTGATGACCGGCAGCCTCGTCGATTGGCAGGCGCTCGGCGGCCCCGCCGGCGCGATCGCGCTTGCGGTGCGCCAGGGCAGGATCTCGGGCGTCGGCCGAATGGCGCGCGAGTTGATCTTCAAAGACCCGGACGCCGCGTTCTCCCCGGACGCCGCCGTCTTTCGCTCGTCCGGCCCGGTCGAGCAATTCGTCGAAAGCGAGCCCCTCGCAATCGCGCTGACCGGTATCAGCAGCGCCCGCAAACGTGCCGTCAAGGTTCTCAGCATCGACGGCGCTCCCCCGACCTACGAAAATGTCGCGTCCGGCACCTATGGCCTGTTCCGGCCGCTCTATCTGGTGGTTGGCACCGATCCGTCCCCGGACGTTGCCCGATTCGTCGCCTTCGCCAAAGGTCGCGAGGGCCAACGGATCATCCGCGACCAGGGCACGGTGACGCTGCGCGACGGCGCGAGCCTGTGGCCGCGGTATCGCGAGACCATGCGGCAAGCCCGCCAAGTCGGCAACTTCTAGGCGGACCGGGCTTCAGGTTAGGGCAGGAGGCAATGGTATGATCAGTATAAAGGGCATTATAAAAGGGAGTTTGGCCAGGAAATTCAATACTGTGATGGGTGTTGCCTTGGTGGCCACCATGGCGTTGACGTTGTTCATGGTGGTGTCCCGGCGAAAGGATGAGTTTGAGGCGGTGATCGCGATCACCTCGCGCCAGTTCCAGGTCTATGGCGCGCAGCAAACCGAGACTTTTCTGGACACCCTCAAGTCGAAACTGCATCAGACCGGGGTTTTGTTGTCGAAGATCGCGCCGAACGCGATCTCGATCTACGATACCACCACGCTTCAGGCCTATGCCGATCAGGCGACCGAAGACCCGGAGGTGGAAGTCGTCAGGTTTGTTTCGGCGGACGGCGAGGTCCTGGCCGAGGCGGGCGGTGCCGACGGCCAACCGGACGTGACCGAGATGACATTCGACATTCACGACGGGTTCAGCTCGGTCGGCACCTTGACGCTGACGGTCGATTTCGAACGCGTGCGCGCCGCGCGCGCGGCGGCCGACCGGCAGCGGGTCGAGGTCGAGCGCCAACTGGCCGCGGCGCATCGCGCGATCGACCGCGCGACGCTCCGCGACATGGCCCTGTTCTTCGGGGTTGTCGCGTGCGTGCTGGTCGGGCTGACCTGTTGGCTGTTCCATGGTCTGGTCGCACGACCGGTCAACGCGATGGTGCGGCATCTGCGCGATCTGGCGGGTGGCGTGACCGATCTCGAGATCCGCGGCGTCGCGCGCCGCGACGAGATCGGCCAGATGGCCGAGGCGATGGAGATGGTGCGCCGGACCGTTGCCGAAGCGTTCCGGCTCAATCAGATGGTCGAAAACCAGCCGGCCAAGGTCATGTTGTGTGACCCCGAAAACCTGACGATCACCTACGTCAATCCGGCGGCCAAGGAGATCCTGCGTGCGATGGAGCCGGCGCTCGGGATCTCGGCCGATCAGGTGCTCGGGCGCCAAGTGACCGAGTTCCACACCCGGCCGGAGGTCCTGGTGGACCTGTTGACCGACCCGGCGAAGCTGCCGTATCGGGGCCGGCTGCGCATGGGTGGGCTCACGATCGACAACCATGTCACGCCGATCCATGGCCGCAATGGCGAGTTCTTGGGCACGATGCTGAACTGGGAGGACGTGACCCGCTATGTCGGGATGACGGCGGGTTTTCGCGATTCGGTCAAGACGGTGGCGGAGCGCTTGTCGTCGTCGGCGACCGAGATGGTCCAGTCCGCCCACGCGATGGAGAGCATCTCGGCCAATGCCGGCCAGCGCAGCACGGCGGTCGCCTCGACCGCGGAACAGGCGACGGTCAATGTCCAAAGCGTCGCCGCGGCGACCGAACAGCTCGCGGTTTCGATCAACGAGATCAGCCGCCAAGTGTCGTGCGCGACCGACATGTCGATCGCAATCCACGACGAGGCAGAGCAGGCCGGTTCGGTGGTCGGCGCCCTGGTCGCGGCGTCGGAGAAGATTGGCACGGTGGTCGATTTGATAACCCGGATTGCCCAGCAGACCAATCTGTTGGCCCTCAACGCGACGATCGAGGCAGCGCGCGCGGGTGAGGCCGGCAAGGGGTTTGCCGTGGTCGCGTCGGAGGTCAAGATCCTGGCCCGGCAGACCGCGACCGCGACCGACGAGATCTCCCAACAGGTCGAGGGGATCCAGGGCGCGACCCAAAGTGCGGCGCGCGCGATGTCGTCGATCCGCGGCAAAGTCGCCCGGGTCAACGAGATCACGGCGGCGGTCGCCGCCGGGATCGAGCAGCAGGACAGCGCGACCAAGACGATCAGTCTGAACATCCACGAGGCGGCACGCGGCATCCATGACGTCACCCAAACGATCGCCAACTTGGCACGGGCGGCGACCGAGGTCGGCAGCTCGGCGGGCGAGGTCCTGGGCGCCGCCTCGGGCTTGTCCAGTCAATCGGATGACTTGGTCACGCGCGTTGATGCGTTTTTGAAGGAGATGGAAGCGGCGTAACCTGGGCTGCGGGGCGCGCCAGCGCCGCGACGATCTCCGGCCAGCGGTGCCGCCTCCGGCGACCCGTCGCGTTCGCGAACGGTGACGCAAGGGAGCCTCGGCCTCGCGCCGGCCGACGATCGCGATCACCGGCACCGCCCGGTCACCGTCCGGCGCCCCATCGCCGGCGTCGAACCGACCCGGAGCACGCAATCGAGTTCATCCGGTGCCGCCGGTCACATCCCGTGGGCCGCGCCGGCGTCAATCGCGCCCGGCCCCCGCGACGACGCGGACGGCAGCCGCTCGGTCCAACGGCGCAGGGCGTCGAGGAACTCGAGCGCGCTCGCGCCGAGTGGCGTGATCTCGTACGCCACCCCGATCGGCGCGGTCGCCAACACCCGACGGGTGATCAACCCATGGTCCTCGAGCTGGCGCAGGCGCTCGGTGATCATCTTCTTGCTGGCGCCGGCGATCATGCGGGCAAGGTCGTTGAACCTGACCGGCCCGTCGCGCAGGTGCCACAGGATCGACCCGGTCCACTTGCCGCCCAGAATGCGCATGCCGCGCTCGATCGCGCACGGCTGACCGCAGGCCCCCGAGACCGTGGCTCGCCCGATCCGATCCCGCTCGATACGCGCGTCCATCCAACCGCTCCTCGAACCCCGCCGCGCCGCGCCGCGGCCAACGCCGCCGGCAGCCCAAGTTACCAAAAGTATACTGGTTGTTTTTGGTTCCTACGAGCCTCACCTGTGGACCGGGTCGGCCGTTGCCCCTGCCCATCCGCCATTGCCGTCCACCGACACGTGGGATTTCAAGACGTGAAAAACATCCTCATCCTCAACGGACACCAGCCCTATCCGATCGCCAAGGGCGCGCTCAACGCCGCGTTCGTCGACCGGGCCCGCCGGTTCCTCGAGGCCAACGATTTTTCGGTCCGCGTCACCGAGGTCACCAAGGGCTACGACATCGAGACCGAGACCAATGCCCACCGCTGGGCCGACGCGTTGATCCTGCAGTTCCCGGTCAATTGGATGGGGGTGCCGTGGTCGTTCAAGAAATACATGGACGAGGTCTACACCGCCGGCATGGACGGCCGGTTGAGTAACGGCGACGGCCGCTCCCAAGCGGCACCCGAGGTCGGCTACGGCACCGGTGGCACCATGATCGGCCGCCATTACATGCTCTCGGTCACCTTCAACGCGCCGCGCGCCGCATTCGACAACCAGTCCGATTGGTTCTTCGCCGGCGCCTCGGTCGATGACCTGCTGCGGCCGGTGCATCTCACCTTCAAATTCTTCGGCATGTCGCCGCTGGCGACCTTCGCCGCGTTCGACGTGATAAAGAACCCGACGATCGCCGACGACTTCACCCGGTTCGACGCCCATCTCGCCGCGGCGTTCGGCGGCGCCGACCCCGAAGCCACCGCCGACCCCGAACCGGATCAGGGGCCGAGCAATGTCGCAGCCTGAGATCACGCTTTATTCGGTTTCGACCATCTGAGCGCTTGGTTCGCGCGGATCGACGCCCGGCCGAAGACCCAGGCGGCCGGGCCGCGGGTTTTGGGGGCTGGCGCCCCCAAGGTCAGGGGGCTTTGCCCCCCCGACACCCCCCACCAGGGGTTGCCCCCTGGACCCCGAAAACATGCGGGCAAGAGGCCCCTGCACGGCCGACAGGCGGCATCCGGCGACGGTTGTCGGTCAGCGGACCTCCGGCAGATACTCGACCAACACCAAATCCGATTGTTTGGTTCCGGTTATCCACGCCTGAGGAAGCTGTTCACCGATCTGTAGGTTGGGACGATCGGCCGGCACGGTCTGCCTGTTTGCATCGCCGGTGGGGGCCGATCGTCCCAACATCGGCGGTTCAGCTTTGCGGCCCCGCCGATGTCGGGGCGCGGCCCGCGCCCCGACCTACCGGCGGTGCTCCGACCAAACGGAACGGGTCAACCGGATTTCGTATAACCGTGAAATGGTTGCCCACTCGTTCCACACCGGCCTTCGGCCGACCTGCCCTGGATGAAACTATGTGGCAGTCCCGCCGCAAGGCGGGGGAAAAAGATGTCTCATCCCTGCGCTACCCGTCAGTTTCTGCCTAAAACAAAAAGAAACGTTGCGCCATCGGCAATACCTGGGCCGGCTCGCAGGTCAACAACTCGCCGTCGGCGCGGACCTCGTACGTCTCAGGATCGACCTCGATCTTCGGGGTCGCATGGTTCAACCGCATGTCGGCCTTCGACAAACAGCCGCGCGTGTTCTTCACCGCGACCAGACGACGCGACAAACGCAGATGCCGCGCAACGTCATCCTCAAGGGCCGCCCGGCTGACAAAGGTCACCGCACTTTCGGTCAGACTGCGGCCGAAAGCGCCGAACATCGGGCGATAGTGCACCGGCTGCGGCGTCGGGATCGACGCGTTCGGATCACCCATCGGGGCGGCGGCAATCGTCCCGCATTTCAACACCATGTCCGGCTTCACCCCGAAAAACGCCGGCGACCAGATCACCAGATCGGCCAGCTTGCCGGGCTCGATCGAGCCGACCTCGTCCGCCACCCCCTGCGCCAACGCCGGGTTGATCGTGTATTTGGCAATGTACCGCCGACACCGGACATTGTCATTGGCCCCGGTCTCCTCGGGCAACGGCCCGCGCTGCACCTTCATCTTGTGCGCGGTCTGCCAGGTCCGTGTAATCACCTCGCCGACCCGGCCCATCGCCTGGCTGTCGGAGGCAATGATCGAAAACGCGCCCAAATCGTGCAGGATGTCCTCGGCGGCGATCGTCTCTTGACGGATCCGGCTTTCGGCGAACGCGACATCCTCGGCAATCTTCGGGTCGAGGTGATGGCACACCATCAACATGTCCAAATGCTCGGCCACCGTGTTGACCGTGAACGGGCGGGTCGGGTTGGTCGAGCTCGGCAACACATTGGTCTCGCCGCACACCTTGATAATGTCGGGCGCATGGCCGCCGCCGGCGCCCTCGGTGTGAAACGCGTGGATCGTCCGGCCCTTGAACGCGGCGATCGTGTTCTCGACAAATCCGCTTTCGTTCAAGGTGTCGGTATGGATCAAAACCTGGACGTCGTTGCGGTCGGCGACGTCGAGACAGCAGTCGATCGCGGCCGGCGTGGTGCCCCAGTCCTCGTGCAGCTTCAGGCCGCAGGCGCCGGCGCGGACCTGGTCGTCCAACGCCGCCGGCAGCGCACTGTTGCCCTTGCCGAAGAAGCCGAGGTTGATCGGAAAGCCTTCGGCCGCCTGCAGCATCCGGCCGATGTGCCACGCCCCGGGCGTGCAGGTGGTCGCGTTGGTCCCGGCGGCCGGACCGGTGCCGCCGCCCATCATGGTGGTGATCCCGGACGCCAACGCCTCTTCGATCTGCTGCGGGCAGATGAAGTGGATGTGGACGTCGAGCCCGCCGGCGGTCACGATCTTGCCTTCGCCCGCGATCGCCTCGGTCCCCGGCCCGACAATGATGTCGACCCCGGGCTGGGTCAGGGGATTGCCGGCCTTGCCGATCGCCGCGATCCGGCCGTCTTTCAGGCCGATGTCGGCCTTGATCACGCCCGAATGGTCAAGGATCAGCGCATTGGTGATCACGGTATCGACCGCGCCGTCGGCGCGGGTGGTCGGCGACTGGCCCATGCCGTCGCGCAGCACCTTGCCGCCACCGAACTTGACCTCCTCGCCATAGATCGTGTGGTCGCGCTCGACCTCGATGAACAGCTCGGTGTCGGCCAACCGCACCCGGTCGCCGGTGGTCGGCCCATACATGCCGGCATAGGCCGACCGCGACAGCCGCGCCGCCATCACCCCTCTCCCGGACCGTCGAGCGGCCCCGATATCTTGGCGTTGAACCCGAAAATCTCCCGGGCGCCGCGGATCGGCACCAGGGTGACGCTACGCGACTGCCCGGGCTCGAACCGAACCGCGGTGCCGGCGGCGATGTCGAGCCGCATGCCGCGCGCCTCGTCGCGGTCGAACGACAGGGCCGGGTTGGTCTCGTAGAAATGATAGTGGCTGCCGACCTGGATCGGACGGTCGCCCGTGTTGGCGACCAGCACAGACCGGGTCGGCTGGTCGGCGTTGAGCGTGATTTCGCCCTCGGCCGTTATCACCTCGCCCGGGATCATGATGGTGCCCCCGATGCGGCGTCGCGGATCGGCTGGTGGACGGTGACCAGCTTGGTGCCGTCGGGGAAGGTCGCCTCGACCTGAATCTCCGGGATCATTTCCGGTATGCCCTCCATCACCTGGTCGCGGGTCAGGACATGGGCGCCGGCCGCCATCAAATCGGCGACCGTGCGGCCGTCACGTGCGCCCTCGACCACGAAGTCGGTGATCAGAGCGACCGCTTCCGGATGGTTCAGCTTGACCCCGCGGTCCAGTCGCCGCCGTGCGACCATCGCCGCGGTCGCGATCAACAGCTTGTCCTTTTCTCTCGGCGTTAAATGCATTCGCTTGGAACTCCACTGTTCGCCCGCTGCGGCGCCGTATTCGGCCTGGCGGCCCCTGGCGGCCCCTGGCGGCCGTTGTCAGGGGCGCTGCCCCCGACACCCCCGCAAAGGGGGTTGCCCCCTTTGATCCCCACTCAATGGGGGCCAGCCGCAGGTCCCGTCCCACACCGTCACAGCATCCACGCCCGCGGCATCCGCGCCGGCAACCCGGCGACCACATGCCGCGCCGTCATACACCACGCCGCCGCGCCCGACCGCACCGCCGCGGCGTCGCGCCCGACCATCCGGCACACGATCACGCCGTTGACCAGGGTCGCCCCGGCCGCCACCGCGGTCCCGGCGCCGGCGCACCACTCCCGCGCGCAATCCCGCCACCGCTCCGGCCGATCGACCACCAGCACGATCGTCGCCAACGCCGCGGCGCCGTCGAACGCCATCGGGTCGTCGAGCACCGAGGCGATGTCGCCGTCGAGCGCGAGCCCGTCGGCCCACACCGGCCGCTCGCCGCGGCTGACCCGCCAGCCGTCGAACACCGCGCCGCGGCGGAGCCGCTCGCCCGACGCGCGCCGCCCGAACATCAAGATCTCGACCGCCAGCGCACCGCTGCCTTCGCCCGGGTCGAGTCGCAGCTCGGTGTAACGGTCGAGCGCCGCACCGTCGAACACGATCGTTTCCTGCGGCAGCCATTCGAGCCAGGCGCCGGGCCCGACCGACAGCCGCACCGCGATCGCGGCCGGGCGCTCGCCGGCGCGGGCCCGATAGAGCTTTTCCGCCGCCTGGCTGGTCACCGAGGCGATCGTGCCGGCCCCGGCGTCGACCGCAATCGCGACCCGGTCGCCGCCGGTCAGCCCGCCGGTGGTGGTCAAGAGCACCGCGGCGGGCGGGTCGTCGGTTTCGCCGGCCGGCACCAGCACCCGGCACGGCGGCCGCTGGGCACAGCGCGCCAGCGCGGTCGCGCGCCGCCGCTCCGCCGCCGGCGCCCCGACCGCGACACCGCGGCCGAGCTGCCAACCGATCGCCGCCGCCCCGTCCGCCCGCGCCAGCCGCGGCGGCGCCGTCTCGCCGGCCGTCTCAACCATGGATCGCTCCGCCGCCGTCACACGGTCAGGTGACCCTGGATTTCGGCGGCCGACAAGGTCTCGGTCGGGCCGGCCAGCACCACCTGGCCACGGTCGAGCACGACGATCTCGCGCGCGAGCGCCCGGGCGAACTCGAAATACTGTTCGACCAACAAGATCGCCATCCGGCCTTGCGCCGCCAGATGGCGGATCACTGCGCCGATTTCGGTGATGATCGACGGCTGGATGCCCTCGGTCGGCTCGTCCAGGATCAGCAGGCGCGGCCGGGTGACCAGCGCGCGCGCGATCGCCAATTGCTGCTGCTGGCCGCCCGACAGGTCACCGCCGCGGCGGTGGCGCATCTCGGCCAGCACCGGGAACAGGGTGAACACCTCGTCCGGGATCGTCCGCTCGCGCCGGCTCAAGCAGGCAAAGCCGGTGCGCAGGTTCTCCTCGACCGTCAGCAGGGGAAAAATCTCACGCCCCTGCGGCACATAGCCGATCCCGGCGGCCGCGCGGCGATGCGGGGCCAGCCGGGTGATCTCGGCGCCGTCCCACAGGATCCGCCCGGTGGTCACCGGCACCAGGCCCAGGATCGCACGCATCAGGCTGGACTTGCCGACCCCGTTGCGGCCGAGCACGCAGGTCACCGCCCCGGCTGCCGCCGCCAGCGACACCCCGCGCACCGCGTGGCTCGCGCCGTAATGGAGATGAAGATCGCTCACCGTCAGCATGGCTCACCGCGCAAACCCGGTCCGTCAAGACGAGACCAGTTGGATGCAACGGGTGCGCCAGCCCAACCGGGGCGCGAACCGTCGCCCGACGCCGGCAGACCTGCCCGCGCGACGACCACACCGCCTTATCGCTGGGCAGCCCGACCGCGCGGGTTCAGCGGCGGCACAGGAACACGGTGCGGTGGGGCGGCAGCCGGTGGCTGCCGTAGCCGTCCGCGGTCTCGACCGCAAAGCCGAGCGCGGTCAGGAGGTCCAGCACGTCGCTGGCGCGGTGGACCACCAGCCGGTGGCGCTCGGCGCCGCGGCGATAGCCGCCGTCGGGCACCAATTGGCGGAAGGTGATGATCTCGCGGGTGAGCAGCGCGGCGTCGACGTCCTCGCTGACGTCGGTCAACAGCGCCCAATCGGGGCCGACCCGCCACGACCGGCCGTCGAGCCGTCCGGCGCTGTCGCACACCAGGTCGAACACCAACACCCCGCCCGGGTCGAGCGCGGCGTGCAGATGTTCGAGCGTGCGCGACAACGGCGGCGGGTCCATGCTGTCGGGGTCGAGATAGGACAGGACCTCGCCGATCGCGGTCACCGCGACGCAGGGCGGAAACCGGCTGGCGTCGTGGGCCGAGGCGACCACGACCTCGGCGCGCGGCGCGGTTTGGCGCGCCCGGGCCGCGACCGCCGGCGACGGTTCGACCCCGAGCCCGTCGAACCCGCGGGCGGTGATTTCGCGCAACAGACTGCCGTCACCGCAGCCGAGGTCGATCACCAGCCCGTCGGCGATCCCGGCGTCGCCCAGCCGTTCGATCACCACGCCGGCGGCCGCGCGGGCGAAATCGGCAAAGCCGCGGGCGTGGATATAGGCGAGGTCGTCGCCGTACAGCGCCGACTCCGGCGGCGGCGCGTCGAGGGTGATCATGGCGCCCGTTGCATCGTCTCGGTGGCGCGCCGAACGGCGCAGCCGACACGGGCTCAACGTTACGAGGCTGGCGGCGCAGCCGTCAACCGTGGCTCGGTCGGGCGAGCGATCGCCCAGATTTGAGCGTTGCCGCGCGCGCGCCGACGGGTTAGTTTGCTCAATCAAATCTGACGCATCGTCCCAGACGCATCGCCGGAGCCGGCATGCCCGACACCGCGGCCCCTCTCCCGTCCGCCGCCCTGGTCATCGAAGACTTGCACAAACGCTTCGGCACGCTCGACGTGTTGCGCGGTATCTCGCTGACCGCGCGCGACGGCGACGTGATCTCGCTGATCGGCGCCAGCGGCTCGGGCAAAAGCACCTTTTTGCGCTGCATCAACCTGCTCGAGACCCCGGACCAGGGCCGGATCGCGGTCAACGGCGAAGAGATCCGGATGAAGCACCGCACCAACGGCCGGCCGCCGGTGCCCGCCGACCCGCGCCAGGTCGACCGGCTGCGCACCCGGCTCGGCATGGTGTTCCAGAGTTTCAATCTGTGGACCCATATGACCGTGCTCGAGAATGTGATCGAGGCGCCGATCCACGTGCTCAAGGTGCCGCGGCGGGACGCGGTGGCGCGCGCCGAAGCGTTGCTCGACAAGGTCGGGATCGGCGACAAGGCCAAGCACTATCCGAACCACCTGTCCGGCGGCCAGCAACAGCGCGCCGCGATCGCGCGCGCGCTTGCGATGCAGCCCAAGGTCCTGTTGTTCGACGAACCGACCTCGGCGCTCGACCCCGAGCTGGTCGGCGAGGTCTTGCGGGTGATCCGCCAGCTTGCCGAGGAAGGCAACACCATGTTGATCGTGACCCACGAGATGGCGTTCGCCCGCGAGGTGTCGAGCGAGGTCGTGTTCCTCCACCAAGGCCGGATCGAAGAGCGCGGCACGCCGGCGGAGCTGTTCGACAACCCGCGGACCGATCGGATGCGCCAGTTCCTGTCCCGCGACTATTGAGCGCGATCGACAAAGTCCTGGCTGCGACGCGGCCCGTGTCGACTTGACCCAATCGTTCATTCGGACGACAAAGGAGTGCCCGAAAAAGCTGCACCGGGCGTCGGGACCGATCGATTAATAAATAGTTGTGGGAGTAGACTATCGTGGTGAAACGGACTGTGGCGGCGCTGGTCGCCGTTGTGGTGGTCGGCTTTACCGCCGGCTTGGCGATGCCGCAAGACGACGCCCTGCGCATCGCGGTCGAAGGGGCCTACCCGCCGTTCAGCGAAACCTTGCCGTCGGGCGAGATCGTCGGCTTCGACGTCGACATCGCACGCGCGCTGTGTGCCGAGCTCAAGGCCGAGTGCGAGATCGTGGACCAGGCGTGGGAAGGCATCATCCCCGGCCTGCTCGAGCGCAAGTACGATGCGATCATCGCCTCGATGTCGATCACTGAAGAGCGTAAGCAGGTGGTCGACTTTACCGAGAAATACTACGAATCACCCGGCGCGTTCGTCGGCACCAAGGACGTGGCGGTCGAGATCACCGTGGACGGCTTGGCCGGCAAGGCGGTCGGGGTCCAGGGCGCGACGGTGTCGGAGTGCTATGTCGAATCGAACTGGGGCGACATCGTCGATCTCAAGCGCTATGACACCCAGGAAAATGCCAATCTCGACCTGACGCTCGGCCGGCTCGACCTGGTGTTCGCCGACCTGTTCACGCTGACCGACGGCTTCCTCAACCGCGAGGGCGGCGACGCTTATGAGGTCAAGGGCGGTTCGATCGCCGACCGCGCCTGCATGGGCGAGGGCATCGGCATCGCGGTGCGCCAGGACGACGACGTGCTGCGCGAGCGCTTCAACGCCGCGATCCGGGCGATCCGCGCCAGCGGCGTCTACCAAGAGATCAACGCCAAGTATTTCCCGTTCGATTTGTACGGCGCCGCGCCCTGATCCGGTCACGTCTCTTCTCTCGCCGCAGCGGCGGAAACCCGCCCCGGCGCCTTTCGGCGCCGGGTGCGGCCTGTCGGCCGTTCAGGGAACGCTGCCCCCTCGCCCCCCCTTTGATGGGGTCCAGGGGGCACCCCCTGGTCGGGGGGTGTCGGGGGGTGCCCCCCCCTGACCTTGGGGGCGCCGGCCCCCAACGCATCGCAGCGTTGGTCGGTCTCCGTCGTGAGGACCGGCCGTGACCGATCTCGCCACCGCCTTCAGCCTGGGCGCCCAGGGCTGGGGCGACGAGCTGCTCGCCGGCATGGCGACCACGGCCCAGCTGGCAGCGACCGCCTATGCCTGCGGCCTTGTGCTCGGCCTCGCCGGCGCGGCGGCCAAACTGTCGGGCGCGTGGCTATTGCGCGCGCTTGCCGACCTCTACACCACGGTGGTGCGCGGGGTCCCGGAAATCCTGATCCTGTTCTTGTTGTTCTACGGCGGCGCCAGCTTGGTCCGCGGCCTGCTCCAGGACCTTGGCCACACCGGCCCGGTCGAGGTCAGCGCGTTCCTGGCCGGCGCGATCGCGCTCGGCGTGGTCAGCGGCGCGTACTCGACCGAGCTGTTTCGCGGCGCGATCCTGGCGATCCCGAGGGGTCAGCTCGAGGCGGGGCGCGCGGTCGGCATGGGGCCGTGGCTGCGTTTTCGGCGCATCTTGTTCCCGCAGATGTTGCGTTATGCCTTGCCGGGTCTCGGCAATCTGTGGCTGGTCATGCTGAAGGACACCGCGCTGGTCAGCGTGATCGGGCTGAACGACCTGTTGCGGGTCGGCTATATCGCGATGGGTTCGACCCGCCAGCCGTTTACCTTTTTCCTCGCCGTTGCCCTGATGTTCTTGGTGATGACGATCGTGTCGATGATCGTGCTCCACCGGCTCGAACGCTGGGCCGGCCAAGGCGTCCGCCGGGCGTGAGCGGGGGTCGATGCTGGACCTTGCCTTTTACCAAAAGATCGCGCCGACCCTGCTGGACGGCGCCGCGGTCACGATCGGCCTGATGGCAGTGTCGGTGCCGTGCGGTTTTGTGATCGCGCTGCCGGTCGCGCTCGCCCGGGTGTCGGCCAACCGGTTCCTTTGGGCGCCGGCGTATGCCTTCATCTTCTTCTTCCGTGGCACGCCGCTGTTGGTCCAGCTGTTCTTGATCTATTACGGCCTCGGCCAGTTCGCGGTGATCCGCGACAGCATCGCATGGCCGCTGTTGCGCGAGGCCTGGTGGTGCGCGGTGTTGGCGCTGTCGCTCAACACCGGCGCCTACACGGCGGAAATTTTGCGCGGCGCGATCCAGGCGGTGCCGCACGGCGAAATCGAGGCCGGGCGCGCCTGCGGCATGTCGCCGGCGCTGATCTATCGCCGCCTGATCCTGCCCAAGGCGGCGCGGCTGGCGCTGCCGGCCTATGTCAATGAAATCATCATGCTGCTGAAGAGCAGCGCGCTCGTGTTCACGATCACGGTGATCGACCTGATGGGGGCTGCCAACCTGATCCGCAGCCGCACCTTCCGCATCTACGAGCCGCTGGTTGCCGCGGGCGCGCTCTATCTGGCGATGACTTTCGCGGTGACGCGGGTGGCGGCGTGGGTGGAGTCCGCTTTGGCGCCGGAGCGCCGGCCGCCGAGGTGACGCCGCGGCGGGGCCCGCCCGTGTTCGGCGGGCCCTTTGCGGCACCGGTTGCGGCCTGACGGCCGCGAGCCGCGCCGCCGGGCGGGACGATCGGCCGCGGGCAGTCGGGGCCAAGTGCGGGAATTCGCCGCTGGGGGACGTTGGCACAGGGCTGGTATACGCGGGTAACTGGTAGGACGGGCATGTGATCGCCCGCACCGCCGGCCCGACGTCTCGCCGCAAATGAGCCTGCCCTGTCCATGCACGGGACCCTTCAAAACCGCCTCGCCGACCCCGACCGACCTGCCGCCGCCGGCGGCGCCCACGCCGTCGTGATCGGCAGCGGCTTCGGCGGCCTCGCCGCCGCCATCCGTCTCGCCGCCCGCGGCTTTCGGGTCACCGTGCTCGAAGCCCAAGACCGTCCCGGCGGCCGCGCCGCCGTGTTCACTCAAGACGGTCACACCTTCGACACCGGCCCGACCATCGTCACCGCGCCGTTCCTGTTCGAAGAGCTGTGGCAGATGTGCGGCCGCACCATGGCCGACGACGTGCCCTTGAAAGCGCTCGACCCGTTCTTCCGCGTCCGCTTCGACGACGGCGAAACCTTCGCCTACTCCGGCAACCATGACGCGATGCTGGCCGAAATCGCCCGGCTCTCGCCGGGCGACACCGACGGCTACGAACGCTTCATGCGCGAGGCCGAGGCGATGTTCCGCGTCGGGTTCGAACAGCTGGGCGACGTCCCGTTCGACACCGTGTGGAGCATGCTGAAAGTGGTGCCGCAGCTGGTCTCCCTGGGCGGCCTGCAGTCGGTCCACGCGCTCGCGGCCAAACATGTCAAGGACGAGCGCATCCGGATCGCGCTCAGCTTCCACCCGCTGTTCATCGGCGGCAACCCGTTCACCGTCACCTCGGTCTATGCGCTGATCTCCTATCTGGAGCAACACTGGGGCGTCCATTACGCGATGGGCGGCACCGGGGCCTTGGTCAAAGGCATGGTCTCGCTGGTCGAGGGTCAGGGCAGCACCATCCGCACCGGCGCCGAGGTCACCGAGATCACGCTCGACGGCCGGCGCGCCACCGGGGTGCGGCTCGCCTCGGGCGAGACGATCGCCGCCGACATCGTGGTGTCCAACGCCGACGTCGCCTGGACCTATCGCAAGCTGGTGCCGGCCGCCGCGCGCCGGCGCTGGACCGACCGGCGTCTTGAGCGCGCGCGTTACTCCTCGGGCCTGTTCGTCTGGTACTTCGGGACCAATCGGCGGTTCGACGAGGTCGATCACCACACCATCTTGCTTGGGCCCCGCTATCGCGGCCTGCTTGACGATATTTTTTCAAAGAAGGTGTTGGCCGAGGATTTCAGCCTCTACCTGCACCGACCGACCGCGACCGATCGGTCGCTGGCGCCGGACGGCTGCGACACCTTCTACGTCTTGTCGCCGGTGCCCCATCTCGGCAGCGGCATCGACTGGGCGGCGGCGGCCGAGCCGTATCGCCGCGCAATCGCCAAACGGTTGAGCGAGACCCTGCTCCCGGGGTTCGAGGACGCGATCGCGACCCAACGGGTGGCGACGCCCCAAGACTTCCAGGACCGGCTTTTGTCTTACCAAGGCGCAGCCTTCAGCCTGGAACCCGTGTTCACCCAAAGCGCCTGGTTCAGGCCCCACAACCGAAGCGAAGATGTCGAGCATCTCTATATCGTTGGTGCCGGAACGCACCCTGGCGCAGGATTGCCCGGGGTCCTTTCCACCGCCCGCGTTCTCGACCGCGTCGTCCCCGATCCGGCCGAAGTCGCTTGAAGACCGGCGTCTTGCGGTTTTGGATCTGGCCGACTGTCGGGAACTGATCCGTCACGGCTCGCGGACCTTTTTTGCGGCATCCTTGTTGCTGCCGCGGCGGGTCCGCGACCCCGCCTACGCGCTCTATGCGTTCTGCCGCCTCGCGGACGACGCGGTCGACCTGGACGATGCCCGGGACGACGCCGTCGCCCGTCTGCGGCGCCGGCTCGACCTCGCGTACCGGGGCCGGCCGCTGGCGATCCCGGCCGACCGCGCGTTCGCCGACATGGTCCGCCATTTCGGCATCCCGCGCGCGGTGCCCGAGGCCCTGATCGAAGGGCTCGAATGGGACGCCGACGGCCGCTGCTACGACACCCTGTCCGAGCTGCGCGCCTATGCCGCCCGGGTCGCGAGCACGGTCGGCACCATGATGACCCTGATCATGGGCGAACGCCGGCCCGAGGTGTTGGCGCGGGCCTGCGACCTCGGCGTCGCGATGCAGCTGACCAACATCTGTCGCGACGTCGGCGAGGACGCCCGCAACGGGCGGATCTATCTGCCGCGCGACTGGATGGTCGAGGCCGGGCTCGACCCCGAAGAGTTCCTGGCCGATCCCGTGTACTCCCCGGCGCTCGGCACGGTGGTCGCGCGGCTGTTGGCCGCGGCCGACGCGCTCTATGACCGCGCGCTCCCCGGGATCGTTGCGCTGCCTGCGGACTGCCGGCCGGCGATCGGCACCGCGCGGACGCTCTATCGCGAGATCGGCCGCGAGGTCGAACGCGCCGGCCATGACTCGGTATCGCGCCGCGCCTGGGTCTCGGGCAAGCGCAAGCTGGCGTTGCTCGGCCGCACCGCGCTGTCGATCTGGTTCGCCGATCGCCGGTGCCCGTCGTTCTGCCTCGACGAGGTCCGCTTTCTGGTCGATGCGGTCGCCGCGACCCCGGCACCGACCATCGACCCGCGTGAGGCGGTGCCGCGGTGGAGCCTTGACGACCGCGTCGGCTATGTGATTGAGCTGTTTGATCGGCTCGAACGCCGCTCCGAGCTCGCGCGCCTCGGCAGCCGGTCGGTCGGGTGACGGGACCTCGGGGCGTGCCGGCCACCCGGGCGCCCCGAACGACCCGCCGGCCACGGCGGTAGGCATGACCGAGCCCGACGGCATGCGGCCGGTGCGCGTGCTGATCGTCGACGATGACCCGGACGATGCCCTGGTGACCAGAAAGCTGTTGGGCCAGGTCGGCGGGCGACCGGTCGAGGTGTCGACCGCCGACGGACCGACGGCGGCGTTCGCCCTGTTGGCCGAAGGTCAGTTCGACCTCTGCCTGTTGGATTATTGGCTCGGCGCCGTGACCGGGATCGAGGTGATGGCGACGATGGCCGCGCGCCGGGTCGAGGTGCCGGTGATCCTGCTCACCGGCAACGAGGATCGCGCCGCCGACGAGGCCGCCGAACGCCACGGCGCGTATGACTATATTCCGAAAAACGCGGTGACCGCCGAAACGCTGGAGCGCGCGGTCCGCTATGCGCTGAGCCGCCGGCGGCTCGAGATGCAACTCGCCGCCGCGGCATTCTACGACCCGTTGACCGGACTTGCCAACCGCCGGTTGTTCGAGGATCATATAGCGCGCGCCGCCGAGCGGTGCTGGCGTCAAGGTGGCCGGTTGTGCTTCCTTTACGTTGATCTGAACGAGTTCAAACCGATCAACGACCGGTTCGGCCACGACGCCGGCGACCAGGTGTTGAAGGCGTTCGCCGAGCGGTTGGCGCGGACGATTCGGCACGGCGACCTGGCGGCGCGGGTCGGCGGCGACGAGTTTGCGATCGCGCTCGAGATCGGCCAGCCGGGCTGCGACCCCGCGCAGTTGACCGCCCGCCTGGTCGCCGCGCTGGCGCCGCCGGTGCAGATCGCCGGGATTTCGATGACGATCAACGCCAGCATCGGCGTTGCGGTGTTGCCCGACGACAGTCAGGATGTTCGAGATGTGGTGCGCCTTGCCGACATGGCGATGTATCGGGCCAAGCAGATCTGCCGGCGCACCGGCCGGACCGCGGTGGTCCACCATGGCGCGCCGGCCGACCCGGCCAGCACCGACTGAGCCCGACCGGCCCGCCCCGGCGCGACCGCGCCGGTCCCAGCTCCGGCAGGGCGCGCGTTCGGCGATCGTGCGCGCGGCGGTCGTGCTTGCCGCCGTGTGTGCGGGACCGGCCGCTGCGGCGGCGGCCGACCCGATCACGCTGACCCTCAACTGGGCGCCGACCGGTCCGTTCGCCGGCTACTATCTGGCGCGGGCCGACCGGCTCTACGCGGCGGAAGGGCTCGCGGTCGAGTTGATCCACGGCGGGCGCAGCGTCGATGCGCTCGGCCGGCTGGCCGGCGGGGCGACCGATCTGGTGACCGCGCACAGCTTCCAGGTCGCGGCCGCGCGCGCCGCCGGCGATCCGGTGGTCGCGATCATGGCGATCCAGCAGCGCTCGCCCATCTTGTTCTTCGCGCTGGCGCGGACCGGGATCGACCGCCCCCATCAGTTCGAAGGCCGAACCCTCCGGGTCACCGCCGATTTGAAACCGACCCTGATTGCGATGATGAACGCGATCGGGATCGCCCCCGATCGCTATCGCACGGTCGATCTGCCGTCGGATCCGGCGCGCGTGCTGGCGGGCGACATCCCGGTCTGGGGGGCCCATTTCGGCGGCTTGGTCGAACAGGTGCGCGGTCTCGGCCATCCGGTCAATGTGATCTACCCCGGCGATTACGGCATCCAGTCGTACAACCAGGTGGTGGTCACCCGCGAGCGGACGCTGGCGCGCGATCGCGACCGCCTGGTCCGGTTCGTGCGCGCGACCATCCAGGGCTGGCGGCGCATCCTGGCCGCGCCCGAGCGGGTGCCGGACTTGGTCCGCAGTTATGACCCGACCACGGACGGCGCGCGCCACCGCCAGCGGTTGATCGACATCGCGCCCTTGGTGATCACCGGCACCCAGGAGATCGGCTGGATGACCCGGCAGGTTTGGCAAAGCGTGATCGATACCCTGGTCGGCGCCGGCGCGATTGCCGACTCGATTTCGGCGGACACCCTGTTTACGACCGCGCTGCTCGATGCCGCTTATGGCCGCCGCGACGCGTCAGCGCCGGACTGACACCCGCCGCCGGCGGCACCGGACGGAGGGCGGTCGCGCATGCACCTAACCTGGGGCATCCGGCGTCGGATCACGGTCGCCGTGCTCGGCGTGGTCGCGGCGGCGCTGGTGGTCCTGGTGGTCGGAGTTCTGTGGATCGGCGGCCGGCGGGTCGAAGCGCTGGCGGCCGGGGAGCGGGCCGAGCTGGCCGCGGAAAAGGCCGAGGCGGTGCGCGACTGGATCGACGGGCGGCTCCAGTTGCTCTCGGTGGTCGCGGCGTGGCCCGGGCTCACCGACCGGGTGTCGGCGCTCGACCGCTGGCCGCCCGATCCCGCGATGCTCGCCGCGACCGAGACCGAGCTTCGGCGTTGGGTCGGTCGCGTCGGCGCGCTGTTCGACGTGATCGTGGTCGTGGACGCCGCCACCGGGCGGGTGGTCGCGGCCTCGCGCGTGCACGAGCGCGGCAAAATCTATCGCAACCGGAGCTATGTCACCCGGGCGATCGCGACCGGCGCACCGGTGGTCCAGAGCCCCTATTTCGCGCTGCCGTTCGAGTCGGTGACGCTCGCGGTCGCGATCCCGATCGCCAACCGCGCGGGTCGGATCGTCGGGGTGGTGGTCGGCCAGACCCGCCTTGCCGGTTTGAACGCGATCATCGGCCGCCAGGCCGGGGCGCTGGCGTCGAGCGCGTCCTATGTCGTCAACCGGGCCCAGCTGTTCGTCACCGAACCGCCCGGGGTGACCGACCCGGCGGCCCTGCGCCGGCCGACCTTCGCCCCCTTCGTCGAGGCGTGCATCGCCGGGCGGTCGGCCACCGCCACCGAGGTCGACCACCGCGGGCGCCCGGTGATCGCCGCTTATGTCTGGCTTGCCGACCACGAGTTGTGCGTGGTCAGTCAGATCGACCGCGCCGACGTCGCCGCGGTCGCGGCCGAACTCGCCGGCCTGATCGTCGCGATCGGGGCGGCGGTGGCCTTGCTGGCCGCCGGGGTGTCGGCGCTGCTCGCCCGCGCGCTGGCGGACCCGATCATCGCGCTCGCCGCGGCGGCGCGCCGGATCGGCGACGGCGCGCGCGACGTCCGCCTGCCCGACGCCCACCGGGCCGACGAGCTCGGCACGCTTGCCCGCGCGTTCAACGCGATGGCGGCCGACGTGGCGGTGCGCGAGGCCAAGCTCGAGCGGTCGAACCAGGACTTGCGCGAGTTCGCCCATCTCGCGTCCCACGACCTGCAGGAACCGCTGCGCAAGATCGTCGCGTTCGGCACCCTGCTCGCGCGCGAGAAGGCCGGCGCGCTCGACGCCGAGGGCCACGGCTATCTCGCGACCATGCGCGATGCCGCGACCCGCATGCAGCGCCTGATCTCGAGCCTGCTCGACTACGCCAAGATCAGCGCCGCGACCACGCCGTTCACCCCGACCGATCTCGACGCCGTGGTCCGCCGGGTGCTCGACGACTTGAGCATCGTGATCGCCGAGACCCGGGCGGTGATCACGGTCGCGCCGCTGCCGACCGTGCCGGCCGACCCGACGCAGCTGGCGCGGGTGTTCCAAAACCTGATCGGCAACGCGCTCAAATTCCGCCGGCCTGAAGAGCCGCCGCGGATTGCGATCGCCGTCGCACCGGCCAACGGCGACGACAACGACGACGCCATGGTGCGGATCACCGTGCGCGACCACGGCATCGGCTTTGATCCGCGCTACGCGGGCGATATCTTCGCCCCGTTCCGTCGGCTCCACGGCCGCGCCACCTACCCCGGCTCCGGCATGGGGCTTGCGATCTGCCGCAAGGTGGTCGAGCGTCACGGCGGCACCATCGTCGCCGACAGCACCTCGGGGGGCGGCACCACGATCACCGTGACGCTGCCGACCGCCGCGCCCGCCACCCTGGCGACCGCGGCCGACTGAGCGCCCCCGTGCCGCCGGTGCCGATGGGTCTTGACGATCCCCGTGCCGCCAGCCCGGGACGGGGTCCCTGTCGGCGAGGTCGGGCTCCCGGTGCGTCCTTCGGTTCTCCTTCCCCTGTTTGCCCCGGTCGGCAACCTGCGCGGTCTCGGCCCCCGGCTCGCCAAGCTGGTCGAACGGGCCGCCGGGCCTCTGGTGGTCGATCTCATGTGGCACCTGCCGTCCGGGGTGGTCGACCGCAACTTCACCCCGACGATCGCCGAGGCGCCGATCGGGCGGATCGCGACGCTGACGGTCAGGGTCGATGCCCACAGCCCGCCCTTGCTCGAGGGCCGGCCGTACAAGGTGCGCTGCACCGACCAGACCGGTACCCTCGACCTCGTGTTCTTCCGCGCCAAGGGCGATTACCTGCAAAAAATCCTGCCGCCCGGCCGAAAGGTGACGGTCAGCGGCCGCGTCGAGGCGTTCCGCGACCAGCCGCAGATCACCCACCCCGACCACATCGCGCCGGCCGACCGGGACGGTGACGACGAGGGCGGCGCCGATCGCGCAGGCGGCGCGGACGGTCCGCCGCTGCCGATCGAACCGGTCTATCCGCTCACGACCGGCCTGACCGCGCGGGTGGTGCGCCGGGCAATCGGCCAGGCGCTCGATCGCGCCCCGGACCTGCCCGAATGGCTCGATCCGGCCTTGATCCAACGCGAGGGCTGGCCCGGCTGGGCCGCCGCGCTGGCCGAGGTCCACCGCCCCGACGACCCGGAGGCGATCTTGCCCTCTTCACCGGCGCGCCGGCGGCTGGCGTTCGACGAGCTGCTCGCCAACCAGCTGGCGTTGGCACTGGTCCGCCACAGCCAACGCCGGCGCGCCGGCCGCGCGGCCAAGGGCGACGGCCACCTGCGCCGCCCGGTGCTGGCCGCCCTGCCCTATCGCCCGACCGACGCCCAGGAGCGGGCGATCGGCGAGATTTTGGCGGACCTTGAAAGCGACCGCCGAATGCTGCGCCTGCTCCAGGGCGACGTCGGCAGCGGCAAGACCCTGGTTGCGCTGTTTGCCATGCTCGCGGTGATCGAGACCGGCCGCCAGGCGGCGCTGATGGCCCCGACCGAGCTTCTGGCCCGCCAGCACGCCGCGACCCTGGGTCCCCTGGTCGCGCCGGCCGGGCTCGCGGTCGGTCTGCTCGCCGGCCGCAGCACCGGCGGCAAGGGGGCGGCCAAGGCCCGGATCGAGCTGCTCGGACGGGTCGCGGACGGCGCGGCGGCGCTGGTGGTCGGGACCCACGCCTTGTTCCAGCAGGAGGTCCGGTTCCACGACCTCGGTCTCGTGGTGATCGACGAGCAGCATCGGTTCGGCGTCCACCAACGCCTGTTGCTGTCGGGCAAAGGACGGGCGGTCGATGTCCTGGTGATGACCGCGACCCCGATCCCGCGCACCCTGGCGCTGACCGCCTATGGCGATATGGATGAGAGCCGGCTTGCCGAAAAGCCGCCGGGCCGCCGGCCGATCGACACCCGGACCCTGCCGCTGTCGCGGCTCGCCGAGGTGGTCGGCGCGCTCGACCGCAAGCTGGCCCAGGGCGAGCGGGTCTACTGGGTGTGCCCGCTGGTCGAGGCGACCGAGACCTCGGACCTGGCCGCGGCCGAGGCCCGGCATGCCGACCTGGCGGCGCGCCACGGCGACCAGGTCGGGCTGGTCCACGGCCGGCTGACCGGGCCGGACAAGGATGCGGCGATGGCGGCGTTCGCGACCGGGGCGACCCGGATCCTGGTCGCGACCACGGTGGTCGAGGTCGGGGTCGATGTCCCCGACGCGACCGTGATGGTGATCGAGCACGCCGAACGATTCGGTCTTGCCCAGTTGCACCAGTTGCGCGGCCGGGTCGGCCGCGGCGACCGCCCGGGCAGCTGTCTTTTGCTCTACGAGGCGCCGCTCGGCGCGGCGGCGCGGGCGCGGCTCAAGATCATGCGCGAGACCGAAGACGGGTTTCGGATCGCCGAGGAAGACTTGCGCCTGCGTGGCGCCGGTGAGTTGCTCGGCACCCGCCAGAGCGGCGCCCCGGGGTTCCGCTTGGTCGATCTCGAGGCGCACGGCGACTTGATGGCAGCCGCGCACGACGACGCCCGTCTGATCGTCGCACGCGATCCGGAGCTGACCGGCCCGCGCGGTGCGGCGTTGCGCACCTTGCTTTATCTGTTTCAGCGGGATGCCGCCGTGCGGCTGCTGCGCTCGGGCTGAGGCGGGGTCGGCGGCGCTGTTCGCGTCGGCACCGGCTGGGCCCGCACCTGCCGCGCGGCTCCTGCCGGCACCCCACCTAGCGCTCGCTGGCGGCCAAGCGCAGGCCGAGGGCGATCAACAGCCAGCCGAGGCCACGCTGGCCCCACCGGGTCAGCCACGGGGTGCCGCGCAGCACCGCCGCGACCTTGGCACCGGCCACGATCAGGGGGGGCGCGATCACGATATCGACCGCGATCACCACGACACCGTGCAGGACGAGTTGGGCCCACACCGGACCGGCACCGGGGACGACGAATTGCGGCAGGAAGGCCAGGAAGAAAATCGCCACCTTCGGGTTGAGCACATCGATCAGCACGCCCTGGCCGAATATGCGCCACGCCGTCCCGGATGCCCCGTCGCAGGGCGTGTCGTGGATCACCGCGCCGACCCTGAGCGCACAAATCCCCAGCCAAATCAGGTAGGCAGCGCCGAGCCACTTGACGAGCGCGAACGCCAGAGCCGACGCCGCCAGGATCGCCGACAGCCCGACCGCGGCAAGGATGACATGGATCAGCGCGCCGGTCCAAATGCCGAACATCGCCGCGAACCCGAGACGCGGGCCGCCGCGCGCGGTCTGGGCGAGCATGAACGCGAGGTCGGGGCCCGGAGCCGCGTTCAACAGGAACGCCGCGCTGAAAAACGTCGCCCAATGGACCCACGAATACTCGAACATGGCGGAGCTGCCCTTGGGTGGGTTCTTGGCGGCGGACCTCGGTGACCGGTCGGCCGATCGCCGGTTGGACCGCGTTGTCTTTCAGGAAACCAGAGCCGACGGTGGAACGCAAGGCGTCCCTCGATGAGCTGTTCGACCTGGTGGCCGATCGTTCGACGCCCATACCTCTTTTGCGCAATTCTGCCGTTATCAGGAATTTGTGGCGGACGCGCTATCAATGCGAACCGCCGCGCTCACCGCCGGCTCGGCGCGAGCCGGGCTCGGTCCTTGGTGTACGCCTCGTACGCGCGGGCGTACGCGTTCCAGAACTCGGTGTGGAACCCGGCTTCGATGTCGCTCGCGATCTTGGTGAACGCGCTCTCGTAGAGCTCCCAATAGCGCGCCTTCATCAACGCAGGGACCACAGGACTATGTGCTGAGGGTCCTCGAGGCCGCGGGGCGGCAGAAGGCGGCGCTGGTCCAGGCATTGATCAAGCGTCCGGACCTGTTGATCCTGGACGGCGCGGTGTCGGCGCTGCCGGGGCCCGAGCAGGAGCCGGTGACCGCCGCGGTGCTCGAGGCGCACAAGGGGCACGGCGTGATCTGGTCGTTGGCCCGGCCCGAGCGCGCGCGCCGGTTCGACGAGGTTTTGGTCCTGCGCGGCGGGCGGGTGGTCGAGCATGGGGCCCTGGCGACGCTGAACCGGCCGGGGACCCTGTTTGCGGGTTTGGCGGCGCCGTGATGACTTCGGCGCCGAATGCGGCCTTCGGCCGTCCGGGGGGCGCTGCCCCCTCGACCCCTGCAAGGGGGTTGCCCCCCTTGACCCCCGCTTAATGGGATGGGGTCCAGGGGGCAACCCCTGGTCGGGGGGTGTCGGGGGGTGAACCCCCCTGACCTGGGGGCGCCAGCCCCCAAAACCGTCGCAGCACGAGATTCGTCTCGTCACCCAGGCTGACGTCTGACGGTGTTGCCCGTTATGGGTCTTCGTTGGGGGGCCGCGCCCTTGATTTCGGCCGCACGGCCGATCGGCGGGAGGGCACCCGAGGCGCGCTACGCCTGAACCGCCTTGCGGGCGATCAGGAAGACGGCTTTGCCTTTGGCCGGCTGCCAGTGGCTTTCGACCGGCAACCCGGCGCGTGCCAGGCTGTCTTCCAACTCTTTGCTCGTGAAAACTCTGACCATTGGGATCAGCCCAAGGAACCGGCCGACCGGCAAGATGATCGCCATAAACTTCATGGTGTCGCCGAGACAGGCGGTGCTGGTGATGAAGACCCCGCCGGGTTTCAGCATTTTGTGCACGCGTGCGATCACCGCATCCTTGTCTGCGAGCAGATGCAAAATACTGAACCCCATCACCACGTCATATGAGTGATCAAGGGTGACGAGATCTTCAATTGCCGCCTGTCGAAAAGTGATATTTGTGACATCGGCCGCTGTCGCCTTGCTTTGTGCGATCTCAATCATCTTAGCTGAAATATCGATCGCCAGGATATGTTTGACGTATGGTGCATGGAGGAGCGCGGTCGATCCGGTGCCGCAGCCGAATTCCAATGCCTCGATCTCATGGCTCAAGTACTCCCGGGTGATCTGAACTTTTTTCTGGTAGGACTCTTGGTCGGCGATCGGCTGTTTGGCGTAACGCTCGGCGATCCGGTCCCAAAATTTACTGGTGTCTGTCATGATGATCTCCGCGGGCCGGTCCGAGGGGCGTGTGGTGTCCGGGGCGTCTCCCTGGCGACCCGAGCCAGTATAGGGTCCGATGCTTGCCCGGGTCACGCCCGGCCACCGCGGGCGCGACCAGCGTGGACGATCGCCACGGTCTCGATTATGTCAAGTTCGGTCGGCACCGGCCGGCCCCCGGCTGTTTGTCCCTCAAGGTGGATCGGCGGAGGCGATGCGCAACGAGATCTCGGCGGACGGTCTTGCGTCGCTGTTGGAGCACACGGCCCGCCTGATCCACGCCAACGGCTATGCCGCCGGCCTCAACCCGGCCCAATGGGCGGCATTGCGATACTTCGCCGTCGCGCCGCCGCGCACCCGCACCATGGCGCGGCTCGCCCGGTTCCAAGGGCTCAGCAACAGCCCGGTCATCCGGACGGTCAAGGCCCTGGTCGATAAAGGCTATCTCGAGCGGGTGCCCAACCCGGGCAGCCGGCGGTCGGACCTGTTCCTGGTGACCGCCGCGGGAAAGCGGCTGCTGGCGACCCAAGACCCCAAGATCGTCACGACCCGAATCCTCGCCGACATGACCAACGAACGACGCGAACATCTGGCGGACTGCCTGAGAGACCTGGTTGACCAGATGATTGCGCACAACCGCAAAGATTATCTCTATGCCGAGATCACGGCGCTCGACCAGGATCACGACGCGGCGGTCGATCCGTGCCCCAATCCGAGCCCGGGCGCGTGATCGGCGATGATCCGGCCGTCGGCCAGCGTGATCACCCGGTCGGCGGCACCGAGGCGGCGCTCGTCATGGCTTGCCGCGATCACGGTCCGGCCCTCGGCGCGCAAGCGGTCGAGCAGCTCGGAGAAGCCATGTATGCTATGAGTTTCTCGGTCAGTATGGGTACCCGCGCTGAGCCTGCATGGCTCAGCGGTAAAACGCTTCCACCAACGCGAGACTGACAAACGGAACGTAAGTCACGAGCATGAGAAGACAGAGTAGTAAGATTACGAATGGCATGTTGGCACGCGCGACGCTCCAGACATCTTCACGCGCAACTGAACATGCCGTGACCAGAACACTGGCAACAGGTGGCGTCTGCTGACTGATTGCCATGTTCAGCGTGACAACGATACCGAAATGAACTGGATCAATACCAACGGCAGTAACCATAGGCATCACGATCGGGACTACCAGAATGATCGCGGCAGCCGAATGCAGGAAAAGACCGAGAATCAGCAAGATGACATTGAGCATAGCCAGAACGACAATGGGATTTCTGGTCAGTTCTAGTATACCATGAGCAAGCTGCTGCGGATAGCGAAGCTCGGTCAGCACCTCGCCGACCAGCGCCGAAGCGGCCACCAGGATCATGACCATTGCCGTACTTTGAGCGGCCTCGACCAGCGCCTTCCATATGCCAGCCAGCGTCAACTCCCGGTAGATCACGCCCGCGATGATGAGCGAGGCAAAGACAGCGATCGCCGCGCCTTCCGTTGCGGTGACGACTCCTCCGAATATACCGCCGAGAACAATGACCGGTAAAAGAAGCGAGCAACCGGCCTCTTTGAAGGCGCACCACAATTCGCCCCATGCAAACGCACCGTCTGTGCCCATGCCTTTGCGTTTGGCGTAGAAATAGCAAATGACCATCATCATTCCGCCCCCCAAAAGGCCCGGAATGATCCCGGCGACAAACATTTGGATCACGGATGTGTCAGCCATGACGGCATATAGGATCATTGGAATCGAAGGTGGAATAATGATCGCCAGTGATGCCGAGGACGACGTCACGGCTGCGGCAAAGGAGCCGGGATACCCCTTTTTCTTCATTGCCGGGATCAGCACCGACCCGGTCGCGGCGACATCCGCGACCGCGGAGCCCGAGATCTCGGCAAAAAACAGGGACGTCGTCACATTGACCATTCCCAAACCGCCTTTGACAAACCCCACAAGCGCCGAAGCAAAATCAATCAGCCGGCGGGCGATCGAGGTCTGATTCATGATCCCACCCGCGAGGATAAAGATCGGAATAGCAAGCAATGGGAATGACGTTGCACCACCGTATAGCGCCATGGCAGCGCTGCTGAGATCGTTCCATCCACTGATGTACCAAAGCGCAACTGTAGCCGACATAATCAGGGCGACACCGATCGGTAAGCCAAGAACAATAAGGCCGATCATGCCGACCAGCATCAAAAGCCCGATCATTCGATTCCCTCCTCATGAATAAAAGGAAAATTGAGTTCAAGAATCTGCCGTCGGGCACACAGTACCTCTGCAATAATGAAAAGGGCCGAACCGATGGGTATTACGGATTGGGTGACCGAGATTGGCATCCACGGGACCGTGATTAGATGGAAGCCAGACATCACCAAGAGGACCTGAACTCCGTGCCATGCCAAGATCGTGAACAGGACAGTTATCAACAAAACTCGAATAAGAATAAGAAAAACGCGGATGCTACCACTTGATCTTTGGACAAGCGTTCCCATTCCCAGATGTCCGTTATGCAAAGCGACCTGGGCTGCTCCAATATAGGTCAGCCAGGCCAGGAGAATGGCTGCAACCTCGTCGTACCAAGACATTGCTATGCCGAGCTTGCGGGTCGAAACCCCAAGAAAGAGAACGACAAGCATTGTCAGAATAATAATACCAGTCGTTGTTTTCAGTGCCGTGTCAAATCCGCGTTCGAAACGCGCGATCAGCTGGCTCACCACTGAGTCATGAGATTGTAGCATGCTGAGCGCCCCCAGAAAAGCCAGGCTTACAAAACGAGACCGGACGAGATCCATAGTTTCTCGTCCGGCAGTTGATCACCGGCTTATTCGGCAGCGGCGCGAATTGCGGAAATCAAATCCGCACCTCCTTCGACTTCTTCCGCGAAGCTGACGTGGACCGCGGCTGTCGCGGCAATAAAGCTGTCGACGTCGACTTCGTTGACCTCTATGCCGCCGTCCTTGAGCAGTTGAAGTTGTTCGGCTTCGCGCCGCACCGATTCCTCCAGATTCCACTCGAGAGTCGCTTGGGCCCCATCCCTCAGAACCGCCGCGACCGCGTCGGGGTAATTCGAGAAACTCCGCCCAGCGACGAGGTATACGGGCGCGTAGATATGGCCGCTCAAGGACAGATACCTTTGAACTTCGCCGAACCTTGTCGCGTAGATGAGCGAGATGGGGTTCTCTTGTCCGTCGACGACGCCTGTTTGCAACGCCACGAAGACCTCGGAGAAGGCCATGGGTGTCGGGTTCGCGTTATAAGCCTGAAACGCCCGAACCCGCCAAGGGCTTCTGGACATCCGAATCTTTATGCCCTCAAGATCGCCGGGTGAGTTGATCGGACGCACATTGTTGGTGATATGCCGATAGCCGCTTTCCCACATGGAAAGGACTTCGTACCCCTTTTCACGTGCAGCCGGCACGAGAATTCCTGGCACGACCGTTTCACGCAATTTTTGGACATGAGCACGATCACGGGTGATATATGGCAGCTCGAAGACGCCGAACCGTTCGTCTACCGAGGTCATAACCGAACTTGGCATCGCCAAGTCGACCGTCCCCAAACGCAGTTTCTGCAACAGTTCAGTGTCATCGCCAAGCTGGCCCGCACCGAACGTGATAACTTGCCAACCTTCCGGCAGGCGGTCATTCACGTATTCAGCAAAGTAATTTGCAGAACCGTCATAAAGCGATCCCGGACTCCCGACATGTGCGAGTTTGATCTCATCGGCTGACGCCAGCTGCGGCAAAACAGCAGCAGCAATGGCCAGTGCACCTAACGTTTTCTTGAACATGCTGTGTTCCTCCCATGTTGGACACGCTGGGAAGGCTAGCACGGTAACGCGTTCATTCGAAGTGGCGCTTCTCTTCTTCATTGTATAAGGATTTCTTATACAAAATTCGTGGCTTTGATTTCCCAGCAACGCCAATCATTCTTTGTTTTCAGCTCTGCCAGTATGGTCACAAGTTCATTACGCACCGCTCGAAAAGCGACCGAGTACGCATGATGGTGGGAACGACAGAAAACCAGTATACGTTGCAGATGTGGAGACACAATCTGATGAACTTGAAGTTTGCCACGGATAACATCGTCCTCAATCGGTGGAAATGGCAAGATGGTGTAGACCAGGTCTTCTGATACCAACTCTCTCACGGCAACGGTCGCGTCCAGTTCCACATGGACATCAATATCCAACTCATTCGCAGCAAAGAATCGGTCGATGAGTACGCGAAGGGCGTGCGGTCTTCCTGGGAGAACCAATGGAAGTACTGTAATGGTCGATGCATCTACCGTTGACATGCCGCTAAAGCGGGAATCTCTACCCGAGCTTACCAGGTAGAGAGCTTCAATCATCAAAACCTCACCACCCAATGTCTTGGAATCAGAAGGTTCATACAGCACCGCAAGGTCGACGCGACCACTGTCTACCCACTCTTTGAGGTAGCCCGACAAGGATTCTACGATACGTAATCTCACATCGGGATGTTTCAGTGCAATCCTACGGATTAGTTTCGCCGAGACGGTTGCGGCAACGGTTGTCGGTAACCCCAGAATTACCGGACCAAATGCATGCCCTTGAAGTTCCAGCACATCGCTTTTCGCACGTTCAAGATGTGACAGTATTTGCCTGGCGTGCTCGAGCACGATTTTCCCAGCTTCCGTGGCTTCGGCGCCCTGCCTTCGACGTTCAATCAGTTGCGATCCGAATTCCTTTTCCAGGGCAAGCAGATGCTGACTAACCGCCGGCTGCGCCAACCTGGCCGCCCGTGCGGCCGCCGAGATCGAACCAAGCTCCGCGATCAACACCAGGGTCTTCAATTTGCGAATGTCCATAGCAAATCCATAACGTTTTCTTATACAACGTATCACGCCACCACCCAGGCGTCCATGGCAAAGTCGGCGCAATGGCTCATTGGAGGGACGGATGTTGGAATCGACGTCAGATGCGCCACTCAAAGGATTAAAAGTAGTCGACCTGTCCAGGCTGGTCGCCGGGAACATCGTCACGCATGTCTTGGCAGACTTCGGCGCTGACGTGGTCAAGGTTGAGAAACCAGGTCGAGGGGATGATTTGCGAAACTGGAAAGTGGGTGGAATCTCAACTTTTTGGAAGGCTTATTGTAGGAACAAACGCAGCATCGCAATTGACATTCGAAATCCAGATGGAATGCGGCTACTGAAAAAACTGATCGACAATGCTGACGTACTTGTCGAAAACTTTCGGCCAGGAACATTAGAGAAAATGGGACTGGAACCTGCTACTTTGCACGAAACCAATCCGGGGCTTGTGATCGTTCGCATTTCCGGCTGGGGGCAAACTGGGATTTGGCGGTCACGCCCTGGATTTGGCAGCCTGATTGAGGCGATGTCTGGCTTTGCCTCAATGAATGGATTTGATGATCGCGCGCCAGTTCTTCCGCCGTTGGCATTGGCAGACATGATCGCCGGACAATCGGGGGCGACAGCAACCTTGATGGCGCTTCGCGCGCGTGATCGCGATCGCAAAGGCCAGGTCATCGACTTGGCCTTGTTCGAGCCGATGTTCTCGGTTTTGGGTCCACAAGTTGCCAACCTTCGGATCAGTGGAAGAGAACCGCGGCGGATGGGATCCCTATCCGAACTGTCCGCGCCACGGAATCTGTATGAAACAAAGGATGGCGGCTATGTCGCTATGTCTGCTTCTACACAAGCAATGGCCGAACGGGTTTTCCGGGTGATCGGGCGCGCGGACATGATTGATGATCCGCGGTTTAAAACCAATTCGGATAGGGTTCGGAACCTGAAAGAATGTGACGAAATTGTCGCAAACTTCATGCGACAACACGACCGCGATGACGTGATTCGGATATTCACAAAAGCCGAAGTGACCGTGGGAATCGTGGCGAGTTTCGCCGACCTAGACGGGCACGACTACCTGGAGAGTCGGGGAATCCTCGAAACCATGCCGGACAAAGAGGCAGGTGACTTCCCGATGCATTGCGTGTCCCCCCGGTTCTCACGCACCCCCGGGACCATTACACATGTTGGCCCCGATCTTGGCGAGCATGGGCCAGAAATTCTTGCCGAGCTTGGTTGCACGGAACAGGACATTCAAAACTTGATCGATGGCGGTGTCGTTGAAGTTCCGCAGCCCGAGAAGGAACCATGAATATGCCAGCCGCTCAAGCGCTGGATGGATTGGTATCTGCGCTCTTTGTGCCTGCCGGCAATCGGAAACTACTTATCTCGGCACGGGACAAGGGGATCAAGATGGTATTCATTGATCTCGAAGACGCCATTCCGCCCGATATGAAGCTGTCGGCCTGCCAGGGATTGGCAGAGGACGTAACCCTTCTGCGCCCGGCTGTTCACAAGATTGCGGTACGGATCAATAGGCCTTGGAGAATGTTGATGCGTGACATGGAGGCGGCGGTCGCTGCTGGGGTAGATATTGTCGTTGTTCCCAAGGTAGAGGCTGCAGCGGACATTCAAATGGTCAGTGAAATCCTTGACGAGATTGCTCCGGGAAACGGCCCGATCGTCCTATCGATAATCGAAAGCGCAAAGGGATTGCTTGCAATGCCGGAAATCGCTTCTTCACGCCCAGATCGACATGCAGGTATCATGTTGGGACCTGAAGACCTTGCGTTGGATCTGGGCGCCGAATCCTCGCAGGACGTGATGTCGAATTACGCTCAGGCATTGATCACTGCGGCGCGTTCGGCTGGAATCAAAGCAATTGGTTCGCCCGGCTCGGTGGCAGAAATCTCGGACATGGAGACGTACAGAGCGCAGATAGATGTGGGCAGGCGGATCGGGTTTGACCTGGTCGTTGCGATCCATCCTCGACAACTTGAGACCATTCACGAAGTGTTCACCCCGTCTTCAGAATCTGTTGAAAAGGCGAGGCGCATCGTCGCAACCGACGCGGAGAGTGGTGGAAGGCCCTTTTTGTTGGATGGCAAGATGATTGACGCGCCGATTGTGGCGAGGGCCAAAGCCCTGCTGAAGCTGACGTCCGAGCAGTCGTGAAACCATTCGCTTACTGGAGGCCAGGTTCAGGGCTCCGCCGTATGATGTCAGCGCTCATGGGGCAGATTGAGGGGTCTGCATAACGAAGGCTTTGCAAAGGGGCGCAAAGCTATGTCCAGATATGCCGAACTCGACCCTGAAGAGCGTCAGGGGTGGCCTGAAGCGTTCGACGCCTCATCATTTACGCCGGGGCCGGGGCCGCGGCCGCCGTGGCGATGTTGAACGCTTTGGAAGAACGCGCTGAGACTCGGGCGTTCAAGCACCGCCCGCTGCCCTAGACGGCCTGTCGCAACACAATCCCGCTCAACGAACAGCCGCCAGTTCCGGGCGATTTGCGCCTTGAGGAGCGTCTGACGGCGATCATGCGCTGGAACGCGCTCGCAATGGTGAGGCGAGCGAACAAGGCCTATGGTGATCTCGGCGGACCTATTGCCAGCTACGCGTCCGCCGCAGAGATATTCGAAACCGGTTTCATCCGCCGCGTCCTCCAACACGTCCTGCCTGCCGGCATCCACAAGCTTGGTTACCACGGCCTTTGGCACCACTCCCGCCGGCAGATCGTCGCGCGGCTCCGGCTCATGCCGGCACTCCAGGAAGGAAAATCCGCCTGTCCCAAGATCGATACCCCGCCCGACGCCAATCTCCCCCCTGAGCCGCCAGCGTTACCGAGAATACGAGCCGGCGCGCCGTGCCCACATTGCGGGACTGGCAGACTGGTATTGATCAAGATCGTTTCAAAACCACGCACCGTTCCAACAGGACCGCCGCCGTAATCCAACGAAGAAACCCTTATTCGTTTGTCGTGCGGGCGAGCTCCCGGCACGACGGCGTCACCGGACCGGAAACCCCTTTCTCGATCGCCTCGATCACGGCAATTGTTGAACCAGCGGGGCGCAGCGACCGGCACCCGGACCGCCGGCGGTCGGCCGCCCCCCACCCCGTTGTCTGTTCACTCTTAACGGGACGCCACAGGTATGCGGCGCAGCCAACCGCCCCGATCCGCCGGCCGCCGTCTTTGGCGGGGCGCCGGCGCAGCCGCCGTCCTCGTCCTTTGCCTGGTCGGACCTGCGCCCGGGGGCACCGCGGCGGCGCGGGAGCTGGTCGCGGCGGTGCCGCGCGACTTCCCGCCGCACTATCAACTCGACGCCGACGCGGACCCCACCGGGTTCGCGATCGAGGTGATGAACGATGTCGCGCGCCGCGCCGGGCTGACCGTCCGCTATCGGGTGGTCGACAGGTGGGCCGAGGCCCATGCGGCGCTGCGCCGGCGCGAGGTCGATGTGATCCCGAACATGGGGATCACCGAGGACAGCCGGGCGTTCGCCCGGTTCACCCGCCCGATCGAACAGTTCGAGGTCGCCCTGTTCCGGCGCTCAGACGGGCCGGCGATCGACCGGCTCGACCAGATCGCCGGACACCGCGTGGGCACGGTCGCGCTCAGCGTCGGCCGACGGCTGATCGCGGCGCGCGACGATGTCGACCATCGAGTTTACCCGGACCTGCGCAGCGTGCTCGACGCCCTGCTGCTGGGGCACGTTGACCTTGTGGCCGTCCCGGCGCCGACCGTCCGACAGCTGGCGCGGGATCTGCGGATCGCCGATCGCCTGACCATGATCAAGCCGCCGCTGTTGATGGTTCAGCGGGCGATTGCGGTCCGGACCGACGACCCGGCCCTGCATGCGGCGCTCGACGGCGTGCTGCGCGACTATCTGGGCTCACCGGCGTTCCAGTCGATCTATCGCCGCTGGTACGGCGGCACCGCGGCGCGGGTCGGGCTCGCCGGGGTCAGCTGGGCGATCGTGATCGCGGTGTCGCTGATCGCGGCGGCGGTGATGCGCTGGCGGGCCGCACGGTCCGGCGGCACCCTGGCGCGGGTGTTGATCGGTAACCGCGACGACCCGGTCGATCGCGAACTTCGACGGCGCGGGCTTGCGTTGATCCTGGTGATGTCGCTCGCAGTCGGGGCAACCGCGATCGCGACCCTGATCACCTTGTATTCGGTCGCGTTCGAGGAGGAACGCCGACGCCTGCTCGAGACCGTCCACACCCAGGCACAGCTGATCGAAGCGGTCGCCCGGTTCGACCGGGTCCAGAGCGCCGACTACCCCGGCGGCCCGGTCGCGGCCACGCTGACCCAGATCAAGCAAGGCCTGTCCAACTGGGTCGGGCGCAGCGAGTTCACGCTGGCACGGCGCGACCGCGCGCGCGACCAGATTGTCTTCCTGGTCCGCCAACGGGCGTGGGATCGCTACGAGCCGATGCCGATCGGTTTTTCCGACCGCTTGGCCGAGCCGATGCGGCGCGCGCTGATCGGCATGTCCGGGACCATCGTCGGCCCCGACTACCGCGGGGTTGCCGTGCTGGCCGCCTACGAGCCGGTCGCGGTGCTCGATATCGGCGTGGTCGCCAAGGTCGATATCGACGAGATCCGCGCGCCGTTCATCGAGGCCGGGCTGACCTGCGCGGCGATCGGGACCTTGTTCCTGATCCTGGGCGGCCTGTTGTTCGTCGGGCTCGGCAGCCCGGTGGTCCGCCAGGTGGTCGACCAGGAACGGCTGTTTCGCAGCATCTTCGACCAGGCCGCGGTCGGGGTTGCGCTGGTCCACGGCCAGTCCGGAAAGTTCATCCAGGTCAACGAGCGGTTCGGCGCCATGCTCGGCTGCGCTCCGGATCGGTTGGTCTCGACCTTCTTTCAAGAGGTCATCCACCCCGACGACCTGCCCGACCTGATGGCCGCGATCGGCCGGCTGCAACATGGCGACACCGCAAAGATCTCGGCCGAGGCGCGGTTGACCACCAGGTCCGGCACGGTCGCGACGGTCGACCTCTACGCCTCGGCGATCGTCGACCCCAAGGGCCGGCCCGGCGACTATATCCTGGTCGCCAACGACATCACCGAGCGGCGCCGGGTCGAAGACGAGCTCCATCACACCCATGCGATCCTCCAGGCGTCGATGGACCAAAGCCCGGCCGGGATCGCGATCGTCGACGCGCCCGACGGCCGGCTGCGCTACGTCAACGACGCCGGCCTGTCGATCCGGGGCGGCGACCGCGCAACCGTGGCCGAAGGGATCGGCATCAACCCCTATGCCGCGCGCTGGCAGATCATGGACCTCGACGGCACGCCGCTGCCGGCCGATCAGGCGCCGTTGGCACGCGCCTTGCATTTCGGCGAGACCAACGCCCGCGAGTTCATCGTCCGCCGGTCCGCGACCGAGGACCGGATCGTCGCGGCCAAGGCGGCACCGGTGCGCAACAAGGCCGGCGCGGTGGTGTCGGCGATCGTGGTGTTCTCCGACGTCACCGAACAAAAGGAGCTGGAGCGCCGGCTGCTCCAGGCGCAGAAGATGGAAGCGGTCGGCCAGTTGACCGGCGGGGTTGCCCACGATTTCAACAATATCCTGGCCGTGGTGTTGGGCAATCTCGAGCTCTTGCGGACCGCGGCCGGGACCGAGGCCAAGACGGTCCGGCGCCTTGACAACGCGATCCGGGCGATCCGACGCGGCGCGGAGCTGACCCAGCGCCTGCTCGCGTTCTCGCGCCGCCAAGCGCTCGACCCCAAAGCGTTGAACCTGGGCGATCTGCTCAATTCGATGGCCGACATGATCCGGCGCAGCCTGGGCGAGAACATCGAGACCCGGTTTTTTCTGTCGTCCGACCTGTGGCCGGTGATCTTGGACCGGTCGCAGCTGGAAAACGCCGTGCTCAATCTCGCGGTCAACGCGCGCGACGCGATGCCGGACGGCGGGTTCTTGACGCTGGAAGCGTGCAACGTCGTGCTTGACGCCGAGTTCGCCGAGGTGCGCGAGGAGGTCACCCCGGGCGACTATGTCTGCCTGTCGATCAGCGACACCGGCTCCGGCATGACGCCCGAGGTCCTCAAACGCGCGTTCGACCCGTTTTTCACGACCAAGGAGGTCGGCCGCGGCAGCGGTCTCGGCCTCAGCATGGTCTACGGCTTCGTCAAGCAATCGCGCGGCCATGTCTCGATCTACAGCGAACCGGGCCAGGGCACCACCGTGCGGCTGTACCTGCCGCGCGCCGGTGACGACGCACCGCGGCCGGCCGCGGCCGAAGACACGCCGCCCCCGCCCGCCCCGAGCCACAGCCGCATCCTGGTGGTCGAGGACGACCCGGACGTCCGCGAAACCGCGGTGTCGATGCTGACCGCCCACGGCTACCGGATCGTCGAGGCGTCGGACGGGCCGCAGGCGCTGAAGGCGCTCGAGGCGTCGGGTCCGTTCGATCTCCTGTTCACCGATATCGTCCTGCCCGGTGGCATGACCGGGGCCGACCTGGCGCGCACCGCGGTCGCGCGTGCGCCCGGGCTCAAGGTCGTCTACACCACTGGCTACTCCGAGAACGCCGTCGTCCACCACGGTCGGGTCGACGAAGGTGTGGTCTTGATCTCCAAACCCTATCGGATGACCGACTTGATCCGAACGGTTCGACGCGTGCTCGACGAGGGAGCTTGAGGCATGATGGCGCGACACCGGTTGCTCGTGGTCGATGACGAGCCTGGCTTGGCCGAGCTGTTGTGCGAGTTTGCCGAAGACGCCGATTTCGAGACCATGGCGACCACCGACGCCGCGGCGTTTCTGGCCGCGCTCCCGACCTTTGCCCCGACCGTGGTCGCGATCGACGTCGTGATGCCGACCATGGACGGGATCGAGTTGATCCGCCACATCGCGCGGACCAACCCCGACGTCGCGATCATCGTGATGACCGGGTTCAACCCGCACTATGCCGACTTTGCCAAGCGGCTCGGCGAGGCATCGGGCGATCTGACGATCACGACGTTGCTGAAACCGTTCGACCGCAAGAGTTTCGTCGCGGCGCTGGCCGATCTGACCGGCCCCGGCCCGACATGACCGACCGGTCGGTGCGACGCCGCGACCATCCGTGCCTTGCAAGGCCTTGCGACCGGCGCCACGGGGGTGAGGTAGACGCCCACAGACGGCAAACCGCGGCCACCCTGCCGCAACGCGGGAGAAAGTCCGCCCCCCACGGCACGTTGGGGGGGGGAATGCTCGGCCTCGCCGCCTAGATGTATCGGCCGATGGGGACAGACGCCTCGGCGTCACGCCGGTCGCCGGCATTGAGCAGCGGTTCGCAGGACCTGCGCGGTCACTCACGCGCTCTCGGGCGGCGGTGCCGCGGCAAGCAGACGGTCAAGCGCAGCATACAGCTCGTCCCGGCGGATCGGTTTTGAGAGGTACAGGTCAAATCCGGCCGACAGAAACCGCTCGCGGTCGCCGTGCATCGCCTGCGCAGTCACCGCAAGGATCGGGATTTTCGGGTCGCAGTTGGCAACCGCGCCCGACCTGATCTGACGGGTCGCGTCGAGGCCGTTCAGCTTCGGCAATCGAATGTCCATCACCACCGCGTCGAACGGCCGGCGGTTCAACACGTCGAGCGCGCATTCGCCGTCCGGACAGAGCTCGATCCGGTACCCCCGACGCTCGAGAAACTCTCGATAGAACTGACGGGCGACATCGTCGTCATCGACCACCAACAATCGCCCGACCGCGCGGTCGGGTGCGCCCGGGCGCGCGATCCCCGGTGCCGGGGGCGGCGGTGCGCCGACCAACCCGACCGGGATCCAAAAAGAAAACCACGAGCCGACCCCGAACTCCGAGGTCACCCAAATCTCGCCACCCAAAAGCGTGACCAACTCACGGGAAATCGTCAAGCCGAGACCGGTGCCGCCATGACGTCTGGTAAGAACACACTCACTTTGCTCAAAGGCATTGAAAATTCTAGTCTGATCTTCTTCAATAATACCGCAGCCGGTATCGGCAACCGTGAACAATAACTTACAACATGCCTGGTCCTTGGCGATTTCCTTTAACGCAACTTCAAGTGTGACCCGTCCGTGATCGGTAAACTTGATCGCATTGCCGACCAGGTTGACAATGATCTGACGGATCAAGGAAAAATCGGCAACAATCATCGGTGGCAAGTGATCATCTAACGAAAGCACAAAATCGATGCCCTTTTTCCTGGCAGTCGCCAAAAATATCGCCGATGTTAGTTCGATTTCCTTGGCAAGCCTCAAGGGTTCCGGCCTGATCTTGATTTTCCCCGCCTCGATTCGTGCAATGTCGAGAATACTGTTGACAATCGCCAGCAGATTATTGCCGGCAACATTGATGATGTCGGCAAATTCGGCCAACTCCTGGCCGATCCCGGCATCGCGCAGTATTTCACTGAATCCAAGGATCGAGTTCAGCGGTGTCCTCAACTCGTGGCTCATATTTGCCAAAAATTGGCTTTTCGCTTGGTTGGCCGCATTCGCGCGTTCTTTCTCCGCGACCAGCGCGGCTTCGACCGCCTTCAGATCGGAGATGTCGCGGACGCTGGTGCGAAAGCCGGCGTTGCGGCCACACTCGTCGCGCATCGGCTGCCACGACATCGCGCCCCACCGGGTCATGCCGCTGGTGTGGAGGATACGGAACTCGAGATTGTTGCCGCGCCCGCCGGCGGCAGCGTCGCGCAACGCCACCGCCACCGCGGGGCGGTCGATCGGAAGGATCACCGGTAGCGGAAAATTCGCGATTTCTAGGCAGCGCTCCGGCGCCAGACCAGTTAGCTGCTCGACGGCAGGATTGATCCAGATCGGCTCGCCACGTGGCCCGAACCAGGTCTCCCAATCGTTGGCATAGGTTGCAATTGCTCGGAATTTCTGCTCACTCTTACGCAGTTCCTCCTCAGCCTGACGCTGCTTTCTGATATCGATCAGGGCGCACCAGAACTCGGACCGATCGGCCGCATCCGCGCCGTCCGCCGGCCCGGGGGTCAGCTCGAACCGCACCGGCAGGCGGACCTGATCGTGTCTGACCACGGTGACGTCGACCAGTTCGCGGGCGCTGCCGGCGCGCACCGCGGCGAAGGTTCGCAAGAAGGTGTCCTGGTCCGCCGGGCAAATCAGTTGCCGCAGCGGCACGCCTTCGATCGACCTTTTGGCTTGCCCCAACAGGACGCACGCCATCTGGTTGAGCTTTTTGACAACCGCGAGCTGGTCGGTGATGATGAAGCCATAGGGGCTGAACTCGAACAGCCGCACATACTGGTCGCGGGCGGCCTGTGCCGCGATCTGCGCCCGTTGAAGCTGTTCGTTCTGCAACTCGAGCTCGATCTGGTGGACCCGCAGGTCTTCGACCAGCCGAAGCGCCTCGTCTCGTGACAGGTCACCGTCGGATGACGGCTCGCCGTCGGGGTCGCGGGCGGCGCCTCGAGCCCTGACGATTGCCGCCGCGCGGGCCCGCAGCTCGGAAAACAACCCGGACCGCGCTCGCTCACTGTCGTGCATGTGCCGCCTCCGCGCCGGCGCCTTTGAGCGATCGAACCGGTGGGTTCGACGCCGGTCAGTGGGTGGGCCGAGCGACCAACACCAACCCCTGAGGGCGATGCCAGTCGTCGGTGATCAGGGTCAACGCCCCGTCGATCTCCGTCGGGGTGCCGGTGTCACGCGCGGCGAGCCCGAGCGCCGAGATTGGTGCCCGGCCGTCGCTGTGGCATTGAAGGACCGACTGTTGCAGGGCGGTCCGAGACCCCGGCGCGAGCAAGTCGCCCAGGGATCGACCCGTGAGCGCGCCGGCGGCCGCGCCGATGGTGCGGTGCGCGGCAGCATTGGCGTCGAGAATGACGCAGCCGAGCGTGACCGTCACGATCAGGTCGGGCACCGCCTCGATCGCCGCGCGCAACCGGGCCTCTTGTTCGGCGAGGCGTTGCTGGTCGGTGACGTCCCGTTCGGTGCTCGCGACGGCCATCGGGCGCCCGCGCTCGTCCGTCAGCAGGGTCGCGGTGACCAGGACCGTCAACAGCTCGCCGTTGCTGTTGCGCCGGGTCGTGGTGCTCGGCGCGACCGTCTCGCCGCGCCGCAGCCGTGCGACCAAGTCGGTGAAGCCGTCCCGCTGGCCCCCGGGCGTGATCAGGTCGAGCGTGCCGGAAAGCGCGTCCCGCTCCGGATATCCGTACATCCGCTCGGCACCGCGGTTCCACGCCAGCAACCGTCGATCGAACCCGATCACCAGGACCGCGTCGTAAGAATCCCGCACCACCGCCTGAAGCCGCCGATCGACCTCGAGCACCTTGCGATCGGTGACGTCGAAAAAGGTGACGACAACGCCCTCGATCAGGTTCTCGGTGGTGCGGTAGGGCGAAATCCGCACCGCATACCAGCGGCCGTCGGTCGCCCGCGCTTCCTGCTCGTGCGGGACCAGGGTGTGGACGACCCGTTCGATGTCGTCGACCAGGTCCGGGTAGTCGATCTCGGTGTTGATGTGGCGGAGCGGGCGGCCGATATCGCCGTCGATCAGATGGATGATCGCGGTGACCGACGGCGTGAAACGCCGGATCGACAAGGCCATGTCCAAAAAGATGGTGCCGATCTGGGTGCTGGCGAGCAGGTTCTCCATATCGTTGTTGGCTTTGGCCAGCTGGGCGACCTTGCTCTGCAGCTCGGAATTCAGAGTGACCAGCTCTTCGTTGACCGACTGGAGTTCTTCTTTTGACGTTTCGTGTTCTTCGTTGGCACTCTGCAATTCTTCATTTGTTGATTGAAGTTCTTCGTTTATCGATTTCAGTTCCTCGTTTGACGTCTCAAGTTCCTCAATTGTCGATTGTAGATGTTCCTTGGTCGCGACCAGTTGGCGTTCGAGGTCGCGGACCTGGTGATCCGCGGCATCGCCCCGGGTTGCGCCGGGGTCGCCGGCGCGGTCGGCGCCCGGGTCGGGGGTATGATCGAAGAAGGCGATGAAGACCAGCCCTTGGGTGGTCGGCCCATCGGTGGTTGCGTGACCGCGGATCGGCTCGACGATCACATCGACCGGTTCGACCCCGCCATTGGTCTGCACCGCCAGATAGTTGATCGCGATCCGGGTGCGGGTGCGTTCGACCTCGCGCAACGCGGCGACCAGTTGCAGCTGGAGCCCCTGTCGGGCGACCGACGCGATGTTGTGCGACGGGCGTCCGGCCGGCAGTTCGAAATAGCGTCCGGTGCGGCCGTGGATCTGCAGGATCTCCCCGGCGGCATCGACGATCACGGCGGTCGGGCAATAATCGTCGAGCAGTTTTTCGACCAACAGATCACGGACGCTGGCCTCGTCCGGTTTCAATTGGGCGGTGAGCGCCGGTCCGATCGGATGGCCACCCGTCGGCAGGATGCTGATCCACGACTCGACGATGCTGGTCCCGGGGCGGCGTTGGAAAATCTTGTTGGGGCGATCGACCGTGCAGAACAGCTCGTCAAACTCACCAACAGTCTCGGAGGTGCCGAGAAACAGATATCCGTTAGCCTTGAGCGCGTAGTGAAAGAGCGGTATCACCCGTTTCTGCAGCGATGGGTCGAAGTAGATCAGTACATTGCGACACACCACCAGATTGATTCGGGAGAACGGCGGGTCCCGCACCAGGTTCTGTTCGGAGAACACGATCATCTCACGGATGATCTTGCGCACCTTGTAGGTGCCGTTCGCCCGGTCGAAAAACCGGGTCACGAAGGCATTTGGGACGTCGGCAATGGCGTGGCTGCGATAGATGCCCTGACGCGCGGTTTCGATCGCACTGCGGTCGATGTCGGTCGCGAAGATCTGCACCCGAACGTCGGTGGCAATCTCGCCGGCATGTTTGGCGCACAGCATCGCGACCGAATAGGCTTCCTCGCCGGTCGAACAGCCGGCGACCCAGATGCGAAGCTCGCGGGTCGGGCCGTCGCCGGTAAACAGCCCGGCCAGCACCTGCTGATCCAGCGCGTCGAACGCGGCTTTGTCGCGAAAGAAACTGGTGACACCGATCAACAGCTCGGAGCACAAGGTCTCCAGTTCTTCGGGGTGACTTTGCGCATAGGCGCTGTACTCGGCGATCGTGTCGAGCCGGTTGACCCGGAGTCGACGCTCAATCCGCCGTGCGATCGTGTTCTTTTTGTAGAACGACATATCATGACCGGTTCGTGCCTTCAGCAGAACCAGCACTCGATTGATCTCCGCCGTCCGCCGGTGATCAGTATCACCATTTGTGATCACCTTCTTGTGGCGCCGGGCGTCGAAGTCGATGATTGCGTTTATGATGCCTTCCGGCGGAAGAATGCTATCGACGAAGTTGGCGTCGATCGCAGACGCCGGCATGCCGCTGTATTCGGCGGTGGCCGGGTCTTGGGCGATCGTGAAGCCGCAGTTTTCCCGGATTGCCTTGAGGCCTTGGGTTCCGTCACCGCCGGTTCCCGACAACAGCACCCCGACCGCCGCGGCGCGGCGGTCGTCGGCCAGCAGCTTGAAGAAGAAATCGACCGCATGTCCCAGTTCACCGCGGCGCGCGGGGGTCACCAGCGAGATCGTCCCGCCCAGGATGCCGACCAGCTTGTTGGGCGGTGGGAGATAGATATGGTCTGGTTCCGGCACCATGCCGTCTTCCAGGATGCCCACCGGGTGGTTCGTCCGGGCGCGCAGGATTTCGACAAGCACCGACTCGCCGGTCGGATCGGTGTGCTGGATGAAGATGATCGGAAACCCAAGCGTCGCAGTGGAGGCGGCCAACACGCGGTCGATCGCGGCAACGCCGCCGGCCGAGGCGCCGACCCCGACGATCAGGCCGACCCCGCGCACCGTCGCCGCGCGGTCGGCCCCGGGCCGGCCGGTGTCGGGCCGATCGGTGTCGCCGGGGGTGGGGTCGGGTGTCGAGCCGGTCCCGGGCGTGTCGTCTGCGGTCTGGTCCGATCGACCCATGTGTCCTGCCTTGGGATGATATCCCGTGAACCAGACGAAAATTACGCCCGGATCGAATTAACAAAACACAGAAATTCATAAATCAAAATGAAACCTGGGCACATCGGATAGAATTTCCGACCTGATCGCTTGACAGAGTGATTGATTATCCAGAGATCCGCAGAAGAAATTTAGAAATTGAGATATAACACGTACAGTACTGAGCTATTAGGTACTCCGGGTCCGGCCAGTCGGTTTGCCAATGAAAAGCTGGATCGTCGGTCGAGTGGGCAACGCGTCGAACCTCGAACATACTTGGCTTGACTCGCGGCAGGATCAACCTCGGCATCTTGATCCTGCGGATGTCTTTTCGCAAGAGGCAGGGAGCCCGTTGCAGAAATACTACCTTTAGATGAAGATATTGCCTGATTGCACTTTTTAATGTTTTGATGGGTCCTGGGTGAGATGATTCTCGCTGCGCCATCTGCTGACATGGCCGCGAGATGGCCCATTTTTTCCGCGGACCGGACTGCCACCAGCAAATTTACCTGTCGGTTGACATGATAAACTGGTTGCCGGAACCGGAAATTATTTAATTGATTGTGAATGCCCGCGGCCCAATGACGCCGTCGGGTTTTGATCCCGCCTGCCAGGTCGGCAGGGCGGGCCGGGCGCTGTATTCGTCCCGGAGCCTGCTGGCGTGTGCTGATGAATTCCGAATCCGGACGTTCACGTCCGGGGTTTGCTCTCAAAGGCCGCGACCACGGCGCGCACCTCGTGGCGCGCAAGCCCGGCGGCGATGGAGCGGAAACGGTGTAACGCGTGCGGCGATCGCGTTGGGTCGAACCCGGAAATCGAGCGTCCCCGTGTGGCCGGATGCGGGCGGGAGGATTTTCTTAATCCCGCCGCCGAAGCCCGGCCGTGATGTCACTGCGCCGTCGGGGCCGGCCGGCGCCACGGGTTGTGTTCGGCGAGCAGTTGCTCGTAGCGCACCCGTGCGGCGTCGCCCAACCACTCAAGGTAGTAGTCGGCCCAGGGCGGGCGCTCCCCGGCGTCGGCGATGATCCGGTTGACCGCCGCAATCACCCGGCGGCCGAGCGGCAGGTCGGAGCAGGCGTACCCGCTCAACAATCGCCGCAGCCGTTCCGATTGCCGCCGAAACCGCCGTTCCAGCATGCCGCCGGCCCTCCCAAAACGCCATCGGCCGGCCTGCACGCAAGAAAAACCTCCCTCCCCCACACGTGGGGGAGTAAGAGGGGGCCGACGGCGGCGAAGCTGGCCACCGGCACCGCCGTCCTCCCGACCCGCAGACGACGACATCGACGCGTGACCGACCCCGAACAGTCCCCGGCCTTGGCGATCATCGACGCGGTCCGCCGCAGCGCGGTTCATTACGGCCTGTGGTTCGCCCGATCGGTCGAGCGGTTCGGCGTCGACCGGGCACTCGAGATGGAACGCGAGGCCGGCGACCGCGCGGTCGCGATCATCCTCGACCGTTTGGCCGGCGTCCTGGGCGTCCCGATCACCGACGACGTGCCGCAACCGCTGGCCGAGCTCGACGACGCGACCCTGCACGCGCTGCGCAAGGCGCTGGCCGCCAATTGGCTGGCGATCGACGGGGTCTGGTTCCAGGCGGTGGAAAAACGCCAGGGCATGGCCGATGCGAAAGCAGTCAACGATGCCTGCTGGTCAGCGTTCTCACCGCTCGAGGCGGCCCGGATCATGGCTCTGGTCGGGCTGCCGGGCCAGGGCGGTCTGGACGCCTTGGCCGAGGCGCTCCGGCACCGGCTCTATGCCAGCCTCAACGAACAAGAGATCTTTTTCGACACCGACGGCAGCCTGGTCCTGCGGATGGTCAACTGTCGGGTCCAATCCGCCCGCAAACGAAAGGGTCTGCCCGACTACCCCTGCAAATCCGGCGGCATCGTCGAATACACCAGCTTCGCCGCCGCGATCGACGCACGCCTCGAGTGTCGCTGCATCGCCTGTCCGCCCGATCCCCACCCGGACGACTGGTTCTGCGCTTGGCGGTTCACCCAGGCCGGGACCTGACGGAAACCCGGACCCTCGGGGGGACGCCAGGTCAGCGTTGACACGGGACCCCGAGAGTTTTCGGTGACCGGACCATGGGCGGGCGCACCCGGCCGCCAGAACTGGCGGATCTGTTTCTTCTCGCTGCGAACGAGTAGTACCAAATCCGATTGTTTGGTTCCAATTATCCACGCCTGAGGAAGCTGTTCACCGATCATGTAGGTTGGGGCGATCGGCCGGCCCGGTCTGCCTGTTTGCATCGCCGGTGGGGGCCGATCGCCCCAACATCGGCGGTTCAGCCTTGCGGCACCGTCGATGTCGGGGCGCTCCGATCAAACGGAACGGTTCAGCCGGATTTCGTATCATCCCCGTCTCCAAGCACTGCGGTCGAGATCGACACAAGTTGCGGCGTTTTGGGGGCTTCGCCCCCACGTCAGGGGGTTTCACCCCCCGACACCCCCCGACCAGGGGTTGCCCCCTGGACCCCCATAAGCGGGGTCAAGGGGGCAGCCCCCCGCACGGCCGTCAGGCCGCATACGGCGTTCAGCCGGCCAATCACTGCGCCGAGACCATGGCTATTTTTTGCAGTTCCAATCTATTTCCGTGTTGCCCCCGCTCCGGGCCGGGGCGGCCCGGAGCGAGGGCGATCGCGCAACCGGTCAGCGGGTCGCCGCCCAGCGGTTGAACCGTTCGGTCAGGCGATCGATGTTCTCGATCCAGAACTCGGTGTCAATCTCGACCGACTGCGCCATGTTGGCCGGCAGGATCGGCAGGTCCTGAAGCCGCGCCGGATCGATCAGATCAATCGCCGCGGTGTTGGAGACGCCGTACGCGATGAACTCGGGCAACAGTTTTTGCTGCTCCGGCCGCCCGACGAACGCGAGGAACTGATAGGCTTGGTCAAGGTTCGGACTGCCGGTCAGGATCACCCAGCTGTCGAGGGTGAACAGACTGCCGGTCCACACGATGCCGAAATCCTTGCCCTCGTCGCGGTTGGCCGCGTCGATCCGGCCGTTGTAGACCGAGGTCATCACGACCTCGCCGGACGCGAGCCACAAGGGCGGCTGCGCCCCCGCCTTCCAGAAGATCAGCTGGTCGCGGATGGTGTCGAGCTTGGCAAAGGCGCGCGTCACCCCGGCCTCGGTGCCGAGCACCCGGTAGACCTCGCGCGGCGCCACGCCGTCGGCGATCAGCGCGATCTCGAGCGTGGTCTTCGGCCCCTGGCGCAGCCCGCGCTTGCCCGGATAGGCGGCGAGGTCGAAAAAGTCGGCCCAGCCGCCCGGCGGGTCGGCCAGCACGCTGCGGTCGTAGCCGAGCACGAAGTTGTAGATGATGGTGCCGACGCCGCACTCATGCACCGCCTCGGCGATATAGGTGTCGGCGCCGCCGATCCGGTCGTAGTCGAGCGTCTCGTACAGCCCTTCGTCGCAGCCGAGCGCGAGCTCCTCCGACTCGACCTGGACCACGTCCCACGCAGCCGCACCGCCCTCGACCTTGGCGCGCAGCACGCCGATGCCGCCGTCCCACGACTCCTCGTTGAGCGGGGTGCCGGTGATCTCGACGAACGGCGTGAAATAGGCCGCGCGCTGGGCGTCCTGATAGGCCCCGCCCCACGACACCACCGTGAGGTCGCGCGCGGTCGCGGGCCCCGCCGCGAGCCCTACCGCGACGGTCACTGCGACCGCCACAACGGCGGCCGGAACCCGGCTTCGACTGTTCATGGATATCCTCCCCAATACGGTGAACCCGTCAGGCCTCGTCGCCGGCGCGGCCCGGATCCCGCGGGTCGAGCGCCAGGCAATCGGCGGCCCGAAAGCTGATCTGCCGGCACTCGCCGGCCTCGGGCGGCCGGACATGGCCGCCTAGCCTGAGTTTGACCATGACGTCGTCCCGTCCGGCAACCGCGACACGGACGCGCAGGTGATCGCCGTAGTAGATCGTCTCGCGCACGGTCGCCGGCAGGCTGTTCTCATGCGGCGCGCCGAAGCCCTCGAGCTCGACCCGCTCCGGGCGCAACGACAGGCTGGTCCGCGACCCCGGACCCGCGACATTGACCGGCCGCGCGGTCACCCGCGCGCCGTCGTCGAGCCGCACCGTGCACACGTCCACGCCCGCGACCTCCTCGACCCGGCCGTCCAGGAAATTGCTCTCGCCGATGAAGCCGGCGACGAAGGCGGTGCGCGGCAGCTCGTAGAGCTGGGTCGGGTCATCGACCTGTTGAATCCGGCCGTGGTCGAACACCGCGACCCGGTCCGACATGGTCAGCGCCTCGCCCTGGTCGTGGGTGACGTAGACGATCGTGACCCCGAGTTGCTGGTGCAGGTGCTTGATCTCGAGCTGCATATGCTCGCGCAGCTTCTTGTCGAGCGCGCCCAACGGCTCGTCCATCAACACAAGCTCGGGTTCGAACACCAGCGCGCGGGCCAACGCCACCCGTTGCTGCTGGCCGCCCGACAGCTGGGCCGGCCAACGCCCGCCGAAACCGGCCAGCCGCACCATGTCGAGCGCCCGCTCGACCCGGCGCGCCGCCTCCGCGGCCGCCATCTTGCGGACCGACAACGGGAAGGCGACATTCTCGGCCACCGTCATGTGCGGGAACAGGGCGTAGTTCTGGAACACCACGCCGATCTCGCGCTTGTGCGGCGGCAGATGCTTGATCGAGCGCCCGGCCAGCGCGATGTCGCCCGCGGTCGGCACCTCGAACCCGGCCAGCATCATCAAGGTGGTGGTCTTGCCCGAGCCGGACGGCCCGAGCAGGGTCAGGAACTCGCCGCGCCGGATCTCGAGGTCCAGGTCGTCGATCACCCGGGTGCGGCCGTCGAAGCTCTTTTGCACCCCGGAGAACACGACCAGCGGCAGGTCGGTCCCGGCGTCGGGTCGGGTCGCCGACGGCGTGGTGCCTTTACGTCCGATGATTACCATGGCGCCTCCCAAATCGTGCCCATCTGTGACCGCGGCCGCGCCGACGTGCAAGTCGCGGCAACCGCGCTACGACGATGGGTCGCGCCCGGTCGGCGCCCCCGGCCGGCGGCGGCGCGCTCAGGCATCGACGCCGCGCATCCGAGCGTTGCGCCGGCGCAACGCCTCGAGCGTGGCGAGCAGCGCGACCGCGACCAGGATCAAGACCGTCGCCGCGGCGGTGATCGCGGGGCTGATGTTCTCGCGGATGCCGCTGAACATCTCGCGCGGCAGGGTGCGCTGTTCCGGTCCCGCCAACATCAAGACCACGATCACGTCGTCGAACGAGATTTCGAACGCGAACAAGGCGCCCGCCGCCACCCCCGGCGCGATCAACGGCAGCATCACCCGCCGGAACGCCAACCAGGGCGAGGCGCCGAGGCTGGCCGCCGCCCGCATCAGGGTCAGGTTGAAGCCTTTCAATGTGGCGCTGACCGTGATCACCACGAACGGGGTGCCGAGCGCGGTGTGCGCCAGGATCAGCCCGGCATAGCTGCCGGTCAGACCAAACGGCGCGAAAAAAAAGTAGATGCCGACCGCGGTGATCACCACCGGCACCACCATCGGCGAGACCACCAGGGCCATCACCAGAGGTTTGAACGGAAAGCGCGCCTGGGTCAGGCCGACCGCGGCGAGTGTGCCGAGCGTGGTCGCCAGGACCGCCGACGCCGAGCCAACCACCAAGCTGTTCTTGAGCGCGTTGGTCCACCGCTCGGTGGTGAACACCTCAATGTACCAGCGCAAGGAAAACCCGTCGAGCGGGTAGGTCAGAAAGCTGGTCGAATTGAACGACAGCGGGATGATCGCCAGGATCGGCGCGAGCAGGAACACGAACACCAGGATCGACACCGCCCACAACAGCCAACTGCCGACCCGTTCGCCGGCCGTGCGCGGCAGACCGCCGGTCATCGCCCGCCTCACCCGAGGCCGAGCCGGTCGGCCCGGATCAGGCGACCGAACGCGAAGAACAAGACCATGGTGGTCGCGAGCAGGACGGTGCCGAGCGCCGCGCCCATCCCCCAGTTGATCGTGTCGGTGGTGTAGAACGCGACGAAATAGGCGATCATCTGGTCCGCCGCCCCGCCGACCAGGGCGGGCGTGATGTAGTAGCCGAGCGCCAGGATGAACACCAACAACACGCCGGCGGCGACCCCGGGCATCGCCTGGGGCAGGTAGACCCGCCGGAACGCGGTCAAGGGCGACGCCCCGAGCGAGCGCGCCGCCCGCACCAGCGACGGCGGGATGCCCTTCATCACGCTGTAAAGCGGCAGGATCATGAACGGCAGCAGGACATGGGTCATCGCGATCAACACGCCGGTGCGGTTGTAGATCAAGGTCAGCGGTGCCTCGATCAGGCCGAGCCAACCGAGCGCGCCGTTGACCAGGCCGTTGTTCTGCAGCAACACGACCCAGGCCGCGGTGCGCACCAACAGCGACGTCCAAAACGGCAGCAGCACCAAGATCAGCAACAGGTTGCTGCGCCGCGGCGGCTGGGTCGCCAACAGGTACGCGACCGGGAACCCGAGCAAGAGGCACAAGCCGGTCACCGCGCCGGCGATCGCAAAGGTCCGGATCAGGATGTCGACATAGATCGCCTCATACCCGGGCACCCGCGCGAGCTCGCCCGTGGCGGTGCGTTCGAAATCGAGCGCGGCCAACAGGTAGAAATCGGTCACCGGCCCCGCGGCCTGGCGGATCGCCGCCCAGGTCTCGGTCTCGCCCCATCGGCGGCTGAGCGTGGTCAGCACCCGTTGCGGCGTCGCGGCGACGTCGGCCGGGTCGA
>JANQHG010000261.1 GCA_028277115.1 Azospirillaceae bacterium
CCGCAAGCTCCACCCGGCGTTCGCCAACCTCGACCCGGCGCAGATGATCTCGAACGGTCTGTCGGCGCCGCTGCATCCGGGCGCGGTGCGTTACTACCAGGAGAAGGGCTGGCTCTAAACAGAAACCGACGGGCGACGCAGCGAAATCTCCTTCCCCCGGCCCAAGCGGGGGAAGGTGCCCGCGCCAGCGGGCGGATGGTGGCATACGGCGGCGGCGGTGTCACCTGCGCCGCCGTAGGCCCCCTCTGGCTCCCCCCACCTTCGGTTGGGGGAGGAACTGCCGCCCGCCTTACGGCGGGGTGGCCGGGCCGTTTCATCCAGGGTTAGGTCGGCCGAAGGACGGTGGGAAACGGAACGGAAGCCGACGCCTGTTGCGTGGGTTTGGGGGCTGGCGCCCCCAGGACAGGGGGTCTCACCCCCCGACACCCCCCGACCAGGGGTTGCCCCCTGGACCCCGCCCCCTGGACCCCATTGTAAGGGGGGGGCAAAGAGGGGCTGCCCCCGGCCCCGACTCCTTTGACACCGGGCACGGCGCGCGGTAAGTGCGGTCCGACGCGACCGCGCGGCATCGAATGAACACGGTCGGATTGACGGGGACACGAAAGGTATGGCGACGGCGGCACCCGCCGGGACGGCGGAGACTTCGGCGGCCGGCGCGCCGCAGATCAATCTCGAAGAGCTCGAACACAAGGTCCGCCGCCACGGCCCCGGGATGGCCGGGTTGCTCGGGGCGATCGCGTTTTCCTGGTCGGTCTACCAGCTTTGGCTGGCGTCGCCGCTGCCGTTTATGCTCCGCGTCGGCCTCCCAGCTGATGTGCCGGCGCGGGCGATCCATCTTGCCTTTGCGTTGTTGCTCTGTTTCCTGTTGTTTCCAGCGTTCGCGCGCGGACCGATCAGCGATCGGGTGCCGTGGCTCGACCGCGTGTTCGCGGTGGTCGGGTGTCTGTGTGCGCTCTACCTGTTCCTCGACTACGACGGTCTGGTGCGCCGGATGGGCATCCTGCTCGAGATCGACCTCGAGTTGTTCGGCCGCGCGGTGACGGTTCCGGTCGAGGCGATCCTGGGCGGTGCCGGGATTTTGTTGCTGCTCGAGGCGACCCGCCGCTCGGTCGGGCTGCCGCTGGTGATCGTGTGCACCTGTTTCTTGTTGTATTCGATCTTCGGGCAATCGATGCCCGATCTGATCGCCCACAAGGGGGTGTCGCTCAACCGGCTGATCGGCTATCAGTGGCTGGGCGGTGAGGCGATCTTCGGGATTCCGATCGACGTCTCGGTCGATTTCGTGTTTTTGTTCGTGTTGTTCGGCGCGTTGCTCGACCGTGCCGGGGCCGGCCAGTATTTCCTCGGCATGGCGTTCGCGTTGGTCGGCCGCTATCGCGGCGGGCCGGCCAAAGCGGCGATCCTGGCGTCCGGCATGACCGGGATGATCTCGGGCTCGTCGATCGCCAATGTCGTGACCACCGGCACCTTCACGATCCCGGTGATGCGCCGGATCGGTCTGCCGGCGGTCAAGGCCGGCGCGATCGAGGTCTCGGCCTCGACCAACGGCCAGATCATGCCGCCGATCATGGGCGCCGCCGCCTTCATCATTGCCGAGTTCATCGGGATCAGCTATTTCGACGTGATCATCGCCGCGGCGATCCCGGCGGTGCTGAGCTATATTGCTTTGTTCTATATTTCGCACCTCGAGGCGTCGAAACTCGGCCTTCAGGGCTTGCCACGAGACGAGGTGCCGCCGCTCGGCAAGACCTTCGTGTCGGGCTTGCACTATCTGGTACCGATCGTCGTGCTGGTCTATTTGCTGATCGCCGAGCGGTGGTCGGCGAGCTCATCGGTGTTCTATTCGATTTTGAGCCTGATGGCGATCATCGTCGTGCAGGAGCTGGTGCGGGCTGTGCGCACCGGCGAGCGGTCGGCGGTCGGCGGCCTCGGCTTCGGGATTGCCGAGGTCGCGCGCGGGATGGTCGGCGGCGCGCGCAACATGATCAACATCGCGATCGCGGTCGCGGCGGCCGGGATCATCGTCGGGTCGGTGTCGTCGACCGGTCTCAACAACGCGATGGTCGGGATCGTCGAGGCGGTGTCGGGCGGTAACATTTACATCCTGCTCGGCATGACTGCGGTGTTGTGCATCGTGCTCGGCATGGGCTTGCCGACCACCGCCAACTATATCGTGGTCGCCTCTTTGCTGGCCGGCGTGTTGGTCGAGCTCGGCAATGCCGCCGGATTGGTGCTGCCGCTGATCGCAGTTCACCTTTACGTGTTCTATTATGGCTTGCTCGCGGACTCGACGCCGCCGGTCTGTTTGGCGGCCTTTGCCGCCTCGGCGATTTCGCGCGCCGATCCCTTGAAGACGGGGGTCCAGTCGTTCCTTTACGACATCCGGACCGCCGTGTTGCCGCTGGTGTTCATCTTTAACCCCGAGCTGTTGCTGATCGGGGTCGAGACGGTGTGGCACGGCGCGTTGGTGGTCACGGTGTCATTGTTTGCGATCCTGGCGTTCAGTGCCTTGACCCAGGGTTGGATGTTCGTGCGGTTGAAGCTGTGGGAGAGCCTGGTCCTGGTCGTGGTGATCGTCGGGTTGTTTCGACCGGATGTGTTGCTGGACCTGGTGTCGCCGGAGTATCGGCCGCTGGAGCCCGCACGCTTGATCGCCGGCGAGGTCGCGTTCGAGCAGGACCGGCGGGTCCGCCTGCATGTGTTGCGCGAGACCGACTATGGCGACCGCCCCAAACTGTTCGTGTTCGAGGTGCCGGCCGGCACCCGCGACACGCCGCTGTCCGAGCTGATCGGCGTGTCCCTGGAGCCCGAAGACGATCGCTATTGGGTGAGCGATCTGGCGTTCCGCGGCGCCGCCGAGGCCAAGGGGATGTTCTTCGGCGACTATGTCACCGACATCACCGTCCAGTCGCTCGACCGCCCGCCACGCGAGCTGGTCTACCCGCTTGTCCTTGTTCTCTTGGCGCTGGTCGTCGCGGCCCAACACCGCCGCCGCACGGCGTCGGCCCGATAAACGGGGTCCAGGGGGTCACCCCTGGTCGGGGGGTGTCGGGGGGCGAAGCCCCCTGACCGCGCGGTCGACCGCGCGCCCGAGCTTGTCGACGAGCTCCCCGACCTGCCCGGACGACAGGATGAACGGCGGCGCCAGCAGCACGTGGTCGCCGCGCTGCCCGTCGATCGTCCCGCCCATCGGGTAGCAGATCAGCCCGTCGTCCATCGCCGCCCGCTTGACCCGCGCGTGGACCTTGAGCGCCGCCGGAAACGGCGCCTTGGTCGCCCGGTCCTGGACCAGTTCGAGGCCACGGAACAGCCCGCGTCCGCGCAGATCGCCGACGTGGGGATGGTCGCCCAACCGCTCGGCCAGCGCCGCTGCGAGCTCGGCCCCGCGCGCGGTCACCGTCGCCAAAAGGTCGTTCTCTGCGATCACGGTCTGGACCGCGAGCGCGGCCGCGCAGGCGACCGGATGGCCCATATAGGTGTGCCCATGCTGGAAGAACCCCGAGCCGTCCCGGATCGCGGTGAAGATTTGGTCCGAGACCAGGAGCGCGCCGATCGGCTGGATGCCGCCGCCGAGGCCCTTGGCGATCGCGATCAGGTCGGGGCGCACGCCGTCGGCGTCGCAGGCAAACAGGGTTCCGGTGCGGCCCATGCCGCACATCACCTCGTCCAGGATCAGGAGCACGCCGTAGCGGTCGCAGATTTCGCGGATGCGCGCGAAATAGCCCGGCACCGCCGGGACCGCGCCCATGGTCGCACCGACCACCGGTTCGGCGACGAAGGCGGCGACGGTGTCCGGTCCGGCCGCCTGGATCGCGCGGTCCAGATCGTCGGCGGCGCGACGGCCGAACGCCTCGGCGCTCTCGTCGGCGGCCTGCTCACGATAGGGGTAGCACGGCATGATATGGTCGGCCGGTATCAACAGCGGCTCGAACGCCTGGCGCCGCCAGCGATTGCCGCCGACCGCGAGCGCGCCGAGGGTGTTGCCGTGATAGCTCTGGCGCCGGGCGACGAAGCGGGTGCGCGTGGGCTGCCCGGTCTCGACGAAGTACTGGCGGGCGAGTTTGAGGCCGGCCTCGATCGCTTCGGAGCCGCCGGAGACGAAATAGACCCGTGCGATCCCGTCCGGTGCCGCGGCGACCAGGTGATCGGCCAGCTGTTCCATCGGCTCGTTGGTGAAGAACGCGGTGTGGGCGAACGCAAGGCGTTCCACCTGGGCGGCTGCCGCCCGGATCACCGCCGGGTGGTTGTGCCCCAGGCACGACACCGCGGCACCGCCGGAGCCGTCGAGGTAGCGTTTGCCGTCGCGGTCGATCAGGTAGCACCCTTCGCCGCCGACCGCGATCGGCAGGTCGGTGGACGGGTTTCGGTGAAACACGCGCGACAGGCGCGGGACATCGGTGGCTGGGCTGGGCATTGACAATCCGTGGGGGACAATCCGTGGGGGCGATCCGTGGGATGACGGCAGGCGGTCCGGGGCGATCCCGCACGCGACCGAAGACTTGGCGTCGGCGTGGCAGGCCTGTCAATCGTAAGGCTTTTGCCGGTTTCGTGAACCCCTTCTTCTGATATCATCAAATGATACCATATCTGATTTCATACACAGGTTCTTGATTTCAATGTGCTATCATTTGGTATTGCAGATGATTAAGGCGGTTTGGCTGTGTTCGGACGCGTTGTCCTCAAAGGTCGGTCACCGTCGCCGGCGCGGCGTATGGTGGCCGTCGACATAATCCGGGGGCTTGCGTGCGACCCAGGCGATGAAGCGGGCGATCTCCGGATGTCCGCGCAGCCGGTCGATCGTGTGGTAGTGGTCGTTAAGCGCGCGGTCGCTCAACACCGCGTGGATTTTATCGTGGCAGACCCGGTGGAGTCGGATCGCGTGGCGTCCGCGAAAGCGGCGCGGGACCAGGTGGTGCTCGTTGACGCTTGGCCCCGGCACCATCGGGCGGTCGCAGAGCGGGCAAAGGTCGGTCGGGGCGGGCGCCGCGCCGGCATCGGGCGGATCGCCCGTCGGGTTGGGGCATCGCGCAGACATCGTCGAAGGGGGCTTTCGGGTCGCGGTCACTTGCCGGCACGGCCGGGATTCTGTTGCCAATCGCCGAGCGCTGAGACAGGATTCCATCTCATGTCGTCGCGGAAAGGGACGGTCGATGGGGAGCGGGGACACCAAAGGCGGCGCAGACCACAGCGGCGCGGCCGAGGCGGAACGGACGGTTGCGCTCTGGACAGACACCTATTTCAAGCGGACCAAGCAGATCATCGGACGGTTCGGCGACTGCCGGGTGACCTATGCGGTGTTCATGCGCCGTCCGGTGATCGCCGCCCCGCGGATCGCGGTCAAGTGGCTTGAGACCATGGCGGCGGCGCGCGGCACGACGTTTGAAATTGAGCAGAATTTCGGCGAAGGCAAGTGGGTGGGGGCAGGCGAGCCGCTGTTGTACATCTCCGGGTCTTTCTACCATCTGGTTGATCTTGAAACCATTATGTTGATGAAATTGGGATCGGCGTGCATAGCGGCATGGAATGCTTACGCGATGTGCGCCGACCTGCCGACGGTGGCGTTCTTGGCGATGGACGCCCGGCATTGCGCGGGCACCGAGATGGCGGAGCTGATGGCCTATGCCGCCAGCGTCGGCTCGGCGCGCGCCAGGCGCAAGTTGGGCGCGGTCGGGTTCATCGGCAACGCCACCGACGCGACTGCCCATTTTTTCGACCAACCCCGCGGGCTCGGCACGATGCCGCACGCGTTGATCGGGTATGCCGGGTCGACCGTGCGCGCGGCCGAGATTTTCCATGAAACCCTGCCGGACCAGCGGCTGACGGTCCTGGTTGATTACTTCGGCCGCGAGGTCACCGACAGTTTGGCGGTCTGCCGCCGGTTCAGCGATCTTGCGGCGGCCGGCCGGCTCGCGGTGCGGCTTGACACCCCCGGCGGTCGGTTCGTCGAGGGGTTGGATCCGCCGCGCTCCTATGCCGTGCTCGAACGCCATGTGCCCGAGGCGATCCGGGGCTACCGCGACGAGTCCCAACTGCGCTATCTGATCGGCACCGGGGTGTCGGCGGCGGCGATCTATCACTTGCGCGACGCGCTGGACCAGGCCGGGTTCACAAAGGTCAAGATCGTCGCGTCGAGCGGTTTCAACCCGGCGAAGTGCCGCCTGATGGCCGAAGCACGCGCGCCGATCGACGTGATCGGGACCGGCAGCTATCTCCCCGAACGGTGGAGCGAGTCCTATGCCACCGCCGACATCATCGACTATGACGGCGTGCAGAAGGTCAAGGTCGGCCGCGAATTCCTGTTCCGGAAACGTGACCTGGGTGCCGGCGACCATGGCGGCGCCGGGTAACCGGCGCACCGATCGATGACGCTTCGATGACGCTGATCGCCGTCCATCCGCGCCCGCCCGGGCTGCCGGGCTGGGTGCTCGGCGTCGCATGCCTGGGCGACGCGACCGCGCCGACGGCGGCCGATGTGCCGCCGCCCCCGGTTGCGCCGCCGCTGCCGCCGGCCCACGCCGCGGCCGTGGCGGCGCTCCACCGCTGGGCGTCGTCGTCGGCGGAGCCGGTCGCGTGCGGTCGGCTGGTCGGCCCGGCCGGCTGCGGGAAACGGGCGGTTGCGTCGTGCGTCGCCGCCGCGCTTGCCGAAGACGGCTGGAGCGTTGCGGCGGCGGGGCTCGGCGCCGGGGTCGCCTTGGCGTTGCCGGCCGAGGGCGGGCTGATCGTGATCGAGGACGGCGATCATCGCCGGACCGCGGCCGCCCGGCTCGAGGCCGAGGCGGCGCGCTTGGCGGTGCCCGAGGGGGTGCGGCTGCGGCTGTTGGTGATCAGCCGGTGGGCCGGTGATCCCTCAGGCGCGACCCGGGTGGTCGAGGTGCCGTCGGTGATCGCGGCCGACGACGCCCACCGGGCGTTTTCCCGAACCCGCCGGGCGGCGGCGTCCGACGACCCGGACCGCACCGCACCACCGCTCGGCCGGGCGGTGTTCCGGGATTGGTGGGCGCTGATGCCGGCGTCTTGGCAGCGGCTCGACCTTGCGACCACGGCGGCGGGGCTGCCGGGCGACCCGGACGCGTTGGTCCGCACCGACGCTGCGGCGATCTTGTCCGCGGCCGCGGCGCAGCGTCGGGCCGATCTGGTCGCGCGCGGCCGCGCCGCCGGGCTCGCCGACCAAGCCATGGTGGATTTGACCGTGGCCGCCGCGCTCGCCGGCGACCTCGACAGCGGGTTGCTCCGGCGTTTGGCGGCACCGACGATCGCACCGGCGCTGCCGTCGGCGAGCGTGATCGGGGTGACGCTCGCCGCCGCCGGCATCCTGCGCGACGGCGTGGTCGTCGAGCCGGCGTCGTCGCTCGCACTGTCGGTCCTGGTTCACGACGAACTGGCCCGGATCGGGCCGCGGCGCGGCGCCCTGTTGGCGCTGCTGGTCGACCGGCGGCCGGCGGCGCTGCTCGACCGGTTGGCGGCGTTGGCGCAAGACCTCGAGAGCGCGCCGGCCATGGTCGTGCCCGCGGTCGACGGCTGGCTGCGCGAGGCGCTCGACCGCGCGCCCACGGCGGCGGCGACCGTCGAGTCGCTCCTGACCGCCGACCTGCCGGCCCCGCTTCGCCCGGTTGCGGTGGCGCTCTTGACCGATCTGCTGGCCGACGGCGGCGGCGCGCGATCGGTGCGGCGTCGGCGGCGTCGGTTGCTCGCAGCGCTCCATGACCGGGCCGGGGACGCGGCGGCCGCGGTCGCGGTGTGGCGGGACGCGCTCACCGACGACCCGGACGACCACGACGCCCTGCACGCGCTGGCGACGGCGTTGGCCACCGCCGCCGACTGGGCCGCGGCGCTCGAGGTCGCCGAAACGGCGATCATGGTGCGCCGTCGCGCCGTCGCGACCGCGCCCGAACTGGGGCCGGGGTGGGCGGACAGCCTGGTGCTGGCGGCGCGCTGCCGCGCGGCACTTGGGGATACGTCAGGCGCACGGGCCGATGCCGAGACCGCGCGCGCGATCCTGGCGCTTGCCGGGCTGCCGGACCGCCCGACCGGTCAGGCGGCCGCGGCGTTGATCGCCGCGGCTGGAAGCACCGGTCCGGCAGCCGACCTGAGAAGCTGTTCACCGATCCTGTAGGTTGGGGCGATCGGCCGGCACGGTCTGCCTGCTTGCATCGCCGGTGGGGGCCGATCGCCCCAACATCGGCGGTTCAGCTTTGCGGCACCGTCGATGTCGGGGCGCGGGCCTGAGACACGGCGCGCCCGATCGACCAGGGTGCGGCCCGCGCCCCGACCTACCGGCGTTGCTCCGGCCAAACGGAATGGTTCAGCCGGACTTCGTACCGGCACCGCGACCGCGACCCCGGTACCGTCGGAGCGGTCACGGCAACGCCTCGAGCCGGTCGGCGACCTGCTGGTGGGCCGGCGAGCCCGGCGGCAGCTGGCGCAGCAGGCGCTGCCAATAGTCGGTCGCTGCCGCGCCGTCGGCGCGGTTGGCCGCATCGAGGCCGAGGAACCACAACGCCTCGGGGTGATCCGACGCAACCTCGAGCACGCGCTGGAACATTGCGGCGACCGGGGCCGGCAACGGCCGGCCGGGCCCGGTGTCCTCGCTGGTCTCGTAAAGGCCGAGCGCATAGGCGACCAACACCTCCGGGCGGTCCGGTGCGGCCGCGCGGGCGCGGTCCAGCGCCGCCATCCGGTGCGCCGGCTCGTCGAGCACCCGATAGGCGCGCGCCAAACGCAACCAACCATCGCTGTCGCTCGGGTCCTCTTCCAGGCGTTGGGCCAAGCCTTCGACCATCCCGCGGACCATCTGGTCGCGCGCCTCGGGCGACATGTCCTCGGCGGCCGCCATTTCCTCGGCCGTCGGTCCGGGCAGGCTTGCGTCGGCGGGCAGGGTGTCCGGCATCACGGACGCAACGTCGACCCCGAGCTCGCGGGCCATGTCGGCGATCCGCCCGCGCACCAGTTCGACCCACGGGGCGTTGGCCGGCGAGTCGGCGAGCAGGCCCGCAAACCGCTCGAGCGCCGCCTGGTAGGCGCCGTCCTGCGCCTCGGCCAGCGCGAGGAAGAACCGGGCCCGCGGGTCCTGGGGCGCGGCTTCCAGAACCCCGGTAAACGCGGTGCGCGCAGCCTCGGTGACCCGACCGCCGGCAGCGGCGACCAACGCCTCGGCATAAGCGGACTGGCTCGCCGGGTCGCCGTCGGTCAACGCGACCACGCGCGCCCAGGCATCGACGCTGTCGTCGAACCGCCCGATCCGCCGGTAAGACTGGGCGAGCAAACGCCAGCCGTCGACATCGTCGGGGTTTTCCGCCAGCCGGTCGGCCAGCCCGGCGACCGCGCGCAAAATCTCGGGCGACACCGCCTCGCTTTCGGCAACCTCCGCGTCGCGATCGCGCGCGGCCAACGGGCGTCCGGGCAGCTCGGGCGATCCAAGACCAAGGTAAAGGCCGACGGCAGCCGCCGGAACGCCCAGCACCAGGCCCAAGGCGAGACCGATCGACCGACCACCCGAGGGTGGGCCAGCCGGGGGCGTGGCCGCCCGGTCGCCGGTCCGGGCCGCGGCCAACACGCGGCGGCCGATCTCGGTGCGCGCCGCCTCGGCATCGGCGGTGGAAACGACGCCGCGCTGGACCTCGCGATCAACCTCGGCAAGCTGATCCCGATAGACCGAGAGATCGAACTCGGATCGATCGACCGCAGCGCGGCGTCGTGAAACCAAAGGGGAGACCAGAAGACCCAACATGCACACGGTCAAGGTCGCGACCGCGATCCACAACGGCGAGATCGGCAGGGGCGTCACGTCACATCAAGCCTCGGACCTCGGGGCGAGACCGACCAGGGCCGACAGGCGCTGCTGCTCCTCGGCGCTGAGCGTGGCGGGGTCCGCCACGACCCGGTGTCGGGCGCGATACCAAACCCCGACCGCGACCGTGCCGACCCCGAGCAACACCGCCGGCGCCAGCCACAGGACCAACGTGTTCGACTGGAACGGCGGCCGCAGCAGGACATAGTCGCCATAGCGGTCGGTGACATAGGCGAGCACCTCTTGGTTGGTGTCGCCCTCGAGCAGCCGGTCGCGCACCAGCACCCGGAGATCGCGGGCAAGCCCGGCGTTGCTGTCGTCAATCGACTGGTTCTGGCAAACGAGACAGCGCAGTTCGCGCCCGATCTCTCGGGCGCGCAGCTCAAGTTGCGGGTCGTCGAGCATCTCCGCCGGCTCGACCGCGAGCGCCGGGATCGACAACAGGGCGACCACCAGCACGACCTGGAACCACAAGACCCAGCGCCGACGCTCCCGGGTCGGCCGTTCGGCCGCAGTGGCCCGCTCCGCCTTGGGGCGGCGGCTCGCCGGACGCTCGGCGAGCGGCGGGTAGTAGAAGATCAACGGGTCGCCGGGCCACTGCGCGGCGCGCCGCTCATCGGCGCGCCGCCGCCGCTCTTCCTTTTCGCGTTGGCGCGCCGCGGCGACTCGGTCGCTCCATTGGGTGGCGATCGGGTCCTTGCGCCGATGAGTCACCTTGAGCGCCTCGGCGGACAGGTCGATCGTTTTACGTGCAAGCTCTCGCGCCAGCGGCGCCCAGCCATCGGCTGTGGCGGCGCGGCCGTCCGGACCTGTGGTCATCTCTCTAACTCCCTGATCATCGGCAATATTTTGGTTGTGACATCGTCTGCCGAAAGCGGTCCGATGTGTTTGTATCGAATCCGCCCGTCGCCATCGATCAAGAAGGTTTCCGGAACCCCGTATACCCCCCACTCAATTGCGACACGACCGTCCGAGTCTACGCCGATGCTGGCATAAGGATTACCAAATCGCTCGAGCCATGCCAAGGCGTCTTGCGACGGGTCTTTGTAATTGATCCCTCTAACGGTGACCCCGGTGAGCTCGGCGAGCTGCATCAACAGCGGATGTTCGATCCGGCACGGCACGCACCAAGACGCGAACACGTTGACCAGTTGCGGCCGTCCGACCAAGTCGGCCGAGGTCAGGCCGGTGTCGTGGCCCGGAAGCGGCGGCAGCGCAAAGCGCGGCACCGGCTTGTCGATCAGGGCCGACGGCACCGCGCTCGGGTCGCGGGTCAGGCCGATCGCCAGATACGCGGCGACACCCAAAAAGGTCGCGAGCGGCAGGGCAAACCACAGACGCCGGAACGCCATCGCTTCACACCCCCCCGCGGGTCGCCGGCGTCGGCTCGGCGCCGGCGATGCCCGGCGCGACCGCGCGCCGCCGCGCCGGCGCCCCGACCCGGAACCGACGATCGCTCAGGCTGACCACGCCACCGAGCGCCATCACCACGCAGCCGATCCAGATCCACGGCACCAACGGGTGATGGTAGACCCGCACCGTCCAGGCATCGGGCCGGTCCTCGCCCGCCGGGTCGCCGAGCGCGATGTAGAGATCGGCCAACCCGGTCGTCCGGATCGCCGAGTGGGTGATCACCCGCTGGCTGACCAGAAAGCGCCGGCGCTCGGGGAACAGCTGCCCGACCACCCGGCCGTCGTCCGAAAGGACCGAGAACACGCCGCGGTCGGCGACATAGTTGGCGCCGTCGACCCGGATCACCTCGTCGAACCGCACTTGGGTGCCGGCGATCCCGATCTGTTCGCCCGGTGCCAGATACTGGATCCGCTCGGTCATCCAGGCGCCCGAGCCGGTCATGCCGGCGATCGCGATCCCGACCCCGGCGTGGGCGAGTGCCGTGCCCCAGGCCGCCCCCGGCAGCCGCGCCGCCCGGCGCAGGCTCTCACCCGGCGGCAACCGGCCGAGGCCGATCCGCCCGGCGAGCTCGTCGATCGCGGCCGCGATCGCCCAGGCCGCCACCGCCATGCCGACCACCGCCATCACCGGCCCGCCGCTCCTAAAGTAATAGGTCGCGAGCCCGACCGCCGCGGTGACCAGCGCCGCCAGCTTGAGCCGGCCGAGCGCGCCAAGCAAATCGCCGCGCTTCCATGCCAGCATCGGGCCGATCCCCATCGCGACCACCAACGGCAGCATCAGCGGGATGAAGGTCGCATTGAAGAACGGCGGCCCGACCGAGACCTTGCCGGCGTCGAGCGCGTCGAGGAAGATCGGATAGAGCGTGCCGACCAGAACGGTCGCGGTCGCGGTCGACAACAAGAGGTTGTTCAAGATCAGCGCGCCCTCGCGGCTGATCGGCTGGAACAGGCCGCCGGCCTTGAGCACCGGGGCGCGCCAGGCATACAGCGCGAGCGAGCCGCCGATCGCGATCGTCAACAGCACCAGGATGAACACGCCGCGCGCCGGGTCGACCGCAAACGCATGGACCGAGGTCAAGACCCCGGACCGGACCAGGAAGGTGCCGATCAACGACAGGCTGAACGCGACGATCGCCAAGAGCACGGTCCAGGCTTTCAAGGCGTCGCGCTTTTCGACCACGATCGCCGAGTGCAACAGGGCGGTGCCGGCGAGCCACGGCAGCAGCGACGCGTTCTCGACCGGGTCCCAAAACCACCAGCCACCCCAGCCGAGCGTGTAATAGGCCCACCAGGAGCCGAGCGCGATCCCGACGGTGAGCGCCGACCAAGCGGCGAGGGTCCAAGGGCGGACCCAGCGGGCCCACGCCGGGTCGATCCGCCCCTCGATCAGGGCGGCAACCGCGAACGAGAACGCGATCGAAAAGCCGACATAGCCGAGATAGAGAAACGGCGGGTGGAACGCCAAACCGGGGTCCTGCAACAAAGGGTTGAGGTCCGCGCCGTCGAGCGGCGGCGGGTCGACCCGCATAAACGGGTTCGACGTCCCGAGCACGAACAACAGAAACCCGGCGGCGATCATCGCCTGCACGGCCAGGGTGCGCGCGAGCAGGCTCGGCGGCAGGCTGTCGCCGAACGCCGCGACCGCGGCGCCGAACACCGCCAGGATCAACACCCACAGCAGCATCGACCCCTCATGGTTGCCCCAGACGCCGCTGATCTTGTAGATCAGCGGCTTGGCCGAGTGGCTGTTCTCGACCACGTTGAGCACCGAGAAGTCCGAAACGACATAAGCGTGGGTCAACGCAGAAAAAGCGATCGCAACCAGGAGAAATTGGGCGACCGCCGCGGGTCGTGCCAGCTCCATCCAGGCAGCATCGCCACGGTTGGCGCCGATCATCGGGATCACCGACTGGACCAGCGCGACCACCAGACTGAGCACCAGCGCGTAATGTCCGATCTCGGGGATCATGGCCGTGCCTCGAGCACGGCGGTCTCGTCCGCGGCGACCTGGTCGGGATGGCCCGCGCGTCTGAGCGCGTCGTCGACCTCGGGCGGCATGTAATTCTCGTCGTGCTTGGCGAGCACGTCGGTCGCGCGGAACACGCCGTCGGGGCCGAACCGCCCCTCGGCGACCACGCCCTGGCCCTCGCGGAACAGATCGGGCAACAGGCCGGTGAAGGTGACCGCAACCGTGTGCGCGGTGTCGGTGACCGAAAAAGTGGCGGTGACGCCGTCGCCGCCGCGTTGGACGCTGCCAGGTTCGACCAGGCCGCCGAGCCTGATCCGCTGGCCCTCGAAGCCGCCGGCGACCAGGTCGCTCGGGCTGAAGAAGAACACCAGATTGTCCTCGAGCGCGGTCAGCACCAACGCAGTCGCGGTGAACAGCCCGAGCAGCGCGAGGCCAAGCAGGGTCAGCCGGCGTCGTTTCCGCGTCATTGCGCACCCTCTTCCTGTGCGGGCGGGTGGGTCGTCTGGGGCGGTGGCGCCTGGTCGGCCGGGCGGCCGCGTCGGAGCGGTCCTTGGCGCTCCAACGCCGCGAGCAGCGTCTCGCGGTGGCGCACCGCGCGCAGGGATGCAATCAACATGGCCAGCATGAACAGCGCCGCCAAGCCGTAGGCCGGCCAAACGAATGCGGCATAGCCGCCCATCTCGAAGTACTCAGCCATGATCTCGTCGATTGTTTGGGGGACTGTGTGAAATACCCCGAGTAACTCTGTGGTCAAGCCAGCCGATCGTGACCGGCGCAGGGCCTTCAGCACGATATATCACAAACTTCGGTGGGTGTGGCGATTTGGTGGCGCAGCCCAGAACAGACGCGAAAAACGGGGTCTGACCCCAGTTTCGATGTTTTCGGAGCTTCACCCCCAAGGACAAGGCCCTCCCCACACACCGACCAGAGGTTGCCCCCCTTGGACCCCATTCGTGGGGGTCAAGGGGGGTGCCCCCCTTCGCGGGGGTCGAGGGGGCAGCGCCCCCCGCACGGCCGTCAGGCCGCATCCGGTGTCGCCGTCGGACCCCCAGGTGCCGTGGCGAGCAACCTCACCCACCGCCGTCCCGGCCCTTTTCCCGCATCAATCGGCCTTTCTGGCGCTGCCAATCGCGCTCCTTCGCAGTTTCGCGTTTGTCAACCTTCTTCTTGCCCTTGGCAAGACCGATCGTGACTTTGGCATACCCCCGATCGTTGAAGTAAATCGACAGCGGCACGATGGTCATGCCGTCCTTGCGGATCGATCCCAACAGCTTGTCGAGCTCGCGCCGGCGCACCAACAGTTTGCGCGGCCGCCGCAACTCGTGCTGAAGATGAGCGCCGGCCTGCTGATACTCGGGGATGTGGGCGTTGAACAAGAACAGTTCGCCCGCCTGCTCGCCGGCATAGGATTCATTGATGCTGGCGCGCCCGGCGCGCAGCGACTTGACCTCGGTGCCTCGCAGCACGATGCCGGCATCTACGGTGTCTTCGATAAAATAGTCGAACCGCGCGCGCCGGTTTTGGGCAACCTGGCGGCTCGGATCGGCACTGCGACGCGCCATGGCGAGGCGCCCTGCCTTGATGCGGTGGACCGAACGGTGGCCGGCGCGGTCAGACGGGCTGTGCGTGCGATGCGACAGTTTCGTGACAGCGCCCCGGCCGAACCCAGCAGGTTGGGCGTGCGGCGCGACAGATCAAGATCGCGGATGTCGCGACGGTCCAACCGATCAGCGCAGACCGACCGCCTCGAGCGCCGACGCGACCACGGTCCGGCTCGCCTCGGCCAGCGCGACCAGCGGTAACCGCACCTCGGGCGTGCAGCGTCCGAGCAGGCTCAATGCGTATTTCGTCGGCACCGGGTTCGACTCGACGAACAACGCGGAATGCAGCGGCATCAAACGATCGCGCAGGATCGCGAACCGCGCGAGATCGGCGTCCATCCAAGCCTGGTGCAGTTCGGCGGACAGCTTGGGGGCAACATTGGCGGTGACCGATATGCACCCGACCCCGCCCTGGGCCAGGAAGGCGGCGATCGTGCCGTCCTCGCCCGACAGCTGGCAGAAATCGTGGCCGATCGCGAGCCGGGTCTCGAGCGGCCGCGCCAAATCGCGGGTCGCGTCCTTGACGCCGACGATGTTCGGCAACGCCGCAAGCCGGGCCATGGTGGCAACCGTCATATCGACGACCGATCGTCCGGGAATGTTGTAAATGATGATCGGCAGATCGACGGCGTCGTGGATTGCTTTGTAATGAAAATAGAGCCCTTCCTGGGTGGGTTTGTTATAGTAGGGCGTCACGACCAGCGCCGCGGCGGCGCCGGCCTGTTTCGCGTGGCGGGTGAGGGCGATCGCCTCCTCGGTCGCGTTGGAGCCGGTGCCGGCGATCACCGGCACCCGGGCGCCCGCGGCCTCGACGCACAGCGAGACCACGCGGCGATGTTCCTCGTGGCTCAGCGTCGGCGATTCGCCGGTGGTGCCGCAGGGAACGACGCCGTGGGTGCCTTCCGAGATCTGCCAGTCGATCAACGATTGATACGCACCCTCATCGACCCGTCCGTCTCGAAACGGTGTGACCAGTGCACAAATCGACCCCCGGAACATGCGTGCCCCTCCACCAGCGACAATGCGCGACCATGAGCAACCTACCGACCCGACCGGGCCCCGGCAAGCGGGAAGCCGTCGGCCGGCCGCCCCGGCGCCGGGTCATGATCGTGCTGGCGACCGTGGCGATCGCGGGCGCGACCGGGGTCGGGTACGGGCCGACCGCCGGCGCGACCGAACGGTTGTCGTTCCGCGACCGGACGATCTATCGCGCCGCCTTCGCGGCGGCCGCGACCGAGGACTGGACGACCGCGGCAACCCTGGCCGGCGGCGCGGTCAACCGTTTGCCGGCAAAGGCGATTCGCTGGCTCGCGCTGATGCGCGACCCGGCCGCGGAGGCCCGGTTCGGCCCGACCGCCGCCTTCATCGATGCCAACCCGGACTGGCCGGGTCTCGACACCCTGCGCCGCCGCGCCGAACAGGCGCTCGCGCTCGATCCGCAGCCCGACCCGGTGGTGCGCCGCTGGTTCGACCGCCACCCGCCGGTGACCGCCATCGGTCGGATCGCGTTCGCTGACGCGCTGGCAGCGGCGGGCGGCGCCGAGCGTGACGGCCTGCCGGCGCGCGCCCGCGCGTGGTGGGTGGCGGACGGGTTCGATGCCACCGACGAAGAGCGGTTCCTGGCCCGGTTCGGTCGGTGGCTGGGGCCGGCGGACCATCAGGCGCGGCTCGACCGCCTGTTGTGGGACGGCCATTTCGAGTCGGCGACCCGGATGCTCGGGCGGGTCGGTGACGGCTGGCGGCGGCTGGCGGTGGCGCGCATGCGGCTGGCGCAACGGCGCCCCGGGGTCGATGACGCGGTGGCGGCGGTGCCGGCCGGGCTACGGCGCCACCCGGGCCTGGTCTACGAACGGCTGCGCTGGCGCCGCCGCGCCGGGCTCGAGGCGGGCGCGATCGAGCTTCTGCAGCGCGCGCCGGCCGAGCTCGGCCGGCCCGACCCCTGGTGGACCGAGCGGCACATTCTGGTGCGCCGCCTGTTCGACCGTCGCGCCGACCGCGCCGCGTTCGCGCTCGCCGACGGTCATCGCCAAACCCCGGACGTCGGCTTTCCCCACACCCAGGCGTCGTTCGTCGCCGGCTGGCTCGCGCTGCGTTTCGTCGGCGACCCGGCCGCCGCGCTCCGCCATTTCGATCGGCTGTACCGCACGGTCGACATGCCGATCAGCCTGGCGCGCGGCGCCTATTGGGCGGGACGCGCGCTCGAGGCGATGGGCAAGCAGAGCGAGGCGCGGGCGCGCTTTCGCGCCGCGGCGCGCCACACCACGACGTTCTACGGCATCCTCGCCGCCGCGCGCCTCGGCGACGCCGCGCCGCTCACCTTCGGGGCCGACCCGCCGATTGCCGCGACCGCCCGCGCGCTGTTCGGCCAGCGCGAGGTGATCCGCCTGGTCCGTCTGTTGTTCGAAATCGACCCCGACCGGACGACCGGGCTGGTCGATTTGTTCCTGCGCCGGCTGCGCGGTCGCCTCGACGGTGCGGTTGAGTATGCGCTCGCGACCGAGTTGGCGCGCGCGGTCGACCGGGCCGACCAGTCGGTCTGGATCGCCAAGGCCGGCGTGCGCGACGGCGTGATCCTGTTTGAGGGCGGCTATCCGCTGATCCGGCTCGGCCGCAACCCCGCGGTGCCGCAGAGCCTGGTCCATGCGGTGATCCGCCAGGAAAGCAGCTTCAACCCGGAGGCGATCAGCCGCGCCGGGGCGCGCGGGCTGATGCAGCTGATGCCGCGCACCGCGTCGGCGGTGGCGCGCCGGCTCGGTGTCGACGACCACCGGCGCGATCGGCTGACCGAAGACCCCGGCTACAATATCCGGCTCGGGCGGCGCTATCTCGGCGAGATGGTGGCGCGGTTCGGCGGCGCCCTGGTGCCGGCGGTTGCGGCCTACAACGCCGGCCCGGCCCGGGTCGAGCGCTGGATCGCCGCGCGCGGCGATCCGCGCGGGCGCCCGGTCGACGCAGTGGTCGATTGGATCGAAGGCCTGCCGATCTACGAAACCCGCAATTATGTTCAACGGGTGCTGGAGGCGCGGCAGGTCTACCGGGCGCGACTCGGTGACACGGTCCGCGCCGCCGATTTGGTCGCCGATTTGGTCGCCGAGTTGGTCAAGGATCTGACGCGATGACCGACCGCCCCGGCGCACCCGCACCCCCGGGCGCCCCGCCGCTTGCCGAGATCGGCGCGTGCGTGTTCGACGCCTATGGCACCCTGTTCGACGTCCATGCACCGCTGCGCCGGCTTGCCGACACCCTCGGCGAGCGGGCGCCGGCGCTCTCGGAAACCTGGCGGGTCCGCCAGCTGCAATACACCTGGCTGCGCAGCCTGATGGGCCGGTATGCCGACTTCTGGCAGGTCACCGGCGACGCGCTCGACCATGCGATGGCCGCCCATGGCATCGCCGACCTCGGCGTGCGCGCGCGCTTGATGGAGATGTATCTGCGTCTCGATGCCTATCCGGATGCCCCGGCCTGCCTGGCCGCGGTGCGCGCCCGCAGGGTCAAGACCGCGATCCTGTCGAACGGCGCCCCGACCATGCTGGCCGCGGCGGTGGATCACGCCGGGCTGCGCGGGTCGCTCGATCAGGTGCTATCGGTCGACCCGCTCCAGGTCTATAAACCGGATCCCAGGACCTATCGGTTGGCGTGCGACCGGCTCGGCCTGCCGGCGGCGCGCATTGCGTTCGTGTCCGCCAACGGGTGGGATATTGCCGGGGCGGCGAGCTTCGGGCTCAAGGCGGTGTGGCTGAACCGGACCGGCACCGCGCCGGAAACGCTGCCCGGCCGGCCGGTTGCCGAGATTGGCGGTCTTGATCGCCTGGCGGCCCTGGTCGCGCCGGCATCGCCCCGGTCCGGCGGCCCCGTGGGTACGCCGTCGCGCGATTCCTTTGCGCCCTAAGGCTTCCCATGGGCGCCCGGATCGGGCATTTTCCGCGAACCTGAGGAGCCGGTCGGCCCAGACCCGTGCCGGCGCGACCCGCGTCAAGGGGAACGATCAAGGGATGAAAGTCGCCATACCGAAGGAGCGGCGGGAGAACGAGCGGCGCGTCGCGGCCTCGCCGGACACTGTGAAGAAGTTGATCGGCCTCGGGCTCGAGGTCGCGGTCGAAACCGGCGCCGGCACCGGTGCTGCGATCCCCGACGACGTGTTCGAAGCGGCCGGCGCCAAGATCGCCGCCGATGCCGCCGCGGCGGTCTCGGACGCCGACATTGTGCTCAAGGTCCAGCGCCCGCTCGGCGCCGACGAGGGCGGGACGGACGAACTGGCCTTGCTAAAGTCGGGCGCGCTGTTGATCGGGATGCTGTCGCCCTATACCGCGGGCGACCAGATCAAGGCCTATGCCGACAAGGGCGTGACCGCGTTCGCGATGGAGCTGTTGCCGCGGATCACCCGCGCCCAGTCGATGGACGTTTTGTCGAGCCAGGCCAACCTGGCCGGCTATCGTGCGGTGATCGATGCGACCTTCGAGTTCGGGCGCGCGTTCCCGATGATGATGACCCCGGCCGGCACCGTGCCGCCGGCGCGCTGCATGGTGATGGGCGTCGGGGTCGCGGGGCTGCAGGCGATCGCGACCGCGCGCCGCTTGGGCGCGGTGGTCTCGGCAACCGACGTCCGCCCGGCGGTCAAGGAGCAGGTCCAGAGCCTGGGCGCCACCTTCGTCGCGGTCGAGGACGACGAGTTCAAGCAGGCCGAGACCGCCGGCGGCTACGCCAAGGAGATGAGCGCCGGGTACAAGAAAAAGCAGGCAGAGCTGATCGCCGAGACGATCAAGAAACAGGACATCGTGATCTGCACGGCGCAGATCCCCGGCAAGAAGGCGCCGGTCCTGGTCTCTTCGGCGATGGTCAAGTCGATGAAACCCGGTTCGGTGATCGTCGATCTCGCGGTCGAGCAGGGCGGCAACTGCGAAGGCTCCAAGCCCGGCAAGGTGGTGGTCACCAACAACGGCGTCCGCTTGGTCGGTCACGTCAACATGCCGAGCCGGATCGCGGTCGATGCGACCATGCTTTATGCGAAAAATCTGCTCAACTTCCTCACCCCGCATGTCGACGCCGAAACCAAGGCGTTGACCATCAAGTGGGATGACGAGTTGGTGGTCGGCACGCTTTTGACCCGCGACGGCAAGGTGGTCCATCCGACCTTTGCCCCGAGCGCGGCGTGACCGGACGGTAAAGGGAGACGGATCGCAATGGACCCGGTACAGGTGGCCGAGCAGGCCCCGCCGCAGTCGCCGGACGAGCTGGCGGCGGCGCTCGAAAAGATCGCGTTGCACAACCAAACCCTTGAGGCGGCGATGGTGCCGCCCGAGGTCACCGACGGCATCCTGCGCTTGAAGCAGCAGCTCGCCGACATGGTGCTGCGCTTGGGCGAACTGGCGAGCCAGGTCGACGAACTCGGCGCCGGGGCTGCCGAGGCGGCCGGCGGTCACGGCAATTTCTTCGTGTTCGGCTTCACCGTGTTCGTGCTCGCGGTGTTCGTCGGCTATCACGTGGTGTGGCGGGTCACCCCGGCGCTGCACTCGCCCCTGATGAGCGTGACCAACGCGATCTCGTCGGTGATCATCGTCGGTGCCTTGATCGCGGCCGGGCCGGCCAGCTTCAGCTTTTCCAGCTTCCTCGGCTTCCTCGCGGTGATCCTGGCGTCGGTCAATATTTTCGGCGGATTCATCGTGACCCAGCGCATGCTGGCGATGTACCGGAAAAAGAAATAACGGGAGACCCGGTCGATGGAAACCTTTGCCGCATTGGCGTATCTGGTCGCCGCGGTCTGCTTTATTCTGGCGCTACGCGGTCTGTCGTCGCCGGAGACCGCGCGCGCCGGCAATATCTACGGCATCGCCGGCATGGCGATCGCGGTCTTCGTCACCCTGCTGTTGCCGGTGGTGTCGTCGTATCTGTTGATCATCTTTGGCGTCGCGATCGGCGGCGGGATCGGCACGGTGATCGCGCGGCGGATCGCGATGACCGCGCTGCCCCAGTTGGTCGCCGCGTTCCACAGCCTGGTCGGTCTGGCCGCGGTGTTCGTCGCGATGGCGGCGTTCTATGAGCCCGAGGCCTATCAGATCGGCACCTACGGCAGCATCTACACCGGCAGCCTGATCGAGATGAGCATCGGCATCGCGATCGGTGCGATCACCTTCACCGGCTCGGTGGTTGCCTTCCTGAAGCTGCAGGGCCTGATCTCCGGCAAGCCGGTGGTGTTCCCGTTCCAGCACCCGCTCAACGCGGCGCTCGGCATCCTGTTGGTGCTGTTGGTGTTCTGGCTGGTGGCGTCGAATGCCAGCGGCGCGTTGTGGCTGATCACGTTGCTCGCGTTTGCGCTCGGCGTCTTGATCATCATCCCGATCGGCGGTGCCGACATGCCGGTGGTGATCTCGATGCTGAACAGCTACTCGGGCTGGGCGGCCTGCGGCATCGGCTTTACGTTGCAGAACAACCTGTTGATCATCGTCGGCGCGTTGGTCGGCTCGAGCGGTGCGATCCTCAGCTACATCATGTGCAAGGGGATGAACCGGTCGTTCTTCAACGTGCTGCTGGGCGGCTTCGGCGGTGAGACCACGGCGGCGGGGACCCGCGACCTCGGCGACCGCTCGGTGCGCTCGGGCTCGGCCGAGGACGCGGCGTTCATCATGAAGAACGCCGCCGACGTGATCATCGTGCCCGGCTACGGCATGGCGGTCGCCCAGGCCCAGCACGCGCTGCGCGAGATGGCCGACAAGCTGAAGGCCGAGGGTGCCAAGGTTCGCTACGCGATCCACCCGGTCGCGGGCCGGATGCCCGGGCACATGAACGTGCTGCTGGCCGAGGCCAACGTGCCCTACGACGAGGTGTTCGAATTGGAAGAGATCAACCGCGACTTCGCCCAGGCCGACGTTGCGTTCGTGATCGGTGCCAACGACGTCACCAACCCGGCCGCCAAGACCGACCCGGCCTCACCGATCTACGGCATGCCGGTGCTCGACGTCGACAAGGCCAAGACGACCTTGTTCGTCAAGCGCTCGCTCGGTTCGGGCTACGCCGGGGTCGAGAACGAGCTGTTCTACAGCCCGAACACCATGATGCTGTTCGGCGACGCCAAGAAGATGTGCGAAGAGATCGTCAAGTCGATGGATTGAGGCGATCCGCCACCAACCGATCCGATCCGAGAGCGGGCGTGCCCAGGTGGCGCGCCCGTTTTTCTATATCCGATGTTTGGTTCCGGTTATCCACGCCTGAGGAAGCTGCTCACCGATTCTGTAGGTTGGGGCGATCGGCCGGCACGGTCTGCCTGTTTGCATCGCCGGTGGGGGCCGATCGCCCCAACATCGGCGGTTCAGCTTTGCGGC
>JANQHG010000115.1 GCA_028277115.1 Azospirillaceae bacterium
GGCGGCGCAGGTGGCCACCTTCCCCCGCTTGGGCGGGGGAAGGAAGTTTCGCCGCGCCACCCGTTGGTTTCTGTCTAGTACACCGCGGCGGACCAAAAAACCATGTCACTATTTCCGCCGCGGTGTACTAGGGACCGCCGTATGCGGCCGTGCGGCCGTACGGGGGGCGCGGAGCCAAGCCCCCCTGACCTTGAGGGCCTGGCCCCCATCTCACGGCCCGATCACGCCGGCGCCACGGCGCGGTGCAGCGCCTCCATCCCGGCCGCGGTATTCTCCACATGGCTGCGCATCGCACGTTCGACCTGGTCCGGGTCACCGCAGCGCAGGGCCGCCAGCACCTCGGCATGGTCGTCGGCGGTCGCCTCCAGATGCGCGGCATAGGCCGCGGCGAGCCGACCGTCGGTCCGCGCCACCGACAACAGGGTGGTGCGATGAAGCATGATCAGCCGCCGGAGAGAGCGGATCAGCCGGACCAGGTGCCGGTTGCCCGCGGCTTGGATGATGGTGTCGTGGAACGCGGTGTTGGTGTCGCGCACCTCTTCGAACCGGCCGACGCTGATCGCGGCGCGCGACCCCTCGAGCTCCTGCGCCAACCGGTCCAGCGCGTCGGGGCCGAGCCCGGCGACCGCCGTGCGCGCCGCCAAGCCCTCGAGCACCGCGCGGCACGAATAAAGGTCCCGGAGATCGGCCGTGGTCACCACCCGCAACTGGTAGCCCCCGGCCTCCAGCCCCTCGAGCACGCCGTCGTGCTCGAGCTTGCGCAGCGCCTCGCGCACCGGGGTCCGGCTGACCTCCAACCGTTCGGCCCAATCGGTGTCGCGCATCCGGTCGCCGGGCCGGACCTCGCCCTTTATAATGCTGTCCCACAGGAACTGATAAATCTGCTCATAGAGCGGATTGGCGCGGTAGATCGCCACGGCAGCCTCATCCCCTGGCCGCAGCGCCGGGCCGCGGCGGTGACCACCCGGACGCAGTGCCGCCATCGCGGCGCCCCGGGCGGGCGCAGCCGGTCCCGACCGGCCGCCACGCCGCCCGGCCAGAGCCGGATGCCGTCACCAGACCAAGCGGAACCAGACCACCGACACTGGAATATAGGAGACCATCATCAAAACCACAAACATCGCAAGCAGGTACCATTTCGCATAGGCCAGCACCTGGTGGATTTTGAGCCCGCTAACCGAGCACACTGTCAACATGATCGACGCGACCGGCGGAGTCTGTTGCCCGATGCCGAGATTGAGTACAACGATCACGCCGAAATGCACCGGATCGAGCCCGATCTGCTGCGCGACCGGGAGCAACATCGGGACGACAACGATAATCGCTGCCGACGCGTGAAGAAACATTCCTAAAAACAACAAGAACATATTCATGATCAATAACATCAAGGCCGGGTCTGCGGTGACCTCGACGAGGCCGGCCGCGACCGCCTGGGGCAGCCGCTCGTTGGCAAGATACTGGCCGAGCACCGCCGACCCGGCGACCAGCATCATCACCACCGCCGACTGGCGCGCGGCGGCATGGAGCACCGCGACCAGGCCGGCAAGGGTAAGCTCGCGCCCGATCGTCAGGCCGAAGATCAAGGCGACCGCGACCCCGACCGCCGAGGCCTCGGTCGGGGTAAACACGCCGCCGACCAGGCCGCCGACCACCAGGACCGGGATCAACAGCGGGATCGCCGCCCCCCGCGCCGCCTGCCCCAAGGTGCCGGCGTCGAAGCGCCGGTCGCGCGGAAACCCGTACCGCAGGGCAAACAGATGGTTGGTCACCATATAGGCGCCGCCGAGCAACAGCCCCGGCACGACCCCGCCGAGAAACAGATCCCGGATCGAGGTGTGGGTGGTGACGCCGTACAGCACCATCGGGATCGACGGCGGGATGATGATCCCAAGGGTTGCGGTCACCGACGTCACTGCCGCGGCGTAGGCCGGCGGATAGCCGGCACGCGCCATCCCGGGCACGAACACCCGGGTCAGCGCCGCGGCATCGGCAACGCCGGAGCCGCTCATTTCGGCGAAAAACATGCTGGTGACGACGTTGACGTGCGCGAGACCACCGCGAATCCACCCCACCAGCGCGCCGGCCAGATGGAGCAGCCGATCGCTGATGGTGGTCGCGCTCATCAACTCGCCCATCAGGATAAACATCGGGATCGCCAACAACGGAAAATTGTTGGTGCCGAAGAACATCTGAATAGGAATGGTCAGAAGGTCGATGCCGGACAGATGCATTGCCGCAGTCGCGGTGACCATCAAGGCAAAGCCGATCGGAACATTGATCAGAATCAGTCCAAACAGAAGACCAACCGCAAGCCAGCCGGTCATCGACGACCCGACCGCTGCACCAACCCGACAACGAGATCAAGCGCAATCGCCGCACAGCAGATCGGGATCGAAGCCATAAACCATCCTTGCGCAATCGGCACGGTTTCCAGAGGATCCGCGCCGAGCCGGTAGATCATATCGACCGAGTACACCGAGATCACCGACAAGAACCCGATCAATACCAGGCTTGCCGCGCGGTCGATCAGACTGCCGAGCCCTGCCGGCAAGGCGCTGACCAGCCCGTCGAAGCTGATGTGGGCGCCGCGCCGGGCTGCGAGATAGGCGCCAGCGAAGCTGATCCAGACCAGCACATAGCCCGCGACCTCCTCCGGCCACGGCAGGGCGGCGTTGAACCCGTAGCGAAACACCACGGCGGTGCAGGTGACCACGGCGGTGCCGGCGAGACCGCCGACCGCGATCGCGCCGATCAGCCAGTCGAGACCACGCAGCACGCCGACGATCATCGCCATTGCGCCTCCTCCCGCCCACTCGGGTCTTGCGGCACCGGATGCGCCCGGGTGGCCACCGCACGAATCATCTCGATCCAGGCGTCGCCATGGGCGCCGATATAGGTGTCATAGACGCCGGCGGCCGCGGCGGCAAAGGCGGCGGTGTCAACCTGATTGATCGTCATGGTGCCCTCGAGCGCCGTGCGGAACCGCGCGTCGATCGTCGCACTGGCAGCGAACGCCTCTTCGGTGATACCGCGGCCGATCGCGCGGAACGCCGCCTGTTGATCCGCAGACAGGCCGGTGAAGAACGCCGTCGATGCGAGCAAAAACGACGGCGTAAACACGTGATACGTATGGCTCAGGTATTGGCTGACCTCGTCGAAATGGGCTTCAGCGAACCCGGGATGGGTCGCCTCGGCGCCGTCGACCACCCCGGTCTGAAGCGCGGTGAAGGTCTCCGACCACGGCACCGGGACCGGGTTTGCTCCCATCAGGCGTAGACCTTCAAATCGAAATCGACTGCCGGTGACCCTGAGCTTGAGGCCGACCAAATCCTCTGGTGATCTGATCGGTCGCACCTTGTTGACGATATGACGGAATCCCGTCTCATAAATCCCAAGTACCACCAAGCCATGTTCCCGCTCCAAAAGGTCGGCGACCGCGCGCCCAAGCGGCCCGGTGATCGCCCGGAGCGCATGGGCCCGATCCTCGAACAACCACGGCAGATCGAAAACCCCGAGCCGCGGGTCGAGCTTCAGGGGCCCCGAGCCGACCGTGACCATTTCAAGGGTCCCGGCTTTGATCTGATTGATCAGCGCGGTTTCCCGACCTAGCTGAGCGTTCGGAAATATAATAAAGCGAAATTGATCAGGATAATGCAGATTGACTTTGTGCGAAAACAGGTCGGCATGTGCTACGATGCTTGAGGTTTCGGCCATGTGGCTCGCCACCCGGATCGTCTTCGCCACCGCCGGCGATATAAGTACCGCAAGCAAAACGGCAATCAAAACCAGACTTTGTCGTGACATATCGGGATATCCACATCTGTTTTGGGTGATCATCAAAACACCGGAGCAGTCGCCCCCGCGTGCGCGCCGCCATTCCGAATGGCTAACATTCGGGTAGCCCGGCCTCACGCCGGCTTTGTCTCAGGGTATACCAAGAACGGCTCTTCAATGCCATGGTCAATCTCCGATTTTTCAGAAATCCTGTATCTGGGACACCACATGCGCACCGTCGGTTTGCCGCCTGGCTGCATTCGGGGTTCGGAATCGGGATCCGCAGTCCGATCACATTCTCCGATCGACCCTTGCGTGCGGCTTCGCGCCGGGATCGGGGTCGACCGGCGCCCCGCCCGCCGTCGGCGACGCGCGATGCGCCGCCGCCCGCACCAGGGCTTGTCGAGAGCCCCCCCGCCCATGATATTAGACCTTGGGAGGTTGGCCGCGGACGGGCCCCTCGCCAACCCGGTCAGGTCCGGAAGGAAGCAGCCGTAACGAGCTCCGGTCCGGGTCGCCGGTTCAGCCTCCCACCCCACCCTCCTCCCACCCCACCCCATCGAGCCGCCGATCACCGCAACCGGCTCGGCGGCTCGATGGGGTGGGGTGGGAGGAGGGTGGGGTGGGAGGCTGAACCGGCGACCCGGACCGGAGCTCGTTACGGCTGCTTCCTTCCGGA
>JANQHG010000123.1 GCA_028277115.1 Azospirillaceae bacterium
GGTCGGCCACCGGTTTCTCGCGCCGGCGGCGATCACGCTGACGACGGGGGCCGACTATCGCGCGCAGATGGCGGCCGCCAGGGTGGTGGTCGATCGGGCCGAGCGGCGGGCCCGGATCGTCGAGGCGGCGGCGGCCGCGGCGGCGGCGGTCGGGCTGTCGGTGGTCGACGACCCGGGGCTGGTCGACGAGGTGACCGGGCTGGTCGAATGGCCGGTGGTCCACGTCGGGACGATCGATCCGCCGTTCATGGCGTTGCCGCCCGAGGTTTTGACCACCTCGATGCGCACGCACCAGAAGTACTTCGCGACCGAACACCCGGACGGCCGGCTGGCACCGCGGTTCATCGTGGTCGCCAACACCGAGACCGACGACGGCGGTGCCGCGGTGGTCGCCGGCAACGAGCGGGTGTTGCGCGCGCGGCTCAGCGATGCGCGCTTTTTCTGGGACCAGGACCGCAAGGCACCGTTGCGCAACAATCTGAGTGCGCTGCGGTCGATCGTGTTCCACGCCCGGCTCGGCACCCTGTTCGACAAGGTGACACGGTTGGAGGCACTGGCGGGCAGCCTGGCCGCCCGGGTGCCCGGCTGCGACGAGACGCTGGCGCGCCATGCCGCGATCCTGGCCAAGACCGATCTGGTCACCGGCATGGTCGGGGAGTTCCCCGAGCTCCAGGGGCTCATGGGGCGGTATTACGCGCTTGCCGGCGGCGAGCCGGCCGCAGTCGCCGATGCGCTGGCCGATCATTACCGGCCGCTCGGCCCGACCGATCGCTGTCCGACCGCACCGCTCAGCATCGCGGTCGCGCTGGCCGACAAGCTCGACACGCTGACCGGCTTTTTTGCGATCGGGGAAAAGCCGACCGGATCGAAGGACCCGTTCGCGCTGCGGCGCGCCGGGCTCGGGATCATCCGGTTGGTGCTCGAGACCAGGTGCCGGCTCGGTTTGCGCGCTGCGGTGACCGAGGCGCACGGGCTGTATCGGGTGCACGGCTTGGCGCCGGCGCAGGCGGTCGCGGACGAGGTTTTGGCATTTCTCGCCGACCGGCTGAAGGTGGTGCTGCGCGACCGCGGGGTGCGCCACGACCTGATCGACGCCGCGTTCGCCCCGGCCGGGGCGGCGCCGACCGGTGGCGAGGACGATCTGGTTCGCTTGCTGGCGCGGGTCGAGGCGCTGGGCGCCTTTCTCGCCAGCGACGACGGCGCCAACCTGGTGATCGCTTATCGGCGCGCCTCCAACATCGTGCGGATCGAGGAAAAGAAGGACAGTCGGGGTTACGGCGACCCGGTCGCGATCGAGGGGTTGGCCGAGCCGGAGGAACGCGCGCTGGCCGCCGCGCTCGGCGAGGTCACAGCGGCGGCCACGCCGTGTCTCGCGGCCGAGGATTTCGCCGGCGCGATGGCGGCGCTGGCGCGGCTGCGCGGGCCGGTCGATGCGTTCTTCGATCGGGTCACGGTCAATGTCGACGACCCGGCGCTGCGGGCCAACCGGCTGCGCTTGTTGAGCGAGATCAGAGCAACCCTCAACCGTGTGGCGGATTTTTCGCGGCTTGAGGGCTAGGACAGCCCGGCCGGGCGGGCCGGGCGGGACAATTGGGAAAGGCGATCGACGATGTCGTGCGGCGAGGACACCGGGACCCACACGCACAAATGGGTTTATGCATTCGGCGACGGGCGGGCCGACGGCCATGCCGGGATGAAGGAGCTGCTGGGCGGCAAGGGTGCCAATCTGGCGGAGATGAGCCGCCTCGGCCTGCCGGTGCCGCCCGGGTTTACGATCTCGACCGAGGTGTGCACCTGGTTTTATCGCCATGACCGCCGGTACCCCGACACGCTGGTCGCCGAGGTCGAGGCGGCGCTCGGCGCGATCGAGCAGAGCCTGGGCGCGCGCTTCGGCGATCGCGATCTGCCGCTGTTGGTCTCGGTGCGTTCGGGCGCGCGGGCGTCGATGCCCGGCATGATGGACACCGTGCTCAACCTCGGGATCAACGACGCGACGGTCGAGGGCTTGATCCGGCGCAGCGGCGATCCGCGGTTTGCTTATGACAGTTATCGCCGTTTCTTGCAGATGTACGGCAATGTCGTGCTCAACCTCGATCACCATTTGTTTGAGGATATTCTCGAGGCGTACAAGCACGGGCGCGGCGTGACGCTCGACACCGAGCTTGGCGTCGACGATTGGCACGCGGTGGTCGGCCGCTACCAGTCGATGATCACCGACCGGCTCGGCACGCCGTTCCCGCAAGACCCGCGCGCGCAGCTGTGGGGCGCGATCGGTGCGGTGTTCGGGTCGTGGATGAACCAGCGCGCAATCACCTATCGCCGGCTGCACGACATCCCCGAGGACTGGGGTACCGCGGTCACGGTCCAGGCGATGGTGTTCGGCAACATGGGTGAGGACTGCGCGACCGGGGTCGCGTTCACCCGCAGCCCGGCGACCGGCGAGAATGTGTTCTACGGCGAATACCTGGTCAACGCCCAGGGCGAGGATGTGGTCGCCGGCATCCGCACGCCGCAGTCGTTGACGGTTGCGGGCAAGGGCGACGGCGCCGGCGACAAGCCGGCGATGGAAGAGACGATGCCCGCGGTCTATCGCGAGCTCGCGGAGATCCGGTGCCGGCTCGAGCGCCACTATCGCGACATGCAGGACATCGAGTTCACGGTCCAGCAGGGCCGGCTGTTCATCCTGCAGACCCGCAACGGCAAGCGCACCGCGGCGGCGGCGCTCAAGATCGCGGTCGATCTGGCGGCCGAGGGGGTGGTCACCCAGGAGGAGGCGCTCGGCCGGCTCGAGCCGACCGCACTCGACCAGCTGTTGCATCCAACGCTTGACCCCAAGGCGACCAAGACCGTGATCGGTCGCGGGTTGCCGGCGTCGCCGGGCGCATCGGCCGGGCGCATCGTGTTCACCGCCGACGTCGCGGAAAAGAGCGCCGAGCGCGGCGAGCAGGTGATCCTGTGTCGGGTCGAGACCAGCCCGGAAGACATCCACGGCATGCACGCCGCGGCCGGCATTTTGACCACGCGCGGCGGCATGACCAGCCATGCCGCGGTGGTCGCCCGCGGCATGGGCCGGACCTGCGTGGTCGGCGCGAGCGGTCTTCGGATTGACCACCGCGCCGGCGTTCTGATGGCCGGCGCGCACCATCTGGCCGAGGGTGACGTGATCACGCTCGACGGCAGTTCGGGCGAGGTCATGCTTGGGGAGGTGCCGACGATCGCGCCGGCGCTGACCGGCGACTTCGCGACCCTGATGGGCTGGGCCGACCATGCGCGTCGGCTGGTCGTGCGCACCAACGCTGAAACGCCGCAAGACGCCGCGACCGCCCGCAAGTTCGGCGCCGAGGGCATCGGGTTGTGCCGCACCGAGCACATGTTTTTCGACGCCGACCGGATCGTCGCGGTGCGCGAGATGATCATTGCCGATACGCCCGAGGAGCGTCGGGCGGCGTTGGCCAAGATCGCGCCGATGCAGACCAGGGACTTCGCCGATCTGTTCCGGATCATGGCCGGGTTCCCGGTGACGATCCGTCTGCTCGACCCGCCGCTTCACGAGTTTCTGCCCCACAGCGAGGCCGAGATCGCGGAGGTCGCGGACGCCGCCGGGGTCGACCCGCAGTGCGTGCATCAACGGGCGATCCAGTTGGCTGAGGCCAACCCGATGCTCGGCCATCGCGGCTGCCGGCTTGGGATCACTTTTCCGGAAATTTATGAAACGCAGGCCCGTGCGATCTTCCGGGCCGCGGCCGAGGTCGATCGCGAGACCGGTGCCACCGTGATGCCGGAGATCATGATCCCGCTTGCGGCGACCCGTCGGGAACTCGAGGTTCTCAAGGCGCTGATCGACCGGGTGGCGGCGGAGGAGCGCGAGGCGACCGGGCGAACCGTGCCGTATCTGGTCGGCACGATGATCGAGTTGCCGCGGGCGGCGTTGCGCGCCGCTGAGCTCGCCGAGGTGGCGGAGTTTTTCAGTTTCGGCACCAACGACTTGACCCAGACCACGTTCGGGATCAGTCGGGATGATAGCGCGAGCTTTTTGCCGGATTACCAGCGGCTCGGCATCGTTGCGCGCGACCCGTTCGTCACGCTCGACACCGACGGGGTCGGTGAGTTGTTGTCGATCGCGGTGGCGCGCGGTCGGGCGGTCCGGCCCGATCTCAAGATCGGCATCTGCGGCGAGCACGGCGGCGACCCGGCGTCGATCCGGTTTTGCGAATCGATCGGGCTCGACTATGTGTCGTGCTCGCCGTTCCGGGTGCCGATTGCCCGGCTGGCGGCGGCCCAGGCGGTGCAAGACGGCACGGGCGACCGACGCGAAGACCGCTGATCGGCAAGGTCCGACCGGGCGTTTTTGCGGTGCGACGGCGGCCGGCGCGTGCGGCCGCCGATACGCGTCATACCATGTGGTGCATTCGCGAGTGCAGATCCAGCGTTGTGAGAGGACCCACCGCTCGCGCACCGTTTTGTAAACCTATCAGGTATTTAGGCTAAATTGTTGCGATCGTCGCGCCGATTCGACGTATGGACGCGGACGATTCAAGTACTTATCGTGGATACTGAGACCCTTAGAGGTGCGCATAGTCACGAGTCCGTCGCGGCAACGCTTGACAGGTTGATCGTTCAGTGATTTGTTATCAGTTGTGCTCATTTCGTTGTCGCGACGTCTGACGGTGCGCCGATACGGCGGGGCGGTCGCGACGGCGGGTGGGCTCCGATCAGATGGCCATGGCGGACGGTTCGGTCCGCATCAGGTGGGAAGGCTTAAGACGTGAGCAAGCGGACGCGCCAGAAAGGGGAAAGCACCAACGACGTCGACGTGCTGGTCGGTCAGCGTCTGCGCGAGTTGCGTATGCTCGCCGGCCTGAGCCAGAGTGACCTGGCGGCGACGATCGGTCTGACCTTCCAGCAGTTGCAGAAGTACGAGCGCGGGGTCAACCGAATATCGGCGAGCAAACTATATATGCTCGCACGACATTTGAACGTGCCCGTCTCGACCTTCTTTGTCGACCTGGAGCGGCCCGACGATTCGCGCGCGGTCCCGGCGTCGGTCGGGGTCGGCGAGGCGTCGCCGGGCGATGCGCCGATCCGGTCGCGAGAGGCGTTGATTTTGGCCCGTCATTTCCAGCGCATTCGCGACCCGCAGGCTAAGGCGGCGCTGAAGGCATTTGCCGAGGCGTGCGCCGGCATGGCGTTTGGCGGCCAGTCCGACCAGGCGGACCAGATGGTTGCCGGGGTCGGGGGTGACGTGGAGCGGGTGGACCGTCCGCGGCTTGGCGACGGGTCGATCGAGACGCGGGCCGAACCGCGTCGTCGTCGGCGCGTGAGCCGCCGGCCGCGCGGGGCGATCTGGCACCCGACCGACATCGGACGGACCTGACGCGGCTTCGGCCTGACGGCCGTTGTTTTAGGGGCACCGCCCCTGGCGGGGGTTGGAAAGTCCGCCCCCACGGCATGTGGGGGAAGAGAGGGGGCGGCATCCGTCCGCTCTCGCGGACAGCGTCCCCCGCCTGGGGGGGCGGGGGACGGAGTTTTTGCCGCGCCAGTCGTCGGTCTGTGTCCAGCGGGGCACGGGGCAATTCCTGGTTGGGGGCTGAAACCCTCTGACCTTGGGGGCGCGCGCCCCAAAACGTCGCCCAAAACGTCGGTTGACACCTACGCCGTGCGCGCCGCCGCCGCGGGACAAAGCCCGCGGTACCGGTCCAAGAACACCTCGAGCGCCCGGTCCGGATCCAGCGGCTCGAGCGGGGTCGGGTTCGGCGGCGGCAGATTCTCCCAGTTGAGCCGGTGGGGCGCACAGAGATCACGCAGTTCGGTCGCGAGCGCCCGGCGATCCGCCAGCTTGACCGCACGCGGCTCGGGGTGGCGAAAGCCGAATCGGCGGGCGAGCGCGCGCTTGACCGGTTCGACCGCGTCGCGCACCAAGTCACGCCCGAGCCGCACCTTCCACGGCGTCGGCCAGTCGCCGGTGAACGCCTCTTCGCAGTCGTGCATCAGTGCGTCGTAGGCATAGGCCGGGTCGGCGAGCTCGCTTGCCAGCACGCAGTGCTGGGCGACGCTGTAAAACCGGCGGGTGTTGCCGACGAAACGGCATTGATACGCCAGCGGTCGGGCGATGTCTTCGATATCGAACCGGCTGAAATCAGGCGCCGTCAGATCGACGGTGCGCCCGGAGTAGGTCAGCATGACCGCGGTCGGCTCCGGCACGTCCAACAAATCGAACTGATCGGGGTTGTGCACCGTCGATGCTCGTGGCCGTCGCGCCATCCCGCTCAAGTCCCCCTTATTGGGTCGGCCGGTCGCCGGTCAGGCGACCAGCTCGGTCGCGACCACCCACCACGTCGGTGCGGCGGCGGCGAGCCGGCGGGCGGCGGCGGCGGCGTCATCGGCGCTGCGGAACAGGGCAAAGCAGGTCGCGCCACTGCCCGACATCCGGGTCACGAGCGCGCCCTCCAACGCGGCCAACGCGTCCAGCACCCGAGCGATCGCCGGCGCGACGGCAATTGCCGGTTCCGTTAAATCGTTTCGCCGTCGGACCAATTCTTCGGCCAAGGCGTCGATCCCGGCCGGCGGGGTAGGCAATCGTGCCGGGCCCGAAAAGGGCCCTGTTCGGCGGCGGAACACGGCGGGCGTCGGCACCGCGACCCCCGGGTTGACCAGGACGACCGGCGCTGCCGGCAGCGGCGGCGCCGGGTCGATCAGATCGCCGCGCTCGCGGAAATAGGCCGGTCGGCTCGCCACGCAGACCGGCACGTCGGCGCCCAGGATGGCGGCGGTTCGATACACGACCGGATCGGTCACCGGGATCCGCCACAACGCACAGAGCGCGCGCAGGCAGGCGGCCGCGTCGGCCGAACCGCCGCCGATCCCGGACGCGACCGGCAGGATCTTGGTGAGACGGAGCGCGACGGTCGGGGCGCGGTCGAGCGCGGCCGCCAGCGCCTCAGCGGCGCGCACGACCAAGTTGTCCGCGACCGGTTCGCTTGCAAGCGCGGCCGCGAACGGGCCGTCGAGCCGGAGCGACAGCCGGTCGGCCGGCTGTGCCGTCACCCGGTCGCCGACGGCGGCGAACGCGACCAGGCTGTCAAGGTCGTGGAAGCCGTCGGGCCGGCGGCCCAGCACGTGGAGATAGAGATTGATCTTGGCCGGGGCGAACTCGACCACCGGGTCGGGGTGCGGCTGGGCAGTCACGGCGCCGACGGTCCCGAACGGTCGCTGACCCGTCGTTCCGGCCGGTTGCGTCCGGCGAGCTTGTCCGCGATCGCCGCGCGGGCCTCGTCCTCGTCCTCGGCCATGGTGAGGGCCCGGCGCCATTGATAGATCGCTTCGACGTGGCGCCCGACCGCCCAATAGGCGTCGCCCAGATGATCGTTGATCGTCGAGTCGTAGGGCTGCAGTTCGACCGCGCGTTCCAGATGGGTGATCGCGCCGTCGAGATCGCCGAGCCGATAGAGCACCCATCCGAGGCTGTCGATGATGTAGCCGTCGTTGGGCCGCCGCTGGGCTGCGCGCGCGATCATGCGCCGCGCCCGCGGCAGGTGTATGCCGCGGTCGGCCCAGCTGTAGCCGAGATAGTTGAGCAGGATCGGGTGGTCGGGCCGCCGCGCCAGCGCGGCTTCGAGGTCGGTTTCGGCGCGGTTCCAATCGCCCATGCGATCATGGGCGAGCGCACGGCCGTAGAGAATCGGCCAGCGGCGCGCGCTGTCGGCCGGCAGAACGTCAAGGGCGGCCGTGTAGGCGGCGGCGGCTTCGGCGTAGCGGCCCCGGCTGCGGAAGAGGTCGCCGAGTTCGGTGTGCGATTCGATCCGGTTCGGGTGCTCTCGGGCAAGCGTCAGCAGGAGCGCCTCGGCCTCGCCGGCACGGTCGAGCGCGCGCAAGGTCTCCGCGGTGCGCAAGCCGACCACCCAGGCCAGACCCGGCCGGTCGTCCAGGGTCGCCAGCACCGCCAAGGCCTCGTCATGGCGGCCGCGTTCGCCATAAAGGTCGGCGACCAATAGCCGGGCGACCCCGGAGCTCGGCCGCAGGACCAAGGACACCCGGATCAGGGCGAGCGCATCGGTCTCGCCGCGGTCGCGTTGGAGCGCGCTGGCGAGATCGAACAAGGCCTCGGCGATGCCCTCGGCCGGGGAGGTGGCGAGCGGCGGCGGGGCAGCGCCGCGGTCGGCCGCGTCGGCGTCGCCTGGCGACGTAACAAAGATCGGTGCGAGACGGGCGTGCTCGGGTGAGCGCTCGATCGCTTCGGCCCACAGGGCCGCGGCCTGGTCGGGTTTGCCGCGGCGCATCAGGAACCCACCGAACGCCTGCAGGATGCGCAGGGAGTCGCGGGCGGCGCGATAGGCGTTGCGGTAGCGCGACGCCGCGGTGGTGAGGTCGCCGGCTGCCTCGGCGATCAGGCCGGCGTGGAGGGCATGAAGCGCGACCAGGCCGGCGCCGGACGTGCGCGCATCAAGCCGCGCGATCGCCCGCTCAGGCTCACCCGCGCCGGCGATCAGCCAGGCATCGATCAGCGGTCGGGCAATCCGGAGCACGCGGTTGTGCGGCAGCGCGGCAAGTCGGGCGGTCGCGTCGTCGTAATCGCCGGCCTTGACGGCAGCGGCGACCATCAGGAGGTGGGCGAATGGCGTGCCGGGGATTTTGCGCGCGACCAGCCGGCGGGCGAGCGCCATGGCACGTTGGTCGTCCCCGGTGCTGAGCGCCAGCTTGAACGCCTGGACCAGCAGGTCGGGCGTGTCGGGATCGCGGGCCAGGGCGTCGGCGAGGAACGCTGCGGCGGACCGCCAGTCGTCGATGTGCCGGGCGTACCGCCCGGCGAGATATGCGCCGACCGCGGATGCGGCCGCGCCCGTGGGGTGGATCGCGGCTCGGTCGGTGGCGGTCGCAGGCACCGGCATCACCCCGAGGCCGAGCATCAGCCCGAGGCCGAGCGCGCATCGCCAGTTCATGCCGTTTCCCCCATTTGCAAGGACCCGTCGGCTGCCGCCGTCGCCCCGCGGCGACGGGCGAGGGTCACGCGGGGCGGGTCTGCGGCGCCAGGGATTCGACGATCTGGTTGAAGTCGGTGACTTCGCGAAAGTCCTTATAGACGGAAGCGTATCGGACGTAAGCGACCTGGTCCATGTTGAGCAGCGCTTGCATGACCATCTCGCCGATCTGCTTTGACGGGATCTCGCTTTCGCCCGACGACTCGAGCTGGCGGACCAGGCTCGAGACCACCCGCTCCAACCGGTCGGCCTCGATCGGGCGCTTGCGCAACGCGACCCGCAGCGACCGCACCAGCTTGTCGCGGTCGAACGGCTCGCGTTGGCCCGAGCTTTTGATCACGGTCAATTCGCGCAGCTGCACCCGTTCGAAGGTGGTGAAGCGGGCCCCGCAGTTCGGGCACAAGCGGCGGCGGCGAATAGCGGCATTGTCTTCGGTCGGACGCGAGTCCTTCACCTGCGTGTCGTCATGGCCGCAAAACGGGCAGCGCATGCCCCGCCTCCCCTTGGCGATCACCGTGGTCACCGGTCGCGCTCCCGGTGTCGGATGGTGGACCGGGTCACCCACACCGCACCGTCACAGTGTCGGGTAGATCGGGTACTGCCGGCACAGGGCCCGGACCCGTTCGCGCACCGCCTGCTCGACGACGGCGTTGTCGCCGGAGTTGCTGGCCGCGAGGCCGTCGAGCACCTCGACCATCATGTGCCCGACCTCGCGGAACTGATCGGTGCCGAACCCGCGGGTGGTCGCGGCCGGGCTGCCGACCCGCACGCCCGAGGTCACCGTCGGCTTCTCCGGGTCGAACGGCACGCCGTTTTTGTTGCAGGTCATGCCGGCGCGTTCGAGTGACGCCTCGGCGGCCTTGCCGGTCAGCCCCTTGGGACGAAGATCGACCAGGACCAGATGGCTGTCGGTGCCGCCCGACACGATGTCGAGCCCGCCGACGGCCAGGGTCGCGGCGAGCGCCCGGGCATTGTCGATCACCGCCTCGGCATATGCGCGGAACTGCGGGCGCAGCGCCTCGCCGAACGCCACTGCCTTGGCTGCGATCACGTGCATCAGCGGTCCGCCCTGGAGGCCCGGGAACACGGCAGAATTGATCTTTTTGCCGATCGCCTCGTCGTTCGACAGGATCATGCCGCCGCGCGGGCCGCGCAGCGTCTTGTGCGTGGTGGTGGTCACGACATGGGCGTGCGGCAACGGGCTCGGGAACACCCCGGCGGCGACCAGCCCGGCGAAATGGGCCATATCGACCATCAAGATCGCCTCGACGCGGTCGGCGATCGCGCGGAAGCGTGCGAAGTCGATCACCCGCGGGTAGGCCGACCCGCCGGCGATGATCAGCTTGGGCCGGTGGGCGAGCGTCAGCGCCTCGACTTCGTCATAGTCGATCCGGGCGTCGTCGCGGCGCACCCCGTACTGGATCGGGGTGAACCATTTGCCCGACAGGTTGGGCGGTGCGCCGTGGGTCAGATGGCCGCCGTGGGCAAGCGACATGCCGAGAATGGTGTCGCCGGGCTGAAGCAGGGCCACAAACACCGCCTGGTTGGCCTGGGCGCCGGAATGGGGCTGGACGTTGGCGAAAGCGCAGTCGAACAGCCGCTTGGCCCGGTCGATTGCCAGTTGCTCGGCGACATCGACGAACTCGCAGCCGCCGTAATAGCGCCGACCCGGATAGCCTTCGGCGTATTTGTTGGTCAGGACCGAGCCCTGAGCTTGAAGCACTGCCGACGACACGATGTTTTCGGACGCGATCAGCTCGATCTGGTCTTGCTGGCGGACCAGCTCGTCGCTGATCACTGCGGCCAGTTGCGGGTCGGATTCGGCAAGCGAGTCGGTAAAGAAGCCGCTCGACCGCGGCGGCCCGATTCCCGGCCGGGGATGGTCGGTGTGGCCGGCGGACACGGGGGTGGGGGAGAGTGCAGGCTCGGGCATCGCGGGATCGTGCTCCGTTTCCATCAAAGAGACTCAGCCCATCTTGGCGACCCGTCGGCTGTGCCGTTCGCCGCCCTCGAACGCGGTGTCGAGGAAGGCGTTCAGGCAGTCGGCCGCCTGGGCCGGCCCGATCAAACGGGCGCCGAGCGCAAGGACATTGGCATCGTTGTGCTGGCGTGCCAGACGGGCGCCGGTGACGTCGTGGCAGTTGGCGCAGCGGACCCCCGGATGGCGGTTGGCGGCAATCGCCATGCCGATGCCGCTGCCGCAGACCAGCACACCGCGGGCCGCGCGGCCGTTCGCGACCTCGGCCGCGACCACGGCGGCGAAGTCGGGGTAATCGACCGAGTCCGGGCCGTGGGTCCCGAGGTCGACCACCCGATAGCCGTCCTCGGCAAGCCGCGTCGCCAGCGCCTGCTTTAACTCGACGCCCGCATGGTCGGCGCCGAACGCGATCACCCGGTCGGCCTCGCCCATCGTTTCCTCACATCAGTCCGGTGTCCCGATTCGCCGCGGGTTGCCACGGCGCCCCGGTGTCATACCACCAGATGTCGGAGATTTACAGCCGGCAAACACTATCGGTAAGTCGGCGCACAAAATCCTCCCCGAAGCCTGGTCGGGGGGCGCAAGCCCCCACCGTCACGCCTCGTTGCGCCCCCGCCGTGCGAGCTGGCGCAAAAAGATCAAGGGCGACGGCAGTCGATCGGCCAGCCGCGCCAACCCCCCGAGTTTGGATGCGGCACGACCGGCGCCTGCCGAGTCGCTGAGTCGACGGTCGAGGAACGCCCAGGTGTCGGCGCCGTCCTCCGACCGGTCGTCGAGCCAATACAGGGTGGTCGCGGACAAGATGGCCGCGAGCGTACCGCGCTTGGTGTAAAACGCGGTGTCGGTCGCCTGGTCGCCCGCCAGATGCCAGATCTGATCGACCGTGCGGTAGACCAGCCGCCCTGCCTGCACCAAATGGGGCGGCAGCGCCAGCCAGGCGAGGGTGTGGCGCACCGCCTCACGATGGTCGGTCAGCGCTTCAAGCCGGGCCCGGATCGCGCAGGCGATCCGTTCGGGCACCCGCAGGGTCGCGAAGTCGGTGCCCTGGAGCGCCGCGGTCATCCGCCGGTCGGCCCAGTCGTTGAAATGGGCCACGACATCGCCGACCCCGCCCGGAAACGCCAGTCGTTCGGTGCCCGACGGATAACCGGCAAGCCGGGTCCCGGTCCGGACCGCCTGGTCGGTCCAACCGTCGAAGGCGATGTTCGACAGCGTCGCCTCGAGAATATCGTCGCGCGCCCGGTCCAGATCCATGCGCCAGCCTCTCCCCACCCGCAAAGTCAGCTCTCAGGGTCGCCGACACCCTCGGGCGTCTTCGGGCGATCCTGGCCGGTGTGGTGACGCATCTGATCCTCAAACACAAGATCACGGAGATCGACCATGCGGTCGATGTAAAGGACACCGTCCAGGTGATCGACCTCGTGCTGAACGATCCGCGCGACAAACCCCTCGACGTCATGGACAACGTGCCGGCCGTCGGGGGCGACCCCGTGGCACAGGATGCGGCGGTGGCGCGGCACCACACCGCGCAGGCCGGGAATCGACAGACAGCCCTCCCACCCGAGCTCGCGGTCGTCGTCAAGCGGGGTTACGACCGGGTTGATCACCGTGAACGCCGGGGCTTCACCGGGCGGTCGAACCAGGATCACCCGAACGCGCTCATGAACCTGCGGTGCGGCAAGACCGACGCCGCCAGCGTCGTCCAGGGTTTCTGCCATGTCGCGGATCAGTCGCGCGACCGACGGATCGGTCGGATCGGCCGCCGGATCGGCGAGACGCCGCAGAACCGGGTGGCCCATGCGCGCGATTCCGAGGATCGCCATGGCAAGCTTCCTTTTCTGACAGCGTCATGGTAGGAAATGTGCCGACGTGACGCTTGGCAGCGCGTCGCGGGCCGTCGGCTGTCCAAACACCAGGACCTCCAAACACCAGGACCGCCGGCATCGTATGATCGTTGGATAGGGAGTGTGAACCAACCGTGCAAGTACTCGTCCGGGACAACAACATTGATCAGGCGCTGCGTGCTCTCAAGAAAAAGATGCAGCGCGAAGGCATCTTTCGCGAGATGAAGCTGCGCCGAAATTATGAAAAGCCGTCGGAGAAACGGGCCCGCGAACGGGCCGAGGCGGTGCGGCGCACGCGCAAGCTTCTGCGCAAGCGGATGGAGCGCGAGGGGTACTAGGCGCCGCGGCGGTGGGCCACCCGCGATCGGTCGCCGGTCCGATAGACGCCGATCCAATTGACCAGGGGCGGCGTTGTCACGCGGTGCGTCACCAGCCCCCGGCGCTCCAGGCGTCGACCTGGTCGAGGCGATCGACGCCCCAAAACGGTTCATCGTCCACAAAAAAGAACGGCGACCCGAATACGCCGCGGTCGATCGCCTGATCGGTCTCGGTGCGCAGGCGCGTTTTGGCGGCCGGGTCGGTGCACGCGGCCGCGAGCGCCGCGCGGTCAAGCCCAAGCGGTTCGGCGAGCGATGCCACCGCATCGGCCGACCCCATGTCACGGCCTTCACCCCAATGGGCGTGGAACACCGCGGCGGCCAGCGCCTTGCCGCGGGCCGGATCGTCGTCAGCGATCATCAAACTGTAGACCGCGCGCGACGCCGCGAGCGCCGACATCGGCATCGTGTCCGGAAAGGTCAGCGGGACCTTGCGCAGCCGCGCCAACCTTGGCACGTCGCGGCGCAGGTAGGCGCCCTTGAGCGGTGTTTCGGTCAAGGGCAGCGCGCCGGTGACCTTGAACACGGCACCCAAAAGGATCGGCCGCCATGCCACGGTCCGGCCATGGCGCGCCGCCAGCGCATCGATCTCCAGACTGGCGAGATAGCCGTACGGCGACGCGAAATCGAAATAGAAGTCGATGGCGCAGGCCAATCCGCCCTCCCCTGCCGGTTCATGCCCCGAAATCGTCCGCTCGAGCACGCCCGAGCGCCCAACCACCATCGCCGATCCCGGACCCGCGCGTCCATGGTTCGGCTGCGATGCCGCCGCGCCGCCGACCATCGCGGGCATCGCGGCACAGGTTCGCGTTTTGCGGGTATCGGTCGGATCGCCAGGCCATGGACGGCGGCATCGATCGATGGTTGAATTATGGAAAGTGTGAGACCCGGCGCCGTGGGCGGTTTCATCGCTGGGCGCCATCCCCAGATATCGGGGGTCGAGTGTAGGGTGGCTCGTCGAAGCGGGGGTGTTTTGGTCGGGAGGTGATCGCCGCGGAACGGCTGGGGACCGGGCGGCGGTCGTGTGACGGAGGATCAGATGGAAGGCGTTTCGGGCGTTCAGGCCTATGCCGGCTTCAATCCGGGCCAGATCGGGCCGCGCGCGGCGCCGTTGGCGACCGACGGCCAGACCGGGACCACGGTCGGTCGGACCGGCACCGACGACTCGGCGACGCGACCGTTGCGGGTCGGGCAGGACGGGACCGGGCCCTTGGGGGCAAACCAATCGTCCGACGCGGCCCTTGGGGCGTCGCGGACCGGGCTTCAGCCGGGCGGGACGTCGTCGCCGAGCCTGAACGCGGGCGCCGGCGGGGCGACCGGGCCGAACGATCCGGCATCGCCGGGGGCGTTCGGACGCGGCCTCACGCTCGACATCACCGTCTGAGCCGCGCCGGAGACCGTTCGGCACCGGGACCGAATGCCGGGCCGGGCGGTGACGGGCGGACGGGGGTCGCGAGATGCAGGTTCCGTCGATCGGTGCGGTGACACCGCAACGGACCGAGCCCGAGTCGGTCGGGCGCGGACCCGGGTCCGCCGTGGCCGCCGCGCCGGCCGCGGGTGGACCCGCCGGTGCGGAGGCCGCCGGCGAGGCGGCAACGCGCGCCGGGGTGCCCTATGTCAGCCCGATCCTGCGCTACGACACCACGGCGCGCCTGGCAATCCTGGCGTTTCGCGACCAGGAAACCGGTGAAGTGGTCGACAAGATCCCGCCGGAGCGGGTGATCGAGCAGTATCGGCGCGCCGGCTTTCGGTCGGCCGCCGGGGTCGCGGACCCGACCGCCGGGGTGATTCTGCCGCCCGGTTACCATCTGCCGTTCGAAACCAACCCGCACGCCGCCGGGACCGAACCGACCGGCGGCGCCGTATCGGCCGCCGGCGCGACCGGTGCCGCCGCCGAACCGACGGTCACCGGCCGCGACGCCGTCCCCGCTGCGCTCGAGGCGTCGAGCGGCGGCGCTCGGTCGGGCACCGGAGTGTCGGAGCCGTAAAGTCGGGCGGGCCGAGTCCCCGCCCCTGCTGGCCTATCCCGCGACCTCACCCGCCGCGGCGCACACCCACCGGATCAATCGGTCGCGCGCCACGTGCGCCTCGTGGCGGAGGGCGGCACCGAGTCGTTGCGCCGCCTCGGTCTTGCGTCGACGGTCAGCCGGATCGCTCAGGTGACCGAGCGCCTGGTCGAGCGACTCGTGGCAGGCGGGATCGATTCGCCAGCCCGCGGGCGCCAGGCGGCGCCAAATCGCCGCGGTCTCAGGGCCGATCCACACCACCGGCCGGCCGAGCGTCACCGCTGTGATCGCCTTCGACGGCACTGAAAGGTCAGCCGCTTCAGGGCGCAGGCAGACGATATGGGCATCGGCCGCCGCGAGCGCGCTCCAGGCGAGTGTCCCGGGCGGCGCCCAGTCGACATGGCCCCAAACCGCCCTGGCGCGGTGAAGCTGATCTGCATAAACGCCGGTTAACGAAAGTTGAAAGCGGATGTTGAGCGTTTGGCCACGCTCGATCAATGCGATCAGCGCCTCGGGTGCATGGGCGTGGCCGAGCGTGCCGGCGTACAGCAGGGTGAGCGGTCGGGGGTCGGTTGGCGGCGGGGCGGCCGCGGTCGGCGGTGCCAGTCCGAACGGCAGCACGGTTGCCGGGACCTCGGCGCGCCGCCCTTGGGCGACTGCGCGCCACTGGCCGGCGTCGCAGCACACCAGATGATCCGGACGGACCCGACGGTCGAGCGCGGCGGCCAGGCGGGCGGCCGGATGGCGCCGGTCGATCATGCCGCAGGCGACGAATAAACGCGGATAAACATCCATCACCCATTCGATCCAGCGGAACCGGCGGAAGACGCGGGCGAGGCCGAGGACCAGGGACAGGAACGGTGGATCGGTCAGCGAGATCACGATGTCGGCGCGAAGCGCGGCCGCGCCGCCCAGGCGGACCGCATCGACCAGCGCGCCGGCCAGCCGCCGCACCGGCGCGCGTGGCGGGGGCCCGCCGCCCGGCCGCGCGGCGTGGATCGTGACCCGGGCGTCGGGCAACGCGGCGCGAAGCGCGTCGGCGAGCCAGGCCGCGGCCTGGCCGGTTGGTTGAGCGTCGGGCGGGGCCCAGCGATTGACGAGTGCGATCCGGACCGGCCGAGGTCGCCGGGGTCGGCGCCGCCGCGTCGGGTCCCGCATCGCGGGCCACCGGTCGCGGGCAGCCGCGTCACATGTTCGGGTAGGCGGGGCCGCCGCCGCCCTCGGGCACCACCCAGTTGATGTTCTGGGTCGGATCCTTGATGTCGCAAGTCTTGCAGTGGATACAGTTGGTGAAGTTGATCTGGAGCCTGGGCGCGCCGGTCGCGCCGTCGCGCACGATTTCGTAGACTTTGGCCGGGCAATAGCGTTGCTCGGGCGCGTCGTAGTGCGCGAGATTGATCGAAATCGGGATCGTCGGGTCGCCGAGCGTCAGGTGGCACGGCTGAGTTTCGGCATGGCTGGTGCCGGTCAGGGCGACCGAGGTCAAGATGTCGAAGGTGATGACCCCGTCCGGCTTCGGATACGCAATCGGCCGGGCGCGGTCGGCTGGGCGCAGGGTTTCATGGTCCGCCTTATGGTGGTGGAGCGTCCAGGGCGCCCGCCCGCGCAATACATACGTGTCGATCGCGGCATAGGCGAGCGCCGGGAACAAACCGAACCGAAACGCCGGGCGGATGTTGCGCACCCGGTGGAGCTCGGTCCACAGCCAGCTTGAACGCAGCCGGTCGTGAAAATCCGGCACCTCGGCATCGCCCTCGCCCTCGCCGTCGCCCTTGGCCAGATGGTCGTAGACCGCGTCGGCGGCGATCATGCCGCTCTTCATCGCGGTGTGGGTGCCCTTGATCTTTGGCACGTTGAGGAAGCCGGCGGCGTCGCCGATCAGGACGGCGCCCGGCGCGGTCAGACGCGGCAGCGACTGCACCCCGCCTTCGGTCAACGCCCGGGCGCCGTAGGCGACGCGGCGGCCGCCCTCGAACAACGGCCGGATCGCCGGATGGGTCTTGAACCGCTGGAACTCGTCGTACGGCGACAGGTGCGGGTTGCGGTAGTCGAGCCCGACCACGAACCCGACATGCACCTGACCGCCGTCCATATGATAAAGGAACGCGCCGCCATAGGTTTCCTGGTCGAGCGGCCAGCCGATGGTATGAACGAGCTCGCCCGGACGGTGGCGCGCGGGGTCGATCTCCCAGATCTCCTTGAGCCCGATGCCGTAGGTCTGGGGATCGGCCTCGGCAGCGAGGTCGAACCGCGCAATCAGCTGTTTGGTCAGCGAGCCGCGGCTGCCCTCGGCGAACACGGTCTGACGCGCCCGCAGCTCGACCCCGGGGGTAAACCGGTCGGTCGGCCGACCGTCGCTGTCGCGGCCCATGTCGCCGGTCGCGACCCCGGCGATCGCGCCGGCGTCATCGACCAGGAGCTCGGCCCCGGCAAAACCAGGGTAGATTTCGACCCCAAGGGCTTCGGCGCGCGCCGCCAGCCATCGGCACAGATTGGCCAGGCTGCCGAGGTAATTGCCGTGATTGGCCATCTGGGGCGGCGGCGGCAACGGCACCGCCCACCGGCGGGTCAGGAACAGGAATCGGTCCCGCCCGGCCGGGGTGACCAGCGGCGGATCCTGGTCGCGCCAGTCGGGGATCAATTCGTCGAGCGCGCGCGGTTCAATCGCCGCGCCGGACAGGATGTGGGCGCCGATCTCGGCGCCCTTTTCGATCACGCACACCGAGAGGTCTCGACCATCGGCGTCAGCGCGCCGCCTGAGCTGGATCGCTGCGGCCAAGCCGGCCGGGCCGCCGCCGACGATCACCACATCGTACTCCATGCGCTCGCGTTCCATCTCGGCTCCTCGAGAGGTGTCTGATCGTCAACCCGCGATCGGGTCCGTCGGCCGCCACTGTTTCATGAGGGCCGACGGTGGAAAAGTCCAATCGGGTCAATCGCGCCTCGGCCGCCGTGCCGGACCCGCAGCGGCGACGTCACCCCGACGCCGCTGGCCCGGCGCCTTTGGAAAGTCGCAGGGCGGTCTTAATTTCGCCCCGATCATCGAAAAGGGTGTGTTTGGTCGGGTGGGCCTGCGGCTGTGGTCGGGCGACGCGATCTGCGGGTGCGCGACGGCAACCGCTCGGGTGGACACGCGACGACGCGGGTGATGACGGCGGGTGACGGGATCGGGGCGGCGGTGCCCGCGGATCGGGCAGCCCTGCTGGCGGCGCTGGCTTGGCAGGTCGACATCGGCGCTGATGAGGCCGTCGCCGACACCCCGACCGATTGGAGCCGCCCGGCCAGCCACCCAATGACCGTGCCAGTGGCCGAGAACGCCGGCCGGTCGGTGGACCCGGGTGCAGGACCGGCGGTGCCCGGCGGTCACCCGCGCGAGATCGCGCCGCGTGCGCAGGCGGCGGACGGGTTGATGCGGCCGGATCAGGCGGCCGCGCCCCGGACCCAGGGGCTGCAGGCGCGGATCGGGGAGACTCGCGAACGGCTCGGCCGGGTCGCGAACCTGGTGGCGTTGGCCGAGTCGCTGGACGCGTACGACGGTTGTACGTTGAAGTACACCGCGACCAATCTTGTGTTCTCCGACGGAAATCCTAACGCCCGCGTCATGATCGTCGGTGAAGCGCCGGGAGAGGACGAGGATCGGCAGGGTAAGCCTTTCGTAGGACCAAGCGGTCGGCTGCTCGACCGTATGCTCGCGGCGATCGGGCTCGACCGCAAGACGGTTTACATCACCAACATCCTGCCGTGGCGACCGCCGGGCAACCGCAACCCGACCCTGGCCGAAATCGCGGTCTGCCAACCCTTTGTCGAACGCCACATCGAACTGGCGGCGCCGGATTGCCTCTTGTTGCTCGGCGCGACCGCGGCACGCACCCTGTTGGGGCGGACCGATGGCGTGATGCGTTTGCGCGGGCGTTGGCACGCGTATCGCGCGCCGCGGCGCGACATCCCGGTGCCGACCCTGGCGACCTTCCATCCGGCGTACCTGTTGCGTACGCCCGGGCAAAAGCGCGCGGCGTGGCACGACCTGCGGATGCTCAAGAGACGGTTATCCTAGCGATTTCCTTGGGCAAGCCTAACCGCCTTTGGCTGTTGGGTTCTGGGCGATGTCGGCCCGATTTGCGCCGCACGTGCACACGTACGGGCTTGCGCGGCATTGGGTACTGAGATATTTCGCTGAAATGCTGATGAATTCGAACAGTGCGGAGCCGCCCATGGCCTCGCGAAATGCGATTGCTTATGGTTTGTCTTCGCTGATTTTGGTTTTCGGCGTTGTCGCAGCGGCGCCGAGCCTATGGGTCGGGTTTGGCGTCGCAGTCGGGTCGGCTGCCGGCACCCCCCGAGACATCGCCCGAGACACCGCGCACGACGACCCGTGGGGCGCGGCGGCGCGCGAGCGGATGCGCGCCCGGATCGCCGGCGTCGGGGCGTCGATCCCGGATCAGTGGCACCGTGCCGTGACCGCGATCAGTTGGCCGCCGCCGTGGCTCGATCGTCAAGGCGGCGAGGCGGCCGCGTCGGTCCGTCGGTTCGTCGGTTCGACGTTCTTGCGCGCCCCGATCCGGATCGCCGCGGAACCCGACGTGCCCCTGCCGGCCGAAAAACCTTACCGACAGACCGCGGGTGCGGTGCGGGTCCACGCTGGTGTCGAACCCGCGACCCGGGCGGTGCGGCCGGTGCGGTGGTTGCCCGATCGCGCCGCGCCGCAAGTCGGCGCGCAGCGGTCCGACGGCGCCCTCGTGTATTTCGATAGTGTGCGGGCGCGGTTTTTGGGCGCCGGCGCGGACGAGGTGCAGTTGTCGCCGGCGGACGTTGCCGGCTACCGGGAGATTTATCGCCTGCAGGAAAAAGGCGATTGGGCGGCGGCCGATGCCGCGGTTGCGCGCTTGGTCGATCGGCGACTGGTCGGTCATCTCGGGCTGCAGCGGTTGTTGCATCCGACCGCCTATGTGTCGCGCTATGACGAGCTGGCGCGTTGGTTGCGCGACCACGGCGATCATCCGGGCGCGGGGCGGGTGTTCCGGCTCGCCCAGATCAGGCGGCCGGCGGGCGTCGCCGCGCCGGCGGCGCCGCGGCTGGCCGACGCCGTCTATGGCGTGCTTGAGGTCGAGGCGGCGCGCGCGGGCGAACGGTTCGAACAGGTGCCGGCGTCCAGGCGGCGCGCGTCCGGGCCGGTCGCCGACCGGGTGAACGCGATGCTGGCCCAAGACCGTCCGGGTGCGGCGCTGCGGGCGCTGAGCGGCGCCAAGGTTGGGTCCGGGTTTTCGACCCGCGACTATGATGTGTTGCGCACCCGGATTGCGGCCGTGATGTTCTACGGTGGCAACAACAGGTCCGCCCATGCGCTGGCCGCCGCGAGCGCGCGGCGGTCGGGGGAGACGGTGCCGCAGGCGCCGTGGATCGCCGGCTTGGCGGCGTGGCGCGCCGGCGACCCGGCAGCCGCGGCACCCTATTTCGCGATGATGGCGGGTCTGCGTTCGGTGTCGCCGTGGCAGGTCGCGGCGGCCGCCTTCTGGGCCGGGCGCGCCTACACCGCCATCGGCAATGCCGACCGTGCCGAGCGCAGCTTTCGCGATGCGGCGCGCTACGGGCGGACCTTTTATGGGATGATCGCGCGCGCCCGGCTCGGGTTGCCGCCGGCGTTCGACTGGCAGCTGCCGCGGCTGACCGCGGGTCGTCTCGCCGCGCTCGCCGATCATCCCGCGGGCCGGCGCGCGATCGGGCTGATCCAGGTCGGGCTGACTGACCTGGCGTCCGACGAGTTGGTGCGGATCAACCCCGGCGGCGACCGGTTCCTGCGCGAGGCGCTGCTCGCGCTCGCGGACGTCACCGGCTTGTCCGACCTGGCGCTGCGTTTCGGCAACGCGATCACCCGCCCCGGCGGGGCGCCCGGGCGGCGGACCTACGATGCGCTCTTGTATCCGGTCGGCCGTTGGCAACCGCAGGGCGGTTTCCAGGTCGACCGCGCGTTGATGTTGTCGCTCATTCGTCAGGAGTCACGGTTCGATCGGTTCGCGCGCAGCCGTCGCGGTGCGGCCGGGCTGATGCAGCTGATGCCGGCCACCGCGCGCTATGTCGGGGGTGAAAGCGGCGACCGGTTGTTCGACCCCGAATACAATCTGACCCTCGGCCAACGCTATGTCGTACGGCTGCTCGATCTGCCCGAAGTTGCCGGCAACCTGTTTTTCCTCGGCGCGGCGTACAACGGCGGCCCGGGCAACCTGCGCCGTTGGCATCGCCTGCTCGGCAAGATCGATGATCCGCTGTTGTTCGTCGAGAGCATTCCGTTCGGCCAGACCCGGGTGTTCGTCGAGAAGCTGATGGCCAACCTTTGGGCCTATCGGCTGCGCCTCGGCCAGGAGCCGGTGACGTTACACGCGGTCGCGAACGGGCGCTGGCCGATCTACCTGCCGCTCGAAGCCCAGGTCACCCAGGTGGCGGATAATGACGCGGCGGGATGACTGCCGGCCGTTCGTACCGCTTGGGATGGCGGTTCTGACGGTCTCGGACAGTCGCTCCCAAGACGAAGACCGGTCCGGCGACCTGTTGTGCGAACGGGTCGCAAGCGCCGGTCACCGCTTGATCGAACGCGCGCTGGTCTGCGATGAACGGGTGGAGATCGTCGCGGTATTGCACCGTTGGATCGCCGACCCGCGGGTCAGCGTGGTGGTGTCGACCGGCGGCACCGGTCTGACCGGTCGCGATGTCACGCCCGAGGCGGTGGAACAGGTGATCGACAAGACGATCCCCGGCTTCGGCGAGCTGTTCCGCCAGATCAGCTTCGAACAGATCGGACCGGCGACGATCCAAAGCCGCGCGCTTGGCGGGATGGCCGATACCACGCTGATTTTTGCACTACCCGGATCGACCGGCGCGTGCCGCGACGCCTGGGACCGCATCTTGGGGCCACAGCTCGACAACCGCTCGCAACCGTGCAACTTCGTCGAGCTGATGCCGCGATTCGGCGACGACGACCCGGGCGCCTGACCGATCGCACCGATGTCCGACGAGCGGGACCGGGCGCTGTTCACTGTGGCTGGGCTCGAAGACGCCGTGCACCGGTATCTTGCGCGCTACACCTGTTCGACACGCCATCTGGAGCGGCTGTTGTCGGCCCGGCTCGCCCGCGCCGCCCGGCGGCTCGGGGACCCGCCGGCCGCGCCGGCGCCCTTGGTTGCGGCAGTGGTCGCGCGGGCGACCGCGGCCGGGCTTCTGGACGACGCGCAGTACGCGGTGGCGCGGGCGCGGGCCCTGCGCCGACGCGGTGTGTCGGCCGCCGCGATCGCGGCGCGTCTCGCGCGCGATGGACTGGGCAGCGACGCCGCCGCCCAAGCGCTTGCCGAGGCTGATCGGGATCAGGATGACGCCGACTTGGCGGCGGCGTTGGCGTTTGCGCGGCGTCGTCGAATCGGGCCGTTTCGTGCTGCCGAGGCGCGCGCAACGCATCGGCGCCGCGATCTTGCGGCTCTGGGGCGCGCCGGGTTCTCGGCCGCGTTGGCGGTGTCGGTGGTCGATCATCCGGGCGACCGGGAGCTTTAGGTTCACCCCCTCTGGCCCCCGATAAGGCGTGGGGGTCAAGGGGGGTGCCCCCCCTTGCGGGGGTCGAGGGGGCAGCGCCCCCCGAACGGCCGAAGGCCGGTTGCGGCCTTTCCGCGCGCCCCTCAATCAGAACACCTCTTTGGGCATCCGCAGCAACTCGGCCCGAATACCGAGCAGGTTCGGCGCCCGCTCCGGCCCGAACGGCATCGGCCGGCAGGCATGCATCGCCGCAACCCCAAGCCGGGCGGCGAGCAAACCGTTGATCAACCCCTGACCAATCCGCGCCGACACCGCGGCGGCCAAAGACCCGCCAAGCGCGTCGACCGCGGCGTGATGGGCGGTCTCGGCCAACCCGGCGACCGCGAGATTGCTGACCAGGCGTCGGATCAGGCGAACCTGGCCGACCGGCCCGGGCCGCACGCCGTAAAGCCCGGCGACCTCCCGGGTCATCCGCGCGGTCCGCCACAAGACGATCGCAAGGTCGAGCACCGCGGACGGGCTGAGCGCGGTCGCAAGCGCGGTGTCGCGGGCCGCACGCACCACCGCGCCGTATGCGTCGCGGTCGATCGGCACCAACAGCGCACCCTCGACCAGATACAAGCTTTCGCGGTCGTCGTGGGCGTCGGTCAGGTGGGTGTCCACCGTGCGCCACGCCACCGCGGTGTCCGGGCGGTGGTCGAGGAACGTCTTCAACCGGGCCGCCACCCCGGCGGCGTCGCCATGGCCGGCGCGCGCGATCACCCGCTCGGCCTCGGCGCGCAACGCATCGCCGCGCCTCAGCCGACCGAGGCCGCGCAGTTCGTCCACGAACGCCCGGATCACCACCACCACCACGGCGGCGAGCAGACCGGAAACCGCGACCCCGAGCACGTTGCTCGCGGCAAAGGCCCGCGCGACCAGGGCGGCGGCATCGAAACAGAGCGCGACCGCGACCAAGGCGGCGATCCCGGCCACGGCCCAGCCGAGCGCCGGCCAGCCCTGCCGGGGTTGCGCTGCCGCCGGCGTTTCCGCGGCGGCAGCGGGCTCGGCGGCCAGCGCCGCAAGCGCGTCGGGGCGGTCGTCAAGAACATCGATCCGCCGGTCGGCGGGATCGAGCTCCATCGGGCGGGGTCGGCCGCCGGGCGGCGGCGAACGGTCGATCGTGCCGGTCGCGGTCATGCCAGATGGTCTCCGATCAAGAACTCGAGCGCCTGGTCGAGCCGGATGTTCGGCAACCCGCGCCCGTCCCGGCCCAGCCCGGGCGGCGGTTGGAAGTTCATGAAGCGGTAGGGCCGCTCGATCCCCTCGGGGATCGGGTCGCTCGGATCGATGATGTCGCCGGTGAACAAGACCGTCTTGTCGGTGCGCCCGGCCGGAATGCCCTCGACGCAGGCGAGTTGGCGGCCGTCGTGGTCGGTCACCACGGTGCGGGTGCATTTGACCGCGGCGACCGCGGTGACGTCGATCGCCGCGCCGGCGAACCTAATCTCGCGCCGGGCGTCGGCAAGCAGGGTATCGAGGGTCAGGCGGACATTGGCGTGCTGGGTCGCCGCGACATGGTCGGCCTTGGTCGCCGCGAACAGCACCCGGTCGACCCGGGTCCCGGTCAGCCGCTCGATCCAGGTGCCGCGGCCGTGGCGGAAACTGGCGAGGCTGTCGGTCAGGGCCGCGCGCATGTCGGTGAGCGCTGGCGCCCCGGCGTTGAGCGCGCCCAACAGATCGACCAGCACGATCTGGCGGTGCAGCCGGGCGAAATGGCGGATGAAGAACGGCCGCACCACCGACGCCTTGTAGGCGTCGTAGCGGTCGGCCATCAGCCGGCCGAGGCCGCCGCGGCGGTCGCGGGCGTCGGCACCGGCGAGCGGGCAGAACGCCAGCAAGGGCGCGTTGGCGAAGTCGCCGGGTTCGACGAATCGGCCCGGCTGGATCACGCTTAAGTGGGTGTCGTCGGACCGGCAGGCCTGGAGATAGGCGGTGTAGAGCGCCGCGCCTTGGCGGGCGGTCTCGTCGTCGGCCGGCTGGTCGGGGGTGACCTGGCCGAGCCAGGCGCGCCAGTCCTGCGACAGGCGATCGCGCGGTGCCTGCGCGGCCAGACGGATCGTGCGCGCCGACCACTCGGGATAGTCGAGGTCGAGCAGCGGCAGGTCGAGCAACCATTCGCCGGGGTAATCGACCAAGTCGAGCGTGACCGTCCGGGCCTCCGAGACCAGGCGCCGCATCATCGCCTTTGGGCGGATCTTAAGCACCAAACGGATCTGGTTGACGCCGCGGGTCCGGGCCGGCCACGCCGCCGGTGTGCCGGTCAGGGTGCCGAGATGGCCTTCATAAGCGAACCGCGGCACGTCGGCGGCCGGCGGCGGCCGCAGCTGGGCGCCGAGGAACCGGTCTTCGGCGATCGCGGTCAGCATCGGCAGCCGACCACCCTTCAACAGATTGTCGATCACCGAGGTCACGAACACGGTCTTGCCGGAGCGCTGCAGCCCGGTCACCCCGACCCTGATCTGCTTTTCCGCCGCGCGCGCCGCGAGCGTGCTGGCCTGCGCTGCCGCCCGCTGGCCGTAATACCGAAGGTCGTCCCGGGAAATTGGTGGCACCACGTCGCCCGATCCTGCGTCGTTGACGGTCGCGGCCGCCGCGCCGTCGCTGCCCCGGGCTCTGGGACGGACCGGGGCGGGCGGGACCGCCATCACCGCACTATAGGTCGGAGCGGCGGGTCGTGCGACGTCCGGTCACGGCCGCGCGCTTGGGTCGCGGCGCCCTGGGTCACGCGGCCGACCGGTCGGGCGGCGCGCCTGTGTCGTCGGAACCGTCGTCGTCGCCGAGCGGATCGAGCTTGAAATTGAGCAGGCTCGGCGCCTTGTCGATGATCTCTTCCAGGATCGCCGACGCCGTCTCCAGGTCTTGCTCGAGATCGGAGGCCAGTTTTTCGGCATACTCCGGTCGGTTCAGCTTTTGGTGTGCCTCGTGCAGGCTGCGCAGCTCGGACATGAAGACCTCGCGGGCGCCGAGCGGCAGGATCGGATTGGCGGACAGGACAAAAAAGAACCGCATGCTCGCGCGCACCAGCACCGACAACATCAAGATGTCGAGTTCCTGGAACTTTTCGCGCAGATCGTCGCTGCGGCCGTCGATGATGTTGTGCAGCCGGCCTTCGATCAGGATCACCAGCGCCTGGAACTCGCCGACCTTGTCCCGGAATGCCCGGTAGGCGGCGAAGCTGTGGCGCGAGGCCTCCTTTTCGGCGCTCGACGCGAGCGTGATCGCCTCCCGCGCCTGGCGTTCAAGCGCGGCGAGCAGCCGCTGCACTTCCGGGCGGGTATAGCCGCGACGAGCCATGGCCGATAATGTCCATCTGACAGCCGAGGACGGAGCGCCGGCGCCCCTGCGGGCGGGCAGGCCCCCCCCCGCCCGGCGCACCCGGGACCTTGGCGACCGCTCCGGCAGACGCTGATATAAAAACAGATCGGATTAACGGTTCGTGAGTGTCTTCATGCCCATCGAGCTGGCCCCGCAGCCGCCGCTGCTGGTCGTCACCGGCAAGTTGCGCCTGATCAACTGGGGGCTCGTGATTCTGGTGACCGCGATCACCGGGATCGGTGTCGGGCTTCTCTACTCGGCGGCCGGCGGCGACTGGCAACCGTGGGCGATGCGCCAGCTGATCCGGTTCGCGCCCGGGCTGGTGATCATGATCGCGATCGGGCTGATCGATGTGCGGCTGTGGATGCGATTCGCCTATCCGATCTATCTGGTCATGCTCGGCCTGTTGATCGCGGTGGAAATCGCCGGACAGGTCGGCATGGGGGCGCAGCGCTGGATCGACTTCGGCTTTTTCGTCCTGCAACCGTCCGAGCTGATGAAGATCGCGCTGGTGTTGGCACTCGCGCGCTATTTCCATGGGCTGACGCTGGAGCAGATCGGCCGGCCGTTGGTCTTGATCCCGCCGTTGATCTTGGTCTTGATGCCGGTGGCGTTGGTGCTGCTCCAGCCGAATCTGGGGACCGCCATGCTGTTGTTGCTGGGCAGTGGCGCGATCTTCTTTGCCGCCGGTGTCCGGTTGTGGAAGTTCGCGATCGCCCTGCTCGGCGGCTTGGCGGTGATCCCGATCGGGTGGGAGTTTCTTCACGATTACCAAAAACAGCGGGTGTTCACCTTCCTCGACCCCGAAAGCGATCCGTTGGGCGCCGGCTACAACATCATCCAGTCGAAGATCGCGCTGGGCGCCGGCGGGGTGTTCGGCAAGGGATATTTGACGGGCTCGCAAAGCCAGCTGATGTTCCTGCCGGAAAAGCATACGGACTTCATCTTTGTGGTGCTTGCCGAAGAGTTCGGCATGGTCGGTGCGCTGACCCTGCTGGCGTTGTATCTTTTGGTGTTCGTTTACGGCTTCGTGATCACGCTGACCTGCCGCAATCAGTTCGGCCGGCTGGTCGGGATCGGGATCGTGACCACCATCTTTTTATATGTGTTCGTCAATGTCGCGATGGTCACCGGCTTGATACCGGTGGTCGGGATCCCGCTGCCGCTGGTGTCTTATGGCGGCACCGCGATGCTGACCTTGACGGTCGCGTGCGGATATCTGTTGAGCGTGTCGGTGCACCGGGACGTCCGCATCCCGCGGACCGGCACCCACGAGCTGTGAGCGCGCCGCGCGCCGCCGGGTTATGCCACCGGCCGGACCTCGGTGACCTCGGGGATGTAGTGCCGCAGCAGGTTCTCGATGCCCATCTTGAGCGTCGCGGTCGAGCTCGGGCAGCCGGCGCAGGCGCCGCGCATGGTCAGATAGACGACCCCGCGCTCGAACCCGTGGAACGTGATGTCGCCACCGTCCTGGGCGACTGCCGGGCGGACCCGGGTGTCGAGCAACTCCTTGATCTGACCGATGATCGCGGCGTCCGGATGGTCGCTGTCGTTGCTGTGGCCGCTGTCCTCGTCGCCGTCCAGCACCGGGGCGCCGGACTGGAAGTGCGCCATGATCGCGCCCAACACCGGCGGCCGGATCGCGTGCCAATCCTGGTCCTCGGCCTTGGTGACCGAAACGAAGTCGGGGCCGAGGAACACCCGGGTGACGCCCGCAACCGCGAACAGCCGGGCCGCCAACGGCGAGCGCGCCGCGGTCGCCGGGTCGGCGAAGTCCGCGGTGCCGCGGGTCAGCACCGTACAGCCGGGCAGGAACTTCAGGGTCGCCGGATTGGGGGTTGGTTCGGTCTGGATGAACATCGGCGGTCGGCTCCGGTCTCGTGACTTCGACGAAGGTGGTCCGAGCGTGCGGCGCAATCAACCATGACTTTGGACAGAAAGGCGGCGAACATCGCCGACGTCTTGGGGATTGCTGAACCCCTTTAACCAGTGGGGGTCAAGGGGGGTTGCCCCCCTTGCGGGGGTGTCGGGGGCGGCGCCCCTGACAACGGCCGAAGGCCGAACGCCGGCGCTGCCGGTCGGGTCTGCCGGTCGCCCGTGGGGAACCAACAAACGACTGCGGGCCAACGACTGCGGGCCAACGACTGAGGGATGGTGCGCGCCGCCACCCTGGGAGAGCCGCCATGGAGCGCTTGGACGATCGCTACACCCTTGACGACGGGCCGCTTTATCTCTCCGGCGTTCACGCTTTGGTGCGTTTGGCGATCATGCAGCGTCGGCTCGACCGGGCGCGCGGCCTCGACACCGCTGGGTATGTGACCGGTTACCGCGGGTCGCCGCTCGGCACGCTCGACCAGGCGATGGCGCGGGCCAAGACCCACCTGGACGCCCATCAGATCCGCGTCCAGCCGGCGATCAACGAGGAGCTCGCGGCGACCGCGTGTCTGGGCAGCCAACAGGTCGGCCTGTTCCCCGGCGCGCGTCACGACGGCGTGTTCGCGATGTGGTACGGCAAGGGTCCCGGGGTCGATCGGGCCGGGGACGCGTTGCGCCACGGCAACGCGGCCGGGACCGCGCGCTATGGCGGCGTCCTGCTGCTGGCCGGGGACGACCATGCCTGCCGCTCCTCGACCCTGCCGCACCAGAGCGAGCACGCCTTCGTCCATCTCCAGATCCCGGTTTTGGCGCCTGCCGACGTTTACGACGTGTTGAGATTGGGTTTGGCCGGATGGGCGATCTCGCGGTTCTCCGGCTGTTGGGTGGCGTTGAAGTTGGTTGCCGAGGTGGCCGACAGCGCGGCGACGGTGGTGGTCGACCCGTCGCTCGGCCGGTTTGCGGTGCCGGCCGAGGATGTGGCGGCGCCGCTCGGGGTGCGGTGGCCGGACCCGCCGCTGGCCCAGGAGCGGCGGCTGATGACGGCGAAGCTGGCGGCGGTCGAGGCGTTCGTCCGCACCGCCGGGCTCGACCGGGTGGTGGTCGGGGCCGGCGCCGGGCCGCGTCGGCTCGGGATCGTCACCACCGGCAAGGCCGCGGGCGATGTCCGCCAAGCGTTGGCACGGCTGGGGCTGAGCGATGCCGAGGCGGCGGCGCTCGGGCTTCGTGTCTATCAGGTTGCGATGCCGTGGCCGCTCGAGCGCGAGGGCGCGCTCGCCTTCGCCGGCGGGCTGGACGAGGTGGTGGTGGTCGAGGAAAAGCGACCGCTGATCGAACCGCAACTGAAGGACCTGCTCTACCATCTGCCGGCCGACCGTCGGCCGCGGGTGGTCGGCAAGACCGACGAGCACGGGCGCCCGCTGCTGCCGGCGCACGGCGAGGTGACGCCGGCGGGGATCGCGCGGGCGCTGGCGGGCCGCCCCGGGCCGCTGGCCGCCCATCCGGGCGTCCGGGCCGCGGCCGACGCGCTCGCCGCGGCCGAGGCGGCGGCGGCCGCGCATCCGGCACCGCCGATCGGGCGCACGGCGCATTTCTGCCCCGGCTGCCCGCACAGCCGCTCGACCAAGGTCCCGGACGGCAGCCGGGCGCTCGCCGGGATCGGCTGCCATTACATGGTGATCTGGATGGACCGGGCGACCGCGACCTTCACCCAGATGGGCGGCGAAGGCGCGTCCTGGCTCGGCCAGGCGCCGTTCACCGACACCCCGCATGTGTTCGCCAACATGGGCGACGGCACCTATGTCCATTCCGGCGTGCTGGCGATCCGCGCCGCGGTCGCCGCCGGCGTCACCATGACGATCAAGATCCTGTTCAACGACGCGGTCGCGATGACCGGCGGTCAACCGATGGACGGCGGGCTCACGGTCGCGCGTCTGACCCGCCAGCTTGCCGCCGAAGGGGTCGATGCGATCGTGGTGGTCACCGATCGCCGGGTCGGCGGGCACGCCGCGCGCGCGCGCTATGCGCCGGGTACCGAGTTGGTCGGGCGCGATCGGCTGGCTGAGGTGCAAGAGCGGCTGACCCGCCGGCGCGGGGTCAGCGTTCTGGTGTTCGATCAGACCTGTGCCGCCGAGGTGCGTCGTCGCCGTCGGCGCGGCCTGGCGCCACCGCCGCCGCGGCGCCTGGTGATCCACGAGGCGGTGTGCGAGGGCTGCGGCGATTGTTCGACCAGGTCGAACTGTCTGTCGGTGGTGCCGGTCGACACCGAATACGGCACCAAGCGCGAGATCGATCAGGCGTCGTGCAACGCCGACCTTGCCTGCGCCGACGGAATGTGCCCGAGCTTCGTCTCGGTCGACGGCGGCCGGCCACGCCGCGCCTCGGTCGCGGTCGAGCGCGACCCGAGCCCGGCGCCGCCCGACCCGCAGCAGGCAACCGCGCCGCTCGCGGCGCCGGTCAACCTGCTGATCTGCGGGGTCGGCGGCACCGGCGTGGTGACGGTTGCCAACCTGATCGGCCTGGCCGCCCATTTCGACGGCCGCGGCGCCACCGTGCTCGATCAGACCGGGCTTGCCCAAAAAGGCGGCGCGGTGACCAGCCACGTCCGGATCGCCGCCGATCCGGCCGATTTGGCTGCCGTCCGTCTCGGCATCGGCGAGGCGGACGTGGTGCTCGGCGCCGACCCGGTGGTCACCGCCGCGCTCGAATGGCGCAGCCGGATCGCATCCGGGCGCACCCGGGTGATCCTGAACGCCCGCGAGCTTCCGACGGCCGCGTTCGTTCGCGATCCCGGCGCCCGGGTCCCGGTCGACGACCTGATCGCGGCGCTGCGCGCCGACGCCGGCGCCGAGCGGGTCGAGACGATCGACGCCGGCGGGGTCGCGGCGCACTTGGCCGGCGACCCGATCGCAACCAACCTGGTGCTGCTCGGCGCTGCTTGGCAGCGCGGGTTGATCCCGGTGTCACACAGGTCTTTGATGCGTGCGATTGCGTTGAATGGCGTTGAGATCTCGTTGAACCAGCAGGCGTTCGCGTGGGGTCGGCGACTGGCGGCGACGCCGGAGGCGGTGCGCGTGCGGCTGGACGCCGCTGTTGCTGCCGCTGCGGATTGCGATGGGGCGACGGCGGCGGACCGTCGGCGTTCGACCAGCCTTGAGGAAGCGATCGCGCGCCGGGCCGAACAGTTGACCGCGTATCAGGGCGCAAAGCTGGCCGTGCGCTATCGGGCGTTGGTCGACCGGGTCGACGCGGCCGAAGCGGCGGCGCTGCCTGGCGCGACCGCGCTCACCGCGGCGGTGGCGGAGAGCTATCACCATGTGCTGGCGATCAAGGACGAGTACGAAGTCGCACGTCTGTTCAGCCGGACCGGGTTTCTGACAAGCGTGCGCGCGCGGTTCGACGGCCCGGTCCGGCTTGGGGTTTATCTGGCGCCGCCGCTGTTCGCCCGACGCGACCCGGTGACCGGCGCGCCGGTCAAGCGACGGTTCGGACCGTGGATTTTCCCGCTGTTCACCGGTCTTGCGCGGTTGCGCAGCTTGCGCGGCACGCCTTTCGACCCGTTTGGTTGGACCGCGGAGCGCCGGGCCGACCGGGCGGCGATCGCGGCGTTCGAACGGCTGGTCGAGGCGCTGTTGGCCGAGCTCACGCCGACCACCCATGGGGCGGCGGTCGCGCTGGCCAAGCTGCCGCGCGAGGTGCGCGGGTTTGGTCCGGTGCGTGCCCGCGCCCGCGCCGCCGCGTCCGCCCGGCAGGAGACGCTCTGGCAGGCGTTCCGCGCCGCGGCGGCAAGCGGGTAATCCGCGGGTGCGATCGCTGGTCGCGGCGGTCCGCGCCCGGGCGGGCCGGTTCACGGGCCGTCGGTCGCACGCGTCAGGGGACCACGCCGACCTCGGGGTTCGCAAAATCGAAGCCGTCGGGCGGCAGTCGGTCCTTCAAGAAGGTGCCGAGCTTACGGTCGGCGACCTTGATGTGGCCGGTGATCCAGGATCGTACGAACTCGGCCAGGTGTTCGGCGGTGTCCTGGCCGGCCGCGATGCTTTGCTCCATCGCGTGCAGGCGGTCGACGAAACCGGCGTGTTGGGCGCGATGCGCTTCGATGTCGTCGTAGCCGTAAGACGACATCAGCTCGTCTTCATGGCCGAAATGGTATTGGGTGTAGGCGAATAGCTCTTTCATCACCTTGTCGACCACGGCGGCCTGGTCGTGGCGCTGCAGCGATTCGACCAAGTCGTTGTAGACGCTGAGCAGCATCTTGTGCTCGTCGTCGATCAGTTTGACATTGACGCTAAGATCGCCCGTCCAATCGACGGCTGAGGGGGCGTCGGACACGAGGATTGCCTCCACGTTTGTCTGGCCCGCCGGGCTGGGGTGTCCGCCCGGGCCGGGCCGGCCGCGCGTCGATCGGTCTTGGAGCGGCCGGTCTCGGCGGCGGCGACCGCGGGCCGGGTGCGGCGTGGCAACCGCGCTGGTCCGTCCTGCCGGCATCGGGCGATGCGGCAGACCGTCCACCGGGACCGCGATCTTGGTCTTGACGACCGACTTTAGTCAAAGCTCCCAGGCGCCGGAAGAGTGGAATGCTGCACCGCCGTGAGGGGGTCTGCGATTTTAAATTGCAAATCCGGTGTTATTGTAACCGAGTCGTTGCGTGCGGTCAGGCCGGCACGTCGATGCCGTAGCGGCGGAGCAGGTCGTCCTGGCGCCTTTCCAGCGTCGCCTCGTCAAAATCGCGGATCAGCTCCTGAAAAACCCGATACCAATTGATCGCCGCCTTCAAGTGCAGGAACACCGACCCGAGACCGATCGCGACCCGATCCATGTAGACGAACTCACGCGGGATGGTGACGCCGCCGACTCGGCGCAGCGCGCGATGGACCTTCTGTGCCGCCGTCCGGCCGTAGACGGTGGCGTTGGTTTCCTCGATCGGTCGCACCCGGTCCTCCATCAACGGCGCATAGACGAACCGTGCCCAGATGCCCAAGACCTCGACCAGCTCGTGGGTGATCTCGGAGAACCCCCAGGTCCGATAGGCCTCGATCGCGCGCTCCTGATCGTCGTCCAACAGCGCCCGATAGAGGTCGATCACACCGCGGACGAACGACGGCGGGAACACCCGCACGCAGCCGAAATCCAGCAAATTGAGCGTATCGTCCGGTCGCACCGTATAGTTGCCGAGGTGCGGATCACCGTGGATGATGCCGTAGGCGTGAAACGGAATGTACCAGGCGTGGTACATGCGCATCGCCAGTGTGTTGCCCGACTCCGGCCGGGCCTTCGCCGCCTCGAGCAGGGGCGTGCCGTCGAGCCAGGTCATGGTGAGCAGCCGGCGGGTCGACAGCTCGGGCAGCGGCGCCGGCACCTCGACGCCGGAGACCCCGGCCAGCATCTCGCGGTACATCGCCAGGTGCCTGGCTTCGCGGTCATAGTCGAGCTCTTCGCGCAGGCGCGCGCTGATCTCGGCGTGGATCTGATCGGTGCCGACCGCGCTGTCGTAGCGGCGGTGGATGGCGAAGATCAGCGCGAGCTGACGCAAGTCGGCTTCGACCGCCGATCCCATGTCCGGGTACTGGAGTTTGCAGGCAACGGTCCGCCCGTCAAGGCTGCGCGCGCGGTGGACCTGGCCGAGCGAGGCCGCTGCGGACGCTTCGCGCTCGAACGACGCGAACTTCTCGAGCCAGTCGGGCCCGAGCTCGGCGGCCATCCGTCGGCGCACGAACGACCAGCCCATCGACGGCGCCTGTGCCTGGAGCTGCGCCAACTCCTGCGCCAGATCGGCCGGGAGCGCGTCCGGGATGGTCGCCAGCATCTGGGCGACCTTCATCAACGGCCCTTTGATGCCGCCGAGCGCCTGTCGGAGTTCCGCACCGAGCCTTCCCGAGTCGACGCCGCCCCCGATCACGCGGCCGCCGACCGCGCGGGCCGCCACGCCGCCGACCGCGGTGGTCACCTGGGCATAGCGCCTGAGCCGACCGCCCAGGCTGTCCTCATCGCGTGGTGGGGTCATGGTCACCGCCCTGGGGGCCGCCGGTCTACGGCCGCGGCCATGTCTCGCCGGGTTCGACCTCAGATATGGGTCGGTGGCGGTCGGCGACCAGACTGGTGGGCGCGACAGGGATTGAACCTGTGACCCCTCCCGTGTGAAGGGAGTGCTCTCCCGCTGAGCTACGCGCCCGTTTCCCAGAAACCGTTCTCCTACGGCCGCCGACCTCGATCTGTCAAGGCTGTCGGCGCAGGCGCCGGAGACCAACGGGACGAGGCGGGATGGGCAAGGCGGACTTTTTTGGCCCGCTAGAAGCTCTCGACCGTGAAACGCAGCGCGGTCGCGCCGGTCAGCGGGTGATCGACGGCGACCCCGGCCTTGGTCTTCAGATGGCGGACGAAATCGGCGGGCTGGGGCAGGGTCTGCCAGACTTTGGGCAGGAACACCCCGTGGCGGTCGCCGATCCTCAAGATCACCCCATCGACATCGGGATGCAGCGCCTCGATCAATTCGTCCTCGCTGTCGAACGGCACCGGCCGCGGGTGGCTCAGGATCGAAAGCGTGATCGTGAGGTCGGCGACCTCCTCGGGCCGGACCGGGCCGAACCGGGGATCGTGGCGCGCCGCCTTGACCGTGTTGGTGACGACGTCGGAGATCAGCGGCCGGTGCGCGGCGAGCGAGCCGATGCACCCGCGCAGGCCGGTCGGCTGGTCGAGGGTGACGAACGAGGCCCGAAGCGCCTGCAAGGCGAGCGGCACATCGGTGACGTCGATCGCCGGCGGCTGGTCGGTTTCGGCGGCGTGGGCGAGCGCCGCGCCGGCGGCGTCGCGCAACGCGCGGCGCAGCGGCGCGGGCAGGCGGGCACCCGCGGCATATTCGAAGCCGAAGGCACCGTAGCCGACCACCCGGTCGGGCGGTCCGACGCTGTCCGCCGAGGTCCTGAGATCGAGCGCGGTCACCCGCAGATCGAGCGCGCCGGCGCGGCGGAGCAACCCGGCGATCGGCAGCCACCCGCACGCGCCGCCGCCGTCGAGTCGGTCCCAGCGCAGCCCCTCGATCGCCTGGGCGGTCGTGCGGTCGCGCCGGCGCGCGGTGGCGTCGTCGTGGAAATGGCTCAAGTCGGAACTGACCAGGATCACCGTCTCGGGCCCGCCCCACAGGGTCGCCAACACCTGGTCTACGGCGTCCGGCGTGGTCTGGCCGACCAACAGCGGGACCACCGGGATCGGCCCGAACGCGCGCTGCACGAACGGCAGCTGGACCTCAAGGCAATGCTCGCCGTCGAACGCGGCGTCGACCACCCGCACGGTGGTGCCGTCGACCACCCGGTCGACCGCGGTGCGGTCAACCGGCACACCGCCGAGCGGGGTCAACAGGCTGTCGGCCGCGGGCACCGCGATCCCGGCAAAGCCGAGCCGGTGCGCCGGGCCGAGCAGGACGATCCGGCGGATCGGCTCGGCCCGGTCGCGGAGCGCGGCGTACACGGTCGCCGCAACCCGCCCGGAGTAGACATAGCCCGCATGCGGGGCGATCGCCGCCTTGAACGACGGGCCCGGCCCGGTCGGCCGGGCGTCGGCCAGCGCCTGGTCGATCCAGCGCGCCAGGGTTTCGGGGTCCGCCGGGTAGAACAGGCCGGCGACCGATGGGGACCGCACCGTCGGCATCGCCACCCCCTCGCTCGTCATCCGCGGGTTCGAAAAAGGCATTGACGACCCTAGCACGAGCAGCATCGAATCGCGTAGCGGATCGGCGGGCAGCGGGGCCGGACCGCCGGTCGATCTCGCCCGCGCCGCCCCCTTCCACCCGAACGGAGGCCGGGCGATGGCCGACCATGTCGTGACCCGCCATTGGCATTGGCTCGAAGACGGCCGCCTCCAGTGCGATCTGTGCCCGCGCCAGTGTCGGCTCTCGGATGGCCAACGGGCGTTGTGTTTCGTTCGCCAACGCCGCGGCGATCATCTGGTCCTGACGACCTATGGTCGATCAAGCGGGTTCTGTGTCGATCCAATCGAGAAAAAGCCGCTGAACCATTTCCTGCCGGGCACGCCGACCTTGTCGTTCGGCACCGCGGGCTGCAATCTGACGTGCAAGTTCTGCCAGAACTGGGACATCTCGAAGTCGCGCGAGATCGACACGCTCGCCGACTCGGCATCGCCCGAGGTGATCGCCGAGGTCGCCGCAAGGCTCGGCTGCCGCAGCGTCGCGTTCACTTACAACGATCCGGTGATCTTCATGGAGTATGCGATCGATGTCGCGGCGGCGTGTCGGGTCCGCGGCATCCGCACGGTTGCGGTCACCGCCGGCTACATCTCGCCTAAGCCGCGTGCCGAGTTTTTTCGCATGATCGACGCCGCCAACGTCGATCTGAAGGCATTCAACGATGACTTCTATTGGTCATTGGCGAGCAGTCGTTTGGCGCCGGTGCTCGACACCTTGGTCTATCTCAAGCATCAGACCGACACCTGGATCGAGATCACCAATCTGATCATTCCCGGGGCGAACGACAGCGAGCGGGAGATCGATCAGATGACCGGCTGGATTGCCGGCCATCTCGGTCCCGAGGTGCCGGTCCATTTCACGGCGTTCCATCCGGACTACAAGCTGCGCGACCGGCCGCGGACGCCGCATGCGACCTTGATTGCGGCGCGGCGGATCGCCCGGGCCAACGGGCTGCACCATGTCTATGTCGGCAATGTTGCGGATGTCGGTCGGGGCAGCAGCTATTGCGCGACCTGCGGCGAGCGGGTGATCGGTCGGCGCGGCTATTCCTTGATTGCGTGGCGGCTGACCGCCGACGGAGCCTGCCGGACCTGCGGCACCGCGTTCCCCGGTGTCTACGAGGATCGGCCCGGTGCCTGGGGCGGTCGCCGACAGGTGGTTCGGCTCGGCGATGTCGTTCCGCGGTCGCCGGCCGCAACGGCACCCGCCGTCGCACCAGCCATCGTGTCGGTCGGCGCGTCCTGATCGTC
>JANQHG010000219.1 GCA_028277115.1 Azospirillaceae bacterium
TCCGGCTCCGGTTCGGGTTCCGGCTCCGGTTCGGGTTCCGGCTCCGGCTCCGGCTCCGGTTCCGGCTCCGGTTCGGGTTCCGGCTCCGGTTCCGGCTCCGGTTCGGGTTCCGGCTCCGGCTCGGGTTCCGGCTCCGGCTCGGGTTCCGGCTCCGGTTCGGGTTCCGGCTCATCCCCGCCACCGCCGCCGCCAACCGGCGGGTCACTGGGATCGCCCGGGGCGCCGTCGCTGGTTCCCGGCGGCACCTCCTCGTCATTGACCATGTGGGTGCCGGTGGTGCTGTTGTTGGTCACCCCGGCGCCGAAGTCGCCTTCGATCTCGCTGTCCTCGGCCTCGAAGGTGAGGCTGCCGACGTCGAAGTGACCGCGCAGGCTGCCGGTCTTGACCGTGGCGTCGCCGGTGGTGTTGAGCGAGGCGGTCCCGAAGTCGCTGGTGCCGGACCCGTCGGCCTGCTCGAACGAGCCCGCATAGATCGTCGCACCGTTTGCGACCGTCAGATCGCCGGTATCCCAGACTTTTACGGTGCCCGGCCGATCGCTTGGGCTGCCGATATCGGCGTTGATCAGGATGCTGCCGTCGTCGGGGGTCGAGAAACTGAGATAGCTGTCGGCCCCGCTGATCGGACCATCGACGGTGATGGTCTGCCCGACCAAGTTGGTCGGCGGCGGCAGGTCGACCGCGCCGGCGATCCGGATCGGGCCGCCGACGGGATAGGTGGGATCCCATCTGCCGATCGTCACCCAATCGAAACCGTCCAGGGTATCGAGCTCGGACTGGGTCAGAGAAAACTCACCCTCACCGCTCCCGATGCCGATCGTCACGTCGTCATTGTCAGGGCGCAAACTTACCCCGCCCGACCCGGTGATTGAACCGACGGCGCCTCGAAGATCGATATACCTCGACTCAAAAGTCAGCTCACCACTTCCGACATCAATTGTTGCCCCGCTATCCTGCGTGATCGATCCAGAATAGTTCCCTAGATAAAGGCCCGAAGTCGCTGAAACCACGGCGTCTCCACTGAACCGGATATCGCCACCACCGTTCCCACTGCCATAATCGTGGTAAATGGTCGCTTGGACTGGAAAAGAAATGCCACCAGAAAAAACCACACCGCTCGAGTCATATCCCGATATGCTGATCCGGTCAAGATTCGGCAGTGACTGAGAAAAGTCGTCTACGTGCTGTTGGCTTAGAACAACGTCACCTGCCGCATTGTTGCCGACACCGACTGCCGGGGCGTCGTAGGTACCGGCCACGCCAACTGCCGAAAGGTCTGCCGTAATCAATCCGTCAAATTGATAGTTGAAATCTCCGACAAAATCAATTAAAAAGGACCCGGCGTCTATCGACGCGCCGGGCATCATAATTAAAGATCTGGTCTGAATGTCCACACCACGATTCTCAGAATCTGTCATCCTAAGCTCGGCATCGCTTTCAAAAATGATTGATTGATCGCTCGAACTACTGGAAACCATAAGGTTCGTCGGCAGTGCGATCGAACCACCAAATGTGACTGGCGACGACTCCGGGTAAGGGTTTATAGAAATCCGCGAGAGATTTGGCAGCTCACTATGGAGCTCGTCAACCTTTGCTTGGTCCAGTACGAAGTCACCTGTTGCCGTGTTGCCGATACCGATCGCCATAGGTTCGGTTGGCTCAAAACGAACTCCCACGTCTTCTGCCTCAATCGACAATGGTGGACCCTGTAAATCCAACGAAAAATCGCCCCCGAACACAAACTCAAGACTTCCAACATTGGCGATGGTTGCCCCATCGTTTTGGATGAACTGATCGGTTTCGAACGAGACGCCGGACGGCAGATCGATCTTCGCCCCGCCCATCAGCTCGATCGCGCCGTCGTTCATCGCGACGAACCGGTAATTGACGTCGGCCCCGACCGTCTCGCCGAATTCGGTGTCCGAAGAGAAGGTGATCCGTGCGCCGCTGGCCTGGGCGAAGAACCAGCTGTACCGCGGCCAGTTGACCTCGCCCGCGAACGTCATCGAGCCGTCCGTGTAGATGTCCGCCCAGAACGCGCCGTCCGGTGCAAAGGTCAAGGGCCCGGCAACCTCGACGTCGCCGCCGACGTAGTCACTGAAGACGTAGGTGCCGAAGCCGGAAAAAGTCGCCATTTCGTCGGCGGAGAGCTGAAGCGTGCCGTCGCCGCTGCCAAAGCCCATGGTCGTGCCGCTGGTTCGCGGCAGCACCCGAAGTTGGGCACCGGTGGTCGAGGAGATCGACCCGGCCGCGCCCTGAAGGTCTACGGTGTCGGCCTCGAGCTCGACGTAGCCGGCGACGATGGTGGCGCCGCTCTCTTGAACGAACGCCGCGCTGGTGCTGTCGAAGGTCCCCCCGTTGGTCGCGACATCGGCGGCGACCGTCACGGTCCCGGTGTCGCCGCCCGTGAGGTAGACGTTCAAAAGGCCGTCGGTCGACCGGATCGGCTGGTTGACGGTGACATGCCGGTCCGCAGTCAGATTGAGGCTGGTGTCATCGCCTCCGGATTTCAGGATTTCCGCCGCAACCGTGATATCCCCGTTGCCGCCGCCGCTTGAGCTGGTGCTGACGGTGACGCTGGTCCCGTCGTTCAGCGCCGTGTTGACGGTGTTGACGTTGACGGTGGCGCTATCCGCGCCGGTCTCGGGCGTGAAGGTCCCGCCCGAGAAGCTGCCGCCCGCGGTCTCCTGGCCGGCGAGCGTGACGTCGGTCGGGTCGAGCAGCCAGGTCCCGGGCGCGCCCTGCGGCGCCGCGGCGGTCGGGGTGAAGCTGCCGACCTCGAGGAACCGCCGGCCCGAGGTCTCGATCAAACCGCCGTCGCCACCCGCGGGCCCGCCGCGCGCCGACAGCCGGCCCAGGCTGCGGGTGGTGTCGTCGGCCCACACCACCACGGTGCCGCCGTCGCCGGCCGCGGTGGCGTCGGCGGTCACGGTGGCAGCGGCGTCGACCACCGTCACCTCGGCCGGCGGCACCGGCTTTTCGGCCGGGCGGACGTCGAGCGCCAGCAGCTCGTCGGCGCTCGCCCGGCCGCCCTTGACCTCGCCGCCGATCAGGGCGGTGCCGCCGCCGGCCGGTCCGGAGACATCGACCCGCGCCCCCGCCAGGAGACCGGTCTCGCGCCCGCTGACCACCACCCGGCCGCCGCGCTCGCCGTCGTCGTCACCGCTGGCGTCGAGCGCGCCCGAGACCACGGTGGCGCCGCCGTCGCCGCCGAGCAGCACGATCTCGCCGCCGTGCGTCTCGACCGTGCGCGCCTGGACCACGCCCGAGGTATCGACCACCCGGTCGACCACGCCCTTGGCCGCGGCCGCGGTCATCACCACCCGGCCGCCGTCGGCGAACACCGCGCCCGTGTTGTCGACCAAGGCCACGACCAAGTTGCCGTCGCGGTCGCGCACCCGCTCGGCGACCTGTTCGTCCAGCGCCAGATTGATCATCTGGTCGCCGTAGAGATCGATCGTGAAGGTGCGGCCGGACGCCAGGGTGACCTCGCCGAGCCGGGCCAGGATCACGCCGTGGTTGGCGACCGCCGGCGCGACCAAGCCGGCGAGGCCGGCGTCGGCGATCGTGATCGTGCCCTGGTTTTCCACCATCGCCCCGGCCGCCGCCGGGTCGGGGTGGAACACGTAATGGCCGGCCATGAAGTCGTCGTTGCGGATGTCCGACGTGGTCGCGAGCAGGCCGGCGACGTCGATCTCGGCGTCCGGGCCGAAGAAGATGCCGTGCGGGTTGACCAGCCAGACCTGGCCGTTGGCCGACAGCCGGCCCAAAATCTCCGACGGGTCCGCGGTCACCACCCGGTTCAGCGCGATCGCGTCGCGGCCCGGCTGGCGGAACTCGGTATGCTCGCCGCGGTCGATGTCGAACGACCGCCACTCGACGATCGCCTTGTCCGACCCCTGATCGATCCGGAGATGGCCCGGCCCGACCTCGCGGATCGACGCCGAGCCGTCCACCACCACCCCGCCCGCGGGGTTGGCGGTCGCCGGTCCGGCCAGCGGCATGGTCAGCGCGACCAGAACGCCCGCCAGCGTGCCGCGGAGCGCGGTGGTGCCGTTCAGCCACGAAAGGTCGTTGCGAAATCGATCGATCCCGGTCATCCGTGCCATCTCCCTACATGCTCCCTTCTCACGCGCGCTTTCAGACGTCCACGACGTCGAACACCTGACCGACCAGATCGAGGCCGATCCCGTCGCTTTCCCACACCGCAAGCAGCTTGCCGTCGTCGCCGACCGCGGACAGGGCCGGGTCGGACTGGTTGCCGTCGATCGTGCTGTTGACCAGGAACTCGGCGCCGAACGCCTGGCCGCGAACCGCATAGGAGCAGCCGTCGCCGCCGCTTTCGCTGCCGTCTTCCCACATCACCGCAAAACCGCCGCCGCTGAGCGCGGTGATCGTCGGGTCGGCCTGATCGCCGGTCGCGGCGGCGACGGTCACCTCGTCGCCCGAGGGGGCCAGGGGGACGGCGCCGTCGTCATCGGTGTTGGTGACAGTCACGTCGTCGGGATCGAGGCCGTTGTAATCGGTGTCGGTGCTGCTCGCGGCGCCGAGGGTGATGGTGGAGCCCTGGTCGCCGTCGTCTTCGGCATCATCGACGCCGGTGACGGTGACGGTCTGGGCGGTGTCCCAATCCGAGGGCGTGAAGGTGAGAGTATCGGTCGACACCGTGCCCTCGCCGGGATCGCTTGAAGCGACCGCGATGGTGACCTCGGCCGTCGGCTCGCTGTCGAGCACGACGGCGAAGCTGGCGGTGCCGCCGGCCTCGGTGGTCTCGAGCCCGGTGGTCGGGGTGACGGTGATGCCGGCCGTGTCCCCAAGACCGAACACGGCGGCGTCGATCCCGGCGGACGAAAGGGTGCCGGTCAGATCGAACACCAAATCGCTCCCGCTCGAACTGGTGAAATCACCGTCCCCGTTAAAATCAACCAGCACGCGAGACAGGTCGTCGCCATTATCCTGCGCCACGACGCCCCCGGTGACACCCCGAGAGGCAAAAAAGCCGCCGACGTCGGTCAGGGGATCCTGCAGGGTGGTGTTCGGCTCGAGAGACACTTGACCATCAAGGTCCTGCAACTCGATCATGTCACCGGCGTTGCCGTCAAAATCCTCGATCAGGTCGTCGCCATAGCTCACATGTTGATTGTACTGGTGTTGATTGTACTGGAAAACGTCGGCACCGTCGCCGCCCGACAAGGTGTCGGCGCCGTCGCCGCCGTCGATGGTATCGTTTCCTCCGAGGCCTCTGACGACGTCCGCGCCGCTGGACGCGTCGAGCCGGTCTCCGTCATCGCTGCCGTTGATCGCATCGTCGAACGCGGTCGCCCACACGCCGGTGAATCCCGAAACGGTGGTTCCGTATTCGTCGCCGACCCCACCACCGGTGATGACCGCGTTCGAAGTGCCCTGCGCACCGAGATCCACCGTTACAGCGCCTGTTGCGAAAACGAAGACGAATTCCGCCCCGACGCCGGTGATTTCGGTTTCGGCGACCCCGTCGGCATCAAGGTAGACCCAACCGCCGTCCGCCACGGTGATCCGATCCTGGCCGGCGCCGTCGTAGATGAGCGTACCGCCACGCAGATCATCGTCGTGGTCGCTCCCCCCGAGCGCCTGGTACCCGGACACCTCGGTGCCGCTCTGATCACCGAGCCCGCCCCCCTGGACCATGAGGTCGGTCGTGCCCTGGGCCGACAAGTCTGCCGTGACCGCCGAGGTTGCAAGTGAAAAATCGACCCCCGCCGTCCACCCAGTGGACGACAGCGCCAATTCGGTCTCACCATCCGCAGCTAGTCGCACCACCCCGTCGCCGCCGCCGGCCAGAATCTCGTCGGCCCCTGCGCCGTCAGTAATCAAGTCCCCGCCGCCGAGTATCTCAGAAAACGACTCGGCCGGACTGGAGGTCCCAACCAGGACTCCGCCACCGGCATCACCGCCTTCGATCCGATTGGCGCCGTCGTCGCCGGTTATCACGTCGCGCTGATCCGTCCCGATCACGTTTTCAAACCGGTGATCTGGTCCGTCCCGGAGCCGCTGGAGGTGACCGTCCCGCCGACCAGATCGACCTCACTATCGGCGGAGAGACCGGAGAGATCGAGGGTATCGATCCCGCCCGCGGCGTCGAAGCTGTCGTTTTCGCCGTCTTCGAGCAACGTAACCGTTTCGTCGGCGGCGGTCCCGACGAGGGTGTCGGCTGCCGGGGTGTCGGCAAATGCGGGCCCTAAGTCATCGTCGGTGTTGGTGACCGCGACATCGTCCGGGTCGAGGCTGTTGTAACCGCTGTCGCTGCTGCTCGCCGCGCCGAGGGTGACGGTGTAGCTCTGGTCGCCGTCGTCTTCGCTGTCATCGACGCCGGTGACGGTAACCGTCCGGGCGGTGTCCCAATTCGCGGACGTGAAGGTCAGGGTGTCGGGTGAGACCGAGCCCTCGCCGGTGTCCGAGGACGATATCGCGATGGCGACGTCTGCGGTCGGCTGGCTGTCGAGGACGACGGTGAAGGTGTCGGTGTCGCCGGCCTCGGTGGTGGTGAGGCCCGAGGTGGAAGAGACCGTGATCCCGGCGTCGGCGCCGGTCTTCTCGTACCAGGCGATCTTGCCGTCGTGCCGGGACGCGGAGATGACGTCTTGATCGCCGTCGCCGTCGAGGTCGGCGGCGAAGACGGAGAAGGCGCCGTCGGCGCTGGTTGAAATGATCTGTTGGGGTCCGAAGGCCGTGCTCATGGCCCTGAGGCTCCAGTGATAAGTTGGGGTGGGGGTTTCGGCCCCATAACGACTCTCAATTGCCCGCAGGCATAATTTGGATAAATCTCTGTGACGTGCTTCAGATTTCAGAGCAACCGCCTTTTCAAAACCAAATCAAGGGTGCATTGTCGCCACCCCGTTCGATCCCGCTTTTGGTGCGCCATCCCCCGCGGACAGTGCCCCGGCCACAAGCAGCCTGCGCGACTTGCCTCGACGCACCCCAGTCCCAACGGCGGCTCGGGCCTTCCCGTCATCGACTTGGCGTCGTGCTGCCGTGATCGCGCGACTGCTCCCGTCTACGGCCTCCAACCGGAGAGTCGGCGCCCGTCGGCAGGAGCCATCTCCGAACCGTAACTCAAGGCCGATCCTGTGCCGTAGACCTAGTACACCGCGGCGGAAATAGTGACATGGTTTTTTGGTCCGCCGCGGTGTACTAATCATCTTGTCGTACAGCTTGTTGTCGCACAGCTTGCTGGCACAAATCCTGACCATGTCAGGATTTGTGCCAGGCTGTACTAGGAGCACCGCGTTGTCGCCATCGTCGTGATTGTCGCCAGCATCAACCATCCAATCGGATCGCCTATCGGTCGTGGTCGTGCGACCCAATTGTCCAGAATTCTGCCCGCAGATTGCCATGTTGGTCCCATCACCGTTCCCGAGACTGCGCAAGTGGCAGACCACCCCGCATTAATGCCGTGCCTTTTGCGCCGCAGGCTGGTTTCCGCAACCGGCCCGCCTCGAAAGAGGTGTCGACGACGGGGGGCGACCCTATCCCACGTGAGCCAATAAGGTTCCTTGCCTCCTGAGGCCGCCAACACTCGGTATCCAGCATCCGCCGACGCGTTCAGTTCAGGCATCGCGGCAAGCGAGCATTTCCATAATCGATACAAATGAACGCCCGATCTGTCCTCAGGACGCAACACAATTACCTCTCATGTCTAATGAATACCAGGCGGATGTCGCGGGGCAGATGCGGCAGTTTGTCGCAGGCAAGCCGTGGGCAGAGGAGCGCACCCTTGGCGCCAAACCGTCGGCGCGTCGGGCCGAAGGGTAGGATGAAATACGGCGGTATGTTGCGCAGTCGCGCGAGAATCAGAAATATTATGTCGTGACCGAGTTGGCGCAACACCTGGTTTGGGCGTCCCGACCGGCGAATCGGCTCGGGTCGTGTGCTCCGGCGCAAACGGATCGGTCGACTCGTGCGCTCGACGGGCCGGCGCGGCGGACGCCGCGCCGGCAAAAGCTCAGTGTCATCGTACCGGAACGGTGTCATCGTACCGGAGCGGTGTCATCGTACCGGAGCGGCGCGCGGATGAGTAGCGGCGAAGTACGATACACCACAACCACAAAGCAATCTCACGGCGCCGGTCGCCGGAACCCGCCCGCCACCTCCGCCCCCGACATCGGCCAGTTCGCGCTATTCCCGGCTCGTGGACCGAATTCAAAATCATTTTATGCTCTCATCTGCTGTTGATCATGCTCAAGTATTGGAGCTTTATCTCGGATAATCTGCAATCTCGCCAGCCGTCGACGCCGCACGCGGCCCCGCCTGCGTCCCGGGGCCGAACCATACGGTCGTTGCCATGTGGTCACAGGGTCGCGTGCAGCGGACCGGCATGGTCCATCATCCTTGCTCAAAACCTCTCGCGCAGGATAATCGCACACCACGGAGATCAATTGTCCGCGATCGCATGCAAGGGAGCCGAGGCATGTTCGGAAGCTTGGCGGGGCGCTCGATCATCGGCGGTCTGACCGGTCTGATCCTCAGCCACGCCGGCGGTGCGGTGCTGGCGCAGTCGCTTCCGCCGGCGGTCGACCCCGGCCGGATCGACGAGCGGTTCGAGGCGCCTTTGGCACCCGAATCCGTCCCGGCCCTGGAGCTTCCGGCGCCGAGCCAGGCGCCGCCGCCGGAGCAGGCGGACCAGATCCGGTTCACGCTCGAGGACATCGCGTTCGATGGCAATACGGCGCTGGGCGACGACCAGCTCCGGCCCTTGTATCGCGATCTCTTGGGAAACGAGGTCTCGCTGAAGCAACTTTATGACCTGCGCGACGCGGTGACGGCGCGGTACCGGCAGGCCGGCTATGTCCTGTCCCAGGCGGTGATCCCGGCGCAACGGATCGCCGACGGTCAGGTCCGGATCACCATCATCGAAGGCTTCGTCGACCGGGTCGCGTTCGAAGGCGACACCGTCACCGACCGCCGCGACCTGCTCGCGGACATGGCGGCGAAGATCACCGCGGCGCGGCCGCTGACCCAGCGGGTGCTCGAACGCTATCTCTTGTTGATGAACGATCTACCCGGCGTGCGCGCCCGCACCGTGCTCCGCCCGGCCGAAGGCGTGACCGGCGGCGCGGTGTTGGCGGTCATCTTCGAAGAACAGCCGATCGACGCCCGGCTGTCGGTCGACAACCGCGGCTCCGACGCGATCGGTCCATTTCAGCTCGACGCCACCGCCGCCGCCAACAACCCGCTCGGCCTGTTCGACCGCCTGCGCGTGCGCGGCATCCTGGCGTCCGAGACCGAGGAGTTGCGCTACCTCGATTTGCGCGAGAGCGCGGTGCTCAACGCCGAGGGCACGACCCTCGGTCTGCGCGGCCGGGTCAGCCTGTCGGAACCCGGCGCCGATGTCGAACGGTTCGATATCGAAAGCTTCAACGGCACGGTCACCCTCGACCTCAGCCATCCGGTGATCCGCAGCCGGTCCGAAACCCTGCGCGCCAACGCGTCCTTCACCTATCGCCACAGCCGGACCGACGCCGCCGGCAGCCTGCTCACCCTCGACAAGCTGCGGGTGCTCGAGATCGGCGGCGTCTATGATTTCGCCGATCGGTTCCAGGGCAGGAGCATTTTCGAGCTCGATCTGGTCCAGGGCCTCGACATCTTCGGCGCCAGCAACGAAGGCAGCACCAGCCTGACCCGGCGCGGCGGCCAGGTCGATTTCACCAAGCTGACCTTCGCCGCCCGGCGCGACCAGCCGCTCAGCGCGCATTTCGGCCTGGTCGCCGCGGTCGAAGGCCAGTATTCGCCGGACGAACTGTTGTCGTCCGAAGAATTCGGGATCGGCGGCAGCAGTTTCGGGCGCGCCTACGACTCGTCGGAGATCACCGGCGATACCGGCATCGCCGGCCGGCTCGAGGCCCAGGCGCACTGGAGCGGCGGCGACCTCGCCGGCCTGGTCGACGGCGAGCCGGACGCGTTCGGCTGGCTCGACCGGGCCCAGCTCTATCTGTTCGCCGACGGCGGCGCCGTGCGCAATTACGAGGCCGGCACGCGCCAGGGCTGGCAAGACCTCGCTTCGGTCGGCGCCGGCGTGCGCTTGGCGGTGCTCGAGCGGTTCAGTGCCGACCTGCAACTCGCCAAGCCGGTCACCCGCGACGCCGGCGCGACCGGCGACAAGGGGGTGCGCCTGTTCTTCTCGGTGGTCGGACGGTATTGAGCGGGCGAAGGGGCGGTCGATATCGAAACGATCGACCGCCGACGGGCCGGGGTGAACGGGCTTTCGTGTGCCGGCCGGCGCCTTAAGGTGATGAATCGTAACGATTTAAAAGTTTTCGTGGCGCGCGAGCACAAACTTTCGGCCCTCGCGATGCTTGTCGCGCGACACGAAAGCTTGGTTGAACGAACGCGGTGGTTCTTGTGCGCCGTATAAGTTGCGCGATCTTTCTAGTATTTTTCACCCTAAGGGTGTACTGGTGAGCAAGCGGTTCCAGCCTCTGAAGGGGTGATGCCGACCACGTTCCGCGTTATGGCTCGGCGTCGTAGCGCGGGCATATGGGCTTTGCGGCGGTATCTCGGTGCCCCTGACCGCATCCAGGGTAACGTTTTGGGCGGTAGCGGAACAAGACCGGCCTGTGGCGCGGCCGCGGTGGGGCGCGCGAACGGACAGGACGATCCGTGGATTGGTTGAGGGTCAGGCGGTCAGGGCGCGACGGTCATGAGGTATCCAGTGGGATGTGGGATGTCGGGGGTGGCGCGATGGGGGTCGCGCGGCTCGAGCCGGCCAAGAAAAGCGAAGTCGGCTTTGCCGCAACGGGGGCAGCGTCGCGGTGCGCCGGTGTTTATCTCGGTCGCAGGGTCCTGCTGCCCGGTCTCGGCTGGTCCGCCGTCCGATCGGTCGGGCACGATGGCGGCTTTCCGCTCCAGCTGGAGCATCTGGCGCACGCGGGCGGCCAGCGGACGCTTCGATCAGGGCTGTTCAGTTCTCGGAGTGCCGACGGGTATACACGCATACCGAGTCTTTGCGCCCTCTGCCAGATCTGAAAACGAGTCTACAAAAGTCGGCCCGTGTCTGAATCTATCGCTGCCATCTTCTCCGAACCGAGGATGGTGCCG
>JANQHG010000021.1 GCA_028277115.1 Azospirillaceae bacterium
GGAAGGCGGCGCCGCCGGCCACCGGCGCCGCCGGACCGATGTGGTAGAGATCGACCGGGATCGACGAGGTGGCGGCGCCGCCCGGACGCTCGGCGATCGGCACCCCCAACAGCGCCAGCGCCAACGCAGCGGCGTGAAGAAGGCTCGACAGGATCAGACCAAAGCGCATGGGGTGCCTCTTTGCCCTACTCTCTCCAAGCGGGTCCGGCCCGCCTTACCGGACCGCCGTCACAGCTCGTCCGGGCGGCCGCTCGGCAGGTCGGCGACCAGGCCGATCTTGTGGTAGCCGGCCGCCGAGATCAGCCCCATCACCTGGAGCATCCGGCCATAGGTCAGGTTGCGATCGCCGCGCACCAGGATGCGCGCGTCCGGGTTGCGGTTGGTCAACACGCCCAACAACGGCGTCAGATGCCCGATCCCGACCTCGGTCTCCTGGACATAGATCCGGCCGTCGGGCAGCACGGTGACGAACAACGGTTCTTGTTCGGTCGGCAGCGGCGCTGCGCGGGTGCGCGGCAGATCGACCGGCACGCCGACGCTGAGCAGGGGGGCTGCGACCATGAACACGATCAACAACACCAGCATGACGTCGACGAACGGGGTCACGTTGATTTCGCTGAGCGGTCGGTGGCCGCGGCCGAAGCGGCCGCGGCGGCCGGTGCGGCCGGTCATCGGGGACGGCATGCGGCACCTCACCCTTGCTCTTCGAGATGGCGCGACAACAAGGCCGCGAACTCCTCGGAAAACGCCTGCAGCCGGTCGCCATAGCGCGCGATGTCGGTGGCGAACTTGTTGTAGGCGACCACCGCCGGGATCGCGGCCAACAGGCCGAGCGCGGTCGCGAACAACGCCTCGGCGATCCCGGGTGCCACCACCGCGAGGCTGGTGTCGTTGCTGTCGGCGATCGCGGCAAAGCTGTTCATGATCCCCCACACCGTGCCGAACAGCCCGACGAACGGCGCGGTCGAGCCGACCGAGGCGAGGAAGGTCATGTTCTTTTCGACCGTGTCCATCTCGCGGCCGACCGTGACCGCCATCACCCGCTCGATCCGTTGCTGCAACCCGGCGCGCAGGCCACTGTCCCCCGTCAGCACCCGCTCGGACGCGAGACGCCATTCGCGCATGCCGGCGCAGAACACCGCGGCCGACGGATCGGGCGGCCGCTTCGACAGCTTGTCGTAGAGCTCGTCGAGCGAGCCGCCCGACCAGAACTGGTCTTCGAACCGGGTCGCGCGACCGTTCAGCCGGCGCATCCGCATGCTCTTGTCGAAAATGATCGCCCAGCTCCACACCGAGGCGGCCAGCAAGATCACAAGAACGATCTTGACGATAATGTCGGCTTGCAAGAACAGACCAAGGACCGACAGGTCGGTGGTCGGCAGCGTGCCGGGGTCAAGTAAAATCTGGTCCATGTCGGGGTCCCGCTCCCAAGCAAAAAGGGTCGTACGAACAAAGCACCGCGCGCCCGCTCAGCGCGCCGGTGCCGGGCCGGCGAGCGCGATCAAACGGTCGCGCAGGCTCGGCGGCAGGCGAACCGGCCGGCCGGCGCGGTTGAGACAGAACACTTGGACCTCGGCACGCGCCAGATGGTCCCCGTGGGTCCAGACCTCTTGGACCAGGGTCAGGATGGCACCGGTCATCTTGGTGATGACGGTACGGATCTCGAGCCGGTCGTCGAGCCGCGCCGGCCGCGCGAACCCGATTTCGAGCCGCCGCACCGCAAACCGCACCCCCGCCGCAGCGTCGAGCGCCGTGTGCTCGACGCCCAGGCTGCGCATCATCTCGGTACGGGCGCGTTCGATGAATTTCAGATAGTTGGCATGATAGACGACGCCGCCGGCGTCGGTGTCCTCGTAATAGACCCGAACCGGGAACCGATGAACCCGGCCGTCAAGCGCTTGGTCGGGCGGCGGGCTCATGGGGCCTGCCTCCCGTCCGGGTCGGGCGCGAGGGACGCCAACAGGTCGCCGACCGGCGCGCCGGCGGCCGTCGTCGTGGTGGTGGTGGTCGGCGGCGCAAGGTCGAGCAGGCGCCATGCCGCCGCGGTCAGCGTCCGGCCACGCGGGGTGCGCTGGACCAGGCCCTGTTGCATCAGGAACGGCTCGATCACCTCGTCCAGGACATCGCGTTGCTCGGCCAGCGCGGCGGCCAGCGTGTCGAGCCCGGCCGGCCCGCCGTCGTAATTGCGCGCAAGACACGAGAGATAGCGCCGGTCCATCGCGTCAAGCCCGAGCCGATCGACCTCGAGCCGCGCCAAGGCGGCGTCGGCGACCGCGGCGTCGACCAGATCGGCGCCGGCGACCACCGCGAAGTCGCGCACCCGGCGCAGCAGCCGCCCGGCGACCCGCGGCGTACCGCGGGCGCGCCGGGCGATCTCGGCCGCGCCGTCGGGGCTCAGCGCGAGCGCGAGCAAGCGGGCGCCACGGGCGACGATCGTCTCGAGCTCGGCCGGCGCGTAGAAGTCGAGCCGGAGCGGGATGCCGAAGCGCTCGCGCAACGGCCGGGTGATCAGGCCCGACCGGGTGGTCGCGCCGACCAGGGTGAACGGCGGCAGATCGATCCGGACCGAGCGCGCGCCCGGCCCCTCGCCGATGATCAGGTCGAGCTGGAAGTCCTCCATCGCCGGGTAGAGAATCTCCTCGACCGCGGGGGCCAGGCGATGGATCTCGTCGATGAACAGGACGTCGCGCGGCTCGAGATTGGTCAACAGCGCCGCGAGGTCGCCGGCGCGCGCGATCACCGGGCCCGAGGTCGCGCGAAAGCCGGCGCCGAGCTCGCGCGCGACGATCTGGGCAAGCGTGGTCTTGCCGAGCCCGGGCGGCCCGTGGAGCAGGACATGGTCGAGCGCCTCGCCGCGGGCCCGGGCGGCGGCGACGAAGATGCGCAGGTTGTCGCACACGCCGCGCTGGCCGACGAAGTCGTCGAGCGTCTGGGGCCGCAGCGACGCCTCGGCCGCGTCCTCGCCGGCGCGCTGGCCCGCGACCAGGCGCGGCTCGGCCCCGGTGTCGGGCGTGGCGGCGGGCGCGGCGTCGCTCACGACCGCTCCTCGCCGCGGGCACCCAGCGTGCGCAGCCCGTCACGGATCAGATCGGCGAGCGCCGCCGCGGCGCCGAGCCGGCGCCCGGCCTCCGTGACGGCGCCGAACGCTTCGCTGCGGCCGTAGCCGAGGTTGACCAGAGCCGACACCGCGTCGTGCGCCCGCGCGGTCGGATCGCCGTCGCCCGCCGCGGCCCCGGCGGCGGCCGCGGCCACCGGCCCGGCAGACGACGACGCCGACGGCAGCGCCGCGACCCGCCCGGAGGCGGTGTCGAGCGCGGCGGCACCGGCGCGCTCGCGCAGCTCGGCGACGATCCGGCCGGCGAGCTTGGGTCCGACCCCGTCGGCGCGGGCGAGCGCGGCGCGGTCTTGCGAGACCAGCGCGGCGACCAGACCTTCGACCGTGAGCACGCCCAAAATAGCGAGCGCGACCCGCGCCCCGACCCCTTGGACGGTCATGAGATGGCGGAACCACTCGCGCTCCAGGGCGTCGGCGAAACCGAACAACTGGATGCGGTCGTCGCGCATCTGGGTGTCGATCGCCAGGCTGACCGGGCTGCCGGGGCTCCCGAGCGCGGCGAGCGTGCGGGTCGGGCACTGGACCAGGTAGCCGACGCCGCCGACGTCGATCACCACCGCGTCGGGACCGGCGGTGTCGAGGCGGCCGGTGAGCTTGGCGATCATGACCGCTGCACACCCGGGGCGCCGGCGGCGGCCTGCCAGACCCGCCGGGTCGCGCGGTGGTGGACGTGGCAGATCGCGACCGCCAGCGCGTCGGCGGCGTCGGCCGCCGCGCTGGCGCCGTCGCCATTGCCGCCGGTCGCCCCGGGCAACAAGACGTCGATCATCAGCTTGACCTGGTTCTTGTCGGCGTGGCCGGCGCCGACCACCGATTTCTTGATCAGGTTGGCGGCATACTCGGCGACCGGCAGCCCGGCGCGCGCCGGCACCAACAGGGCGACCCCGCGCGCAAGCCCGAGTTTCAGCGTCGAGCGCGCGTTGCGGTTGACGAAGGTTTCCTCGACCGCGGCCTCGTCGGGCCGGTAGCGCTCGAGCACGGCGTCGAGGCCGTCATGGAGCTGGCACAGCCGTTCGGCGAGCGGGCGGGCGTCGTCGGACGCGATCACCCCGGCGGCAACGTGGGCAAGCCGGTTGCCGTCGGCCTCGACGATGCCCCAGCCGGTCCGGACCAGGCCCGGGTCGATCCCGATCACGCGCACCCGGCGCCCCGCAGCCTCGGTCATGGCGCGGGGGCTCAGGCGGTCAAGCGCTCGAGGATCTCGTCGGCCACATCGAAGTTGCCGTCGACGTTCTGGACGTCGTCGTTGTCTTCGAGGACGTCGATCAGCTTGAACAGGCTGGTCGCGGTGTCCTCGTTGGGGCTGACGGTATTGAGCGGTCGCCATGACAGCCGGGCACTCTCCGGTTCGCCGAAGCGCTCTTCAAGCGCGTCGCGGACGGCGGTAAAGTCATCCGGTGCTGTGGTGATTTCATGGCCATTTTCGCCGGATTCGACATTTTCGGCCCCGGCGTCGAGCGCGGCTTCGAACATTTGATCGCCGTCCGCGGTCGCGGCCGGATAGACGATCAGACCGATCCGTTTGAACATGAAACTAACGGAATTGGTCTCACCGAGCGCGCCGCCGAACTTACTGAACGCGGCGCGCACTTCGGCCGCGGTGCGGTTGCGGTTGTCGGTCAGCGCCTCGACGATCAGGGCGATGCCGCCGGGGCCGTAGCCTTCGTAGCGGACCTCTTCGTAATTGGCCGAGTCGCCGCCGGGCGAGCCGCTCTTGATCGCGCGGTCGATCCGGTCGCGCGGCATGTTCTGGGCCCGTGCCGCCTGGATCGCTTGGCGCAAGCGGGGATTGGCCCCGGGGTCGGGCAGCCCGGCGCGCGCGGCGACGGTGATCTCGCGCGCGAGCTTGTTGAAGACCTTGGCGCGCTTGGCATCCTGCGCGCCCTTGCGATGCATGATGTTCTTGAACTGGGAATGTCCGGCCATACGCCCCCACCGTCCCCGACCCGCCGGGGCTCCGCGTGCGCGCAACTCGGGCGGTTCCGCCCGATCTCGCAGCGCCGATTGTGCCAGATCCGGAGCCCCGGCACCAGATCGTGTGGTGGGGGATCGTGTGGTGGGGGCCTGGTCTGACGGTGGCGGCCGCGCCGATTGCAATGTGCCTCGGCCGATCACCAGCGCGAGGCCCGCGCCCCGACCGACCGGCGGTGCTCCGACCAAACGGAACGGTTCAACCGGATTTCGTATTGTTCGGACTATGTCCCACTCACCGCAGGTTGTCGCCGCGGCTGCCTGCGATCAACGCTCTGACCGCGTTGATGAACAAGGCAAGACGATGGCTTCCGGTGAAGGCGTTCTCGCGGATTTCGATTTGCCTTCGCACGGCGGGGAGCCCTAACCATTAGGTCTCTAGCCAAAGGAGGCGCGCGATGCGCTCTTCGGATCCCTCCGTCGGCGGTGGTCCCGGCATCTGGAAGTCCGGACGGGGCAAGGGCCGAGCGACGCCTAAAGGCCGCCAGTTGGATGACGAAGCGCTTGCCGAGGTGCGGGCGCTTTTGGGCACGGCGCCGCGCCGGCGGGATCTGCTGGTCGAGATCCTGCACTGGATCCAGGACCGCTTCGGTCACCTCTCGGCCGCCCATCTGCGGGCTCTGGCCGAGGAGATGAACCTTGCCCAGGCCGAAATCTTCGAGGTCGCGGCGTTCTACGCCCATTTTGATGTCGTCAAGGAGGGCGCGCGGCCGCCGCCGTCCATCACGATCCGGGTTTGCGACACCCTCAGTTGTGAACTGGCGGGCGCACGAGACCTTCTCGCGGCGCTGAACCAAACATACAGCCGCGAGGGCGGGGTCCGGGTCCTGCGCGCGCCGTGCATGGGGCGCTGCGACACCGCGCCTGCGCTCGAGCTCGGCCACAACCATATCGACCACGCGACGCCGGCCAAGGTGGCCGCCGCGGTTGCCGCCGGGGACGTCCACGCCCGCGTCCCGGCCTACCAGACCCTGACGGCCTATCGCGACGCCGGTGGCTACGGCGAACTGACCCGCTTGCGCGGCGGATCGCGCACGCGCGACGAGGTGCAAGCGGCGATCGACGCCTCGGGGCTGCGCGGCCTCGGCGGGGCGGGTTTTCCCCCGGGACGCAAATGGTCCGTCGTGCGCGCCGGCGAAGCGCCGCGTTATCTCGCGGTCAACGGCGACGAGGGTGAACCCGGCACGTTCAAGGATCGCTTCTTCCTCGAGCGCGAACCCCATGTTTTCCTCGAGGGCATGCTGATCGCCGCCTGGGCGATCGAGGCGGACCGCTGCTTCATCTACATGCGGAACGAGTATCCGGCCGTGCTGCGCATTTTACGCGCGGAAATCGCCAAACTGGAGGACGCCGGCCTGGTTCCCGCCGGATCGATCGACCTGCGCCGCGGCGCCGGCGCCTACATCTGCGGCGAAGAATCGGCGATGATCGAATCGATCGAGGGCAAGCGCGGCCTGCCGCGCCACCGGCCGCCCTATGTCGCCGAGGTCGGCCTGTTTGGCCGCCCGACCCTCGTGCACAATGTCGAGACCCTCCACTGGGTCTGCAAGGTTGCCCGCCATGGCTCGGAAATCCTGAACTCGCATGAGAAAAACGGGCGCACGGGCCTCAGGTCCTACTCCGTATCCGGCCGCGTCCGCCACCCCGGCGTCAAGCTCCTGCCGGCGGGATCGACCATCCTCGACCTGATCGCGGCCTGCGGCGGCATGGCGCCGGGCCACACGTTCAAGGCCTATCAGCCCGGCGGCCCGTCGTCGGGACTGCTGCCCGCCTCGGTAAACGGGATCCCGCTCGACTTCGATACGCTACAGCGGTACGGGTCCTTCATCGGTTCGGCGGCGGTGGTCGTGCTCTCCGATCGGGACAGCATCCGAGATGCCGCTCTTAACATGCTTCGTTTCTTCGAGCGTGAAAGTTGCGGTCAATGCACGCCCTGCCGCGTCGGCTGCGAGAAGGCGGTGAAACTCATGCAGGCGGAGCGATGGGATCAACCGCTCCTGGAGGCGCTCTGCCAGACCATGATCGACGCCTCGATCTGCGGCCTGGGTCAGTCAGCGCCCAACCCGATCAAGCTCGTGATGACGCATTTTCCGGAGGAGGTCTCGGCATGACCGATCGGATCACCTTCAGCCTCGACGGGCGCATGGTCGAGGCCGCTCCGGGCGAGAGCCTTTGGCAGGTGGCCAAGCGTCTGGGCACCGTGATCCCCCATCTCTGCCACCGGGAGGCGCCGGGCTATCGCGCCGACGGCAACTGTCGCGCCTGCATGGTGGAGATCGAGGGCGAACGGGTCTTGGCGGCGTCGTGCATCCGGATGCCGACCGCGGGCATGGTCGTGAAGACGCAAAGCGACCGCGCGGTGACGGCGCGCAAGATGGTCGTCGAACTGCTGTTGGCCGACCAGCCCGCCCGTGAGGATGCACACGACCGCTCCTCTCGGCTCTGGGAGACGGCCGACCGCCTGGGCGTGACCTGGGGCCGCTTCCCGGCGATCGAGACGGCGCGCGTCCCGCGCCGCGATGGCTCCCACGCCGCGATGAGGGTGAACCTCGACGCGTGCATTCACTGCGGTCTGTGCGTTCGCGCCTGCCGCGAGGTTCAGGTCAACGATGTGATCGGCATGGCCCGCCGCGGCCGCGACGTCCGGATCGTCTTCGACCTGGGGGACCCTTTGGGGGCGTCGACCTGCGTCGCCTGCGGCGAGTGCGTACAAGCCTGTCCCACCGGTGCCTTGATGGCGGCGTCGGCGCTCGACGCGAACGAGCGCGGCGATACCAGGGCGTTTGACCGCGACGTCGAAAGCGTCTGCCCCTTTTGCGGGGTTGGTTGCCAGCTCAGTCTCAAGATCAAGGACGACAAGATCGCCTGGGTCGATGGGATCAACGGCCCGGCCAACGAGAACCGGCTGTGCGTCAAGGGGCGCTTCGGTTTCGACTATGTCCATCACGCGCACCGGCTGACCAAGCCGCTGATCCGCCGCGTCGACGCACCGCCCAAGGGTCTGAACGTCGATCCGGCCGACTGGCAAACCCATTTCCGCGCGGCGTCATGGGAGGAGGCGCTGGATGCGGCCGCCGCCGGCCTCGCGCGGCTGCGAAGCGATACCGGCACGCGGGTCGCGGGCTTCGGTTCGGCCAAGTGCTCGAACGAGGAGGCCTATCTTTTTCAAAAGCTGATCCGTCAGGGTTTCGGTCACAACAACGTGGATCACTGTACACGGCTCTGCCACGCCTCGTCGGTGGCGGCCTTGATTGAGAATGTCGGCAGCGGCGCGGTCACGGCCGCGTTCAACGAGATCGAGAACGCCGACGCCGCGATCGTGATCGGCGCCAACTCGACCGAAAACCACCCGGTCGCTGCGACCTATTTCAAGCAGTTCGCCAAGCGCGGCGGTCAGCTGATCGTCATGGATCCGCGGGGTGTCGACCTCGCCCGCCATGCGACTTACCGGCTCAAGTTCCGCCCCGGTTCCGACGTGGCGATGCTGAACGCGCTCATGCACGTGATCGTCGAAGAAGGGCTCTACGATCGCCGGTACATCGAGGCGATGACGGAAGGTTTCGAGGAGATCAAGGTACATCTCAAGGGCTTCCCGCCCGAGAAGATGGCCGAGATCTGCGGCATCGACGCCGGGACGCTGCGCGCGGTCGCCCGAACCTTCGCCCGCGCCCGGGCAGGGATGATCTTTTGGGGCATGGGCGTCTCACAGCACATCCACGGCACCGACAACGCCCGGTGCCTGATCAGCCTCGCGCTGATGTGCGGCCATGTCGGGCGCCCCGGGACCGGGCTCCACCCGCTGCGCGGGCAGAACAACGTGCAGGGGGCCTCGGACGCGGGGCTGATCCCGATGTTCCTGCCGGACTACAAGCCGGTCACCGATGACGGCGTGCGCTCGGCCTTCGCCGAGATCTGGAACGCCGGCGACTGGTCGAACGAGACGGGCCTGACCGTCGTCGAGATCATGGATGCGATCCACGCCGGAGACATTCGCGGCATGTACATCCTGGGCGAGAACCCGGCGATGTCGGACCCCGATGTCGAGCACGCCCGAGCCGCGCTTGCCAAGCTGCAGCACCTGGTTGTGCAGGACATCTTCCTGACCGAGACGGCGAACTATGCAGACGTGATCCTGCCGGCGTCGGCCTGGGCCGAGAAGATCGGGACGGTGACCAACACCAACCGCCAGGTGCAGATGGGCCGTCCCGCGGTGCCGCCGCCGGGGGCTGCGCAGGAAGACTGGTGGATCACCACCGAACTCGCCAAACGCCTGGGCCTGAACTGGACCTACCGCCACCCGCGCGAGGTCTTCAACGAGATGAAGCGCTCGATGGCGTCGCTCGACAACATCACCTGGGAGCGGCTGGAGCGGCAGAATGTCGTGACCTATCCCTCGCGCTCGCCCGACGACCCGGGCCAATCGATCGTCTTCCGCGATGCGTTCCCGCGGCCGCAGGGCCGGGCAAGGTTTACGCCGGCCGCGATCGTGCCGCCGGCAGAAAGCCCGGATGCGCAGTTCCCGATGATTCTGACCACCGGCCGCCAGCTTGAACACTGGCACACCGGCGCGATGACCCGCCGCGCCAGCGTCTTGGATTGGGCCGAGCCCGAGGCCAACGCCTCGCTCCATCCCCGGACGCTGCGCGCCCTTGGCCTGGCTCCGGGAGACACCATCCGGATCGAGACCCGCCGCGGTGCGATCGAGATCATGGCCCGGGCCGACCGCGCGGTGGCGGAAGACATGGTCTTCGTGCCCTTCGCCTATGTCGAGGCCGCCGCCAATGTGCTGACCAATCCCCAGCTCGATCCCTATGGCAAGATTCCCGAGTTCAAATACGCGGCCTGCAGGGTTGAGAAGCAGCCGCCATGCTGTCGCTCGGCCGCCACCAAGCCAACCGGATGAAGCCGGTTCGTCCCCCGTGAGTTTGGGGGGATCAAGCGCGGCGCCGACGCAAGGCGCCAAGCAGCACCGGCGCGATCAGGACCACGGCGGCGAGGGCCAAAATACCGGCCGTCAATGGTCGCTCCCACAGGAACGACCAGCTGTCGTTGTTGATCAGGAGCGCGCGCCGCAGGTTTTCCTCCATCATTGCACCCAGGATGAAACCCAAGATCATTGGCGCCATCGGAAAGTCGAGCAGGCGCAGGATCACCGCGGCGATCGCGAACCAGATCATCAGGTGAATGTCAAAGGTGTTGAAGCTGACGAAGTAGACCCCGATCAATGAAAAGAAAATGATCAGCGGCAGCAGGATCTGGCCCGGGATCGCGAGCACCCGTGCGATGTAAGGGATCAGCGGCAAGTTCAAGATCAACAGAATGATATTACCGATCCACATCGACACGATCACCGACCAGAACACGTCGGGCTGATCGATGTAGAGCCGCGGCCCCGGCTGGATGCCGTAGCCGATCAGCGCGCCCAGCATGATCGCGGTGGTCCCGGACCCCGGAATGCCGAGCGTCAGCAACGGCACGAACGAGCCGGTGGCGGCGGCGTTGTTGGCGGTCTCGGGTGCCGACAGGCCGCGCACCGAGCCGTGGCCGAACGCGGCCCCCTTGGTCGGCCCGGCCAAACGCTGCTCCATGCCGTAGGCGAGAAAGCTGGCGATGGTGGCGCCGGCGCCGGGCAGGACGCCGATCAAAAAGCCGATCACCGACGAGCGACCGATCACCGGCGCCATCTCACCCACCTCGGCCTTGGACACCGCCATCGAACCGAGGTTACGCTGGGCCTCCATCTCGCGCAAGCGGTCGGCATCGGTCTTCGGCTTGAGGATCGCAAGCAGCGCCTCTGACAGCGCAAATGTAGCCATCACCAATAGCAGGAACGAAATGCCGTCGAGCAAATCGAGCGCGCCAAAGGTGAAACGCTGGACGCCCTGGGTCTGGTCGGTGCCGACGGTGGACAGCATCAGCCCGACCACCGTCATCAACAGCGCCTTGACCACGTTGCCCTTGCCGGCGAACGCGGCGACCGCGCTTAAGCCCAGCACCATCAACGCAAAGTAGTCGGTCGATTGAAACGACAGCGAGACGTAGGCGAGCGACGGTGCCGCGATCAAAAGGAAGATCGCGGCGATCACACCCCCCGAAAACGACGAGTACGCGGCGATCGCCAGGGCCTTGCCGGCCTTGCCTTGCTTGGCCAAGGGGTAGCCGTCGAACGAGGTCGCCACGGTGCTGGCGACGCCCGGCGCGTTGATCAGGATCGACGAGGTCGAGCCGCCGAAGATCGCGCCGTAATAGACCGCGGCCATCAGGATGATGCCGGCTGAGGGCTCCAGGCTGGCGGCGATCGGGATCATCAGCGCGATCGCCGACATTGGGCCCAAACCCGGCAGCATGCCGATGAACGTGCCGACCAGGCATCCCATTAGCACCATCACCAGGTTGGTGAGCGTGAGCGCGGTTGAAAGACCGATCAGGATACCTTCGATCATGGTCTCAACGCCCCAGAAACGCCGGCAGCGGGGCAACGTAGACGTCAAGCACTTCGCTCATCAAGAGCCAGAAACCGACGACGATCGGGGCCGAGGCGCCGACCAAGACCAGCGGCCGACGCTCGCCGAGCAGCGCGAAGCCGACCATCAAGAAGAGCGTCGTCGCGAGCAGGAAACCGGCCGGGCGGACCGTCAGCGCGTAGGCGAACATCAACAGGATCACGAGCGCGGCGGTCAGCCAGTTATAGCCCCGGAGTACCGGCTTGGTGTCCGAGCCGGGGAAGATCAGAAGCATCAACGCCAAAACGATGCCGAGGACACTCAAGGCCTCCGGCATGGTCCGCGCGTGGAAGGCCGCGTTCATCTGGAACGGCAGCATGCGGATTTCCTGACTCATTACGCCGTAACCGACGCAGAACGCGAGCAGAAGCATCGCACCGACGCGATCCTTGGACAATATCGTCATTCCGCACCCTCCCGAACCCCCTGAACATCCCCCAAACCAGGGACCGACGCCGTGCGCCGCGCGCTCCCATCCGGCTGCTGACACGGCCACCCCCCGCCTTGGGGCGGGGGAAGGCATCGGCTTGAAGCGGCACGGCGCGCATCATACCCTTAGACGAAAATGCAGCGGTCCGCCCTCAGGTCTTCAGCGCGGCCCCGCCCCCTGCCGTTATCCCTCGCGGTCAGGCGGGGGAGACGGAGAGTGGGTCGGACCGCACGCCGAAGCTGTGCCAGCACGTTCACCCGATCACAGGAAGCCGAGTTCGCGCATCAGGTCGCCGATCTGCTGTTCCTGGTGCTCCAGGAAGGTGCCGAAGTCGTCGCCCGGCTTGAAGATGTTGACCCAGCCGTTGCGGGCCCGGACGGTCTCCCATTCCGGCGTGTCGTACATTTTCTCGAACGCTTCGATGTACTTGGCGCGGGTCTCCGCCGGCAGGCCCGGCGTGGCGAAGAAGCCGCGCCAGTTGACGAACTCGGCATCGCTGCCGGATTCCTTGCAGGTCGGATAGTCGGGGAATTCGGCCAGGCGCTCTGCGGCGGTGACGCACAGGATGTTGACCAGACCCTGCGACGCCAGGTCGACCGCCTCGGAGAACCCGGTCGAAAGGGCGCGGATCTCGCCCGACAACAGCCCGGCCATCGCCTTGCCGCCGGCATCGTAGGGGATGTACTTGACCTCGGTCGGGTTTGCACCCACCCCCTTCATGACCAGGGCGGCGACCAGGTGGTCCATGCCACCGGCGACCGAACCGCCGCCGATCGCGACCGCGCGCGGGTCCGCATTATAGGCGGCGTGGAGGTCGGCAAAGGCCTTGATCTCGCTCCCGGCGTTTGAGACCAGCGCGGCATAGTCGCCGATGATGCCGGCAACCAGGGTCAGGTCGCGGAAATTCTGGGGGAAAACCCTCTGCAGCGACCGGATGACGATCGGGGTCGAGTTGACCATCAAGGTGCCGGGGTCACCGACCTCGATCAGGTGGGCGATCGCCTTGCCGCCGCCGCCGCCCGACATGTTCTCGAAGGTTGCTTTGCCGACCAGGCCCGACTTGGTCAACGCCTCGCCGGCGCCGCGCGCGGTGCCGTCCCAACCGCCGCCGGCGCCGCCCGGAATCAAGAAGTGGATCCGCTCGACCACTTGTTGGCCGTCGGCGCGGGCCATGCCGGCGGCGATGGTCAGGGCCGCAGCCGCCGCAAGGGCGACGGAGCGCAGCCGTGGCGCATACCTCATGGTATTCCTCCTAAACGTCGCTGTTGTTGCCGTTGCCTACTCTGGGGATGCCGGACCGTCGTAAGTCCAGCGGTAGTGCGGCGGGGTCGGACCCTTGTTCCGCCCGCCTTGGCCCATCTGCTCCCACGCGTGGGCGAGCACGCCGACCGACCGGGACAGACAGAACAGACCGCGCGCCAACGGCGCCGGGAAACCGAGCTCGGCGAAGATCACGGCGGTCGCGCCGTCGATGTTCATCGGCACCGCGGTGCCGCGTCGCGCCGTCAGCGTTGCTTGGACCGCCCGGCCGATCGCGGCGAAGTTGCCCGAAACGATGCCGGCGTGTGCCGCTTCATCGACCAAGCTGAGCAGGCGCGGCGCGCGCGGGTCCTCCGGCTTGTGGAAGCGGTGGCCGAAACCGGGGACGAAGCGTGACCGTGTCGCCTGCCAGTGATCGATCTCGGCGACGACCGCGGGCGTGATCGGTGTGCCATCCGCGAAGCGGGCGGCGATCGCGGCGTAGAGCTCGACCGCCTGCTCGCCGGCACCGCCGTGGACGTCGCCCAGCATGTTAACCGCCGACGCCATGGCGCCATTGAGATCGAGGCCGCAGGTCACCGCCATCCGTGCGCACGCGATCGACGGCGCCTGAGGGCCGTGGTCGACGGCCGCGACCAACGCGCTTTCGAACAGCCGCGCCTTGCCGGCCGACGGCAAATCGCCGCGCAACATCAGCCAGATCATCTGCGGCAGGCTGACGGTGCCGATCAGCTCCTGGATCGGCCGGCCGCGCAGCCTGATCACGCCGGGCGCCATGTCGATGATCGCCGTGCGCCACCAGTCGCGCACGTCCTGGCCGGGAGCGGTATCGGCGGCGGCCAGCGGATCGGCCGGTGCGCCGCTCACAGCACCCCCTCCGCCCGCAGCGCGGACACCTCGCTCTCCGAGAGTCCGAGCGCGCCGAACACCTCGTCGGTATGGGCGCCGAGTTGCGGCGGCGGCGTGCAGACCGCGGGGGCGGCGCCGTTTATCCGGACGCCGGTCCGCACCACCGAAATGTCGCGTCCAACGCCGGGGACATCGGTGAATTCGGCGACGAGGCCGCGTTCGGCGATCTGTGGCATGGCCAACGTTTCAGGCACCGTAAGAACCGCGCCGGCCGGCACGCCCTTTCGGTTGAGCTCGCGGGCCCATTCACGCGCCGGGCGGGTGACCAAAGTCTCCTCCAGCGCGGCCTTGAGCGCCGTGCGATTGCGCTTGCGGTCCTCGCGGGTCGCGTAGTCCGGGTGAGCCACCAGGTCGTCGCGGCCGAGGTGGGCGCACAGAGCCTCCCACTGCTCGTCCTTGTTGGCGGCGATGTTGATCAATCCGCCGCCGGCGCGAAAGGCGCCCGACGGGGCCGATGTCGGGTTCTCGTTGCCCTGGGCGTGGGGTTCCTGGCCGGCGATCAGCCAGTTGGAGACGACCCAGCCCATGGTCGCAAGGACCGCCTCGAGCATCGAGACGTCGATGAACGCGCCGCGTTCGCGGTCGTTAAGAGCGGCAGCGATCGCGAACGCCGCGGTGATGCCGCCGACCGTGTCGGCGATCGGGTAGCCGACCCGCAAGGGTGCGCTCGTTTCATCGCCGGTGATCGCCATGACGCCCGAGGCGCCTTGGATGATCTGGTCGTACGCCGGGCGATGGGCCCACGGGCCGTCTTGGCCGAACCCCGAGATCGCACAGTAGATCAACTTGGGATTGAGGGCGCTCAGCACCGACCAGCCGAGGCCGAGCCGGTCCATTACGCCGGGCCGGAAGTTTTCGACCAGAACCCGGGCGCCCATAACCAGGCGCTTGAAAAGATCCTTGCCGCGCGGGTCCTTGAGGTTGAGCGTGACCGAGCGCTTTCCGGCATTCTGGGCCAGAAACGATACGCCCATCAGTTTCTGGTTAAGAGCCGGATCGGCGCCGAGCTGCCGCGCCAAGTCACCGCGGCCGACCGGCTCGATCTTGACCACATCGGCACCCAGGTGGACGAGCTGATGACAACAATACGGCCCCGCCAGCACGTTGGTCAGGTCGAGGACCCGAACACCGGCCAGTGGGCGCGACGACGCCGACCCCACGAACGCGCCTCCCACCCTCGCAACCGTCCCCAAATCCCGCGTCGCGCGGCATGCGACGCCCCGGCGATGCGTGAAGTCGCCGGACGTCGCGCGACGCCGTGAAATTTTCACGGTACGCCCCAGATGGCCCTTTGCGGCCATTCTTTGCGATTTTACCGTGTCCTTCTAATTTTCTGGCGCTCTACATTCGTTTCGGACAATCGGTCGCCGACCAGCGAACGGATCGAAACGCGACGTTACGCAACGAACGCCGGCCGCGTCAATCGCCAAGTGCTTACGTGCAGCGTAACAATCGAGCATGCCGCGGCGGCGCGCCCGGAGCGATGGCATGGCCCAGGGCCGGCGGGGACCGACCATCCGCGATGGCGGTGATCATCTTTCACCGGTACTGCCAACGATCTTGGGTCCATGACACCGCCATCGGCACCTTTGGGCAGCAACCACACCGCCCGGACCCTGCCACCCGACGCCCGGGAGACCCTGGCACGCGCCGAAGAGTGACCTCTGGCGCGGGTGTCCGGATGCGCGAACGCGGTGAATGAAACGCGCATTTGCCGACGCGCGGCCAATGGTTCGTCCCCATATCGAAGGGCATCCGCGCACGCATGGGCCTTCGTGCGTCAGTCTCGCAGCGCATGGAGCCCGGCGACTTTGCTCCTTTCCAAGTTCCTCCCGTCACGGCCGGTCGTCCTTACACTGGCGATCGGCGCCGTCGGCGGCTTCCTGGCCGACGTGATCGACCTGCCGCTTGCCTGGATGCTCGGCGCGCTGGCGACGACGATGATCGCCAGCATCGGCGGCGTGCGGTTGTGCATCCCCGACGGCGTGCGCCTGGTGACGCTGGCGGTGATCGGCGTCTTCTTGGGCACCGGTTTCACGGACGGGTCTCTCGCGCGGATCGGCGACTGGGCGACCAGCCTGGCTGCGCTGGTTGTGTTTGTGCCGGTCTCGACCGTGGTGTCGACGGTCTATTACCGACGGATCGGCCGGTTCGACCGGGTGACCGCGCTGTTCTCGGCGACGCCGGGCGGGCTGACCCCGATGGTGGTGATCGGCGGTGCGTCCGGCGGCGACATGCGCCGGATTGCCCTGACCCAGGGCCTCCGCGTCGTTTTCTTGGTGGTGCTGACCCCGCTCTTGGTGCTTGGCGTCCAGCCGGCCGATGACGGGCCCCCGGTCGCCCTCCCTGCGGTCGCCGCGATCGACCCGGTCGAGGTGGCCGTGCTCGTCGGAACCGTGCTGGCCGGGATCGCCGTGGCGCGCCTGCTGCGCGTCCCGGCCGCCGAGATGACCGGCGCGATGTTCACGACCGCCGCCCTCTACGCCACCGGCACGGTCGCGCTGGCCCTGCCCGAGACGCTGCTCAACCTCGCGCTCTGGTTGCTGGGCTCGGCGTTGGGCGCGCGCTTCGCCGGGTTCGGCGTCCGCGAGTTGCTGTCCGTCACCTGGGTCGCGCTGGGGGCGATCGCGCTGATGCTTGTGCTGGCGCTGGTGGTCGCCGCTTTGGTCAGCCTGCTGCCCGATGTCGCGTTCCTGCCCGCCCTGCTCGCCTTCGCCCCTGGCGGGGTGTCTGAGATGTGCCTGATCGCGCTCGCCTTCGACCTCGACCCGGCGTTCGTCGCCTTCCACCACCTGGTGCGCTTGACCCTGATCCTGCTTGCCGCCCCACTGGTCGCACGCGTGCTCTATGGTGGATCGGAGCCGCCCGCGCGCGCGACGCCAGCGCCGTCGTGATCGAGATCGAACCGGCGGTGGATGCCGGCGGCGGCCGATCCGGCGCTTTCGGATCGGCCGACGCGCCGCACCTTTACCGCGCAGGACATGCTGCGCATCCTGGTGGGGACCGAGACCAGCTTCGCCTCGATGATTAACCTCGTGGGATGGCTCCTGGCTCTCAAATGGATGCCGATAGGCCTCAGCGGGTTGCGTATGCGAGGTAGCGCTCGTGGATCACCTGATCGGGTGGGACCCCATACCTGGCCGCCACCCGCTTGACGCCCTCGACCAAGCTCGGTGAGCCGCAGATGTAAATGTCGGGCGACGCCGATTGTTGGGTGAGCGTCCGATCCAGGGCATCGACCACACTGCCGGTAACGCCGGTCCAACCGGCAGTCGGCGTGGTGACGCAGGTCGTGACCGTGAGCGGGGCGTACGCGGCGGCGAGCGCGGCCAGTTCATCCTGGTAGAACAGCTCGTCGCGGCGCCAGACGCCGAACAGGAGATGGCACGGGTGGGGTTCGTCGAAAGCGGCCATCTGGCGCACCATAGACAAAACCGATGCCAATCCGCAGCCGCCGGCGACGAACAGACGCGGCCGCAGCCCGTGATCGACCAGCGTGAAGGTGCCGAACGGACCTTCGACCTCGACGTCGGCGCCGACCTCTGCGGTCTCGCGCAGCCAGGTGGAGAAGGCGCCGCCGTCGCGCAGTTTGATCAGGAATTCCAGCGTGCCGTCCCAGTTCGGCGCGTTGGCCAAGGAATAGGGCCGCTTGACCTCAGTGGCAGGAACCGCGAGTTGGACGAACTGGCCGGGATCGAACGGCAGTGCCAGTGTGCCGTCGTCCTCCATTGCGAGCTGCAGGTCGAGCCGGACCGTATCGGGCGTCAGGAATCGTTTGGCACTGATCCGGGCGCGACGTTGCGGCGGGCGGGCAAACCTCATCATCGCATGGGCGTAAGGCAGGGCAAGCTTCAGCGGGCCGGCCGGCCGCGTCCGACACATCAGCACGTCGCCAACCGCGCGGCGGTCCGGCGGCAAAGCGTCGTCGCTGACCGTCCCAAGGACGAAGTCGCCCTCGACCGCCGTTGCGATGCAGGCACCGCACGCGCCGGAGTGGCATTGGGCGTTCAGAAAAACCTCGGCGCGTTCAGCCGCGGTGACGACGTCAAGACCGTCGCGGCACGGGAACGAAACTTCGCAACCGTCGGTGGTGGTCAACGTGACCAAGTGTTCGGGCATGGGCGCGACCCACGAGGTGGAGGTTCAACGGCCGACCGCGCCGTCGCGCCGGCCGGTCATCCGGGTCCGACGGCGCGGTCCGGGCGGCCCTTTCGGCCATGACGGGACGCGAACGGCGACGCGGGAGCGCGCCGCCGGTGCGATCGGGTGGTCTCAGGAGGCCAAGGCGCGCGCGAGGTCGTCCTCCGGTGTGCCGTTGACCTTGAGATCGAAGCGGTCGACCAGGACCTGGAGCAGCGTCGGGGTTAGATAGACGGGCAGGCTCGGCCCCAAGTGGATGCCCTTGACCCCGGCCGCCAGCAGCGACAACAGCACCGCGGTTGCCTTCTGCTCGAACCACGAGATCATCAAGGACAACGGCAGATCGTTGACGCCGCAGCCGAACGCGTCGGCCAGCACGCCCGCGACCTTGATCGCCGAATGGGCGTCGTTGCATTGGCCCATGTCGAGCAACCGCGGGATGCCGCCGACCTGCCCGTGGTCCTGCTTGTTGAACCGGTACTTGGCGCAGCCGACGGTCAGGATGACGGTGTCGGCGGGCGTGCGGTCGGCCAATTCGGTGTAGTAATTGCGGCCCGGCTTGGCGCCGTCGCAGCCGCCGATCACAAAGAAGCGCCGGACCGCGCCGGCCTTGACCGCGGCGACCACGGTCTCTGCGAGGCCGATGACCGTGTGGTGGCCAAAGCCGACCGTGATCGTCTGGTCGCCTTCGGTTTCGCGGAAGCCGGGCAACGCCTTGGCCGCCTGGATCGCCGGCGCATAATTGCCGTCGGCGATATGACGGACGCCCGGCCAGCCGGTCGGCCCGGTGGTGAACAGGCGCTGGCGGTAGCTGCGATCGGGCTCGATCAGACAGTTCGAGGTCAGGACGATCGCGCCGGGGAAGGTGGCGAACTCGCGCTGTTGATCCTGCCAGGCGCCGCCGTAGTTGCCGGCCAGGTGCGGATACCCCTTCAACTTGGGATAGGCGTGGGCCGGCAGCAGCTCGCCATGGGTGTAAACGTTGATGCCCTGATCGCGGGTCTGCTCAAGGATGGTCTTCAAGTCGTGGAGGTCGTGACCGCTGACCAGCAGTGCTTTGCCCGCGCGCGGCTGCACGCGAACCTCGGTGATGGTCTGCGCGCCAAAAGCGCCGGTGTTGGCGCGGTCGAGCAGGTCCATAACCTTGAGGTTGACCTCTCCGACCGAGAGCGCGCGGGCCAGCAAATCCTCAAGATCGGCGGACGGCGTCGCCAGGCGCGCCAGATGATCGAGGATCGCGGCATCGACCTCGGGGTCGCGGCAGCCGAGGACGCGCGCGTGGTGGGCGTAGGCGCAGGTGCCCTTGAGACCGTAGAGGATCAGGACGGTGAGGCCGGTCGCGTCGGGGCCGACCGTCGGCTGATCGCGATCGACCCGGAGGGCTGGCGCCTGGGCAAGCAGCGCGTCCATGGTCTCACCCGGGGTGAACGCCGCCGGCCCGTCGAGCGCGACACCGTCAAGGCGCGCGCGGATCGCGTCCCGCCGGTCCGCGGCATCGCGGATCAGCGTGACAAACCGCGCCGCCGCGAAGTTTACGTTGGTCAGTGTCGTGAACATCCCATGGAGGATAAAATCGTTCAGATCGACGTCGACGATGTCGCGTGCTCGCGCGGCCACAGCATATTGAGCCAGCCCGATCAGTTGGTAGATCAGGATATCCTGCAAATCCGACGTGGTCGCTTCCTTGCCGCACGTCCCCGTCGGTCCGACGCAGCCGAGCGTCGGGACGGCTCGGCGCGTTTGTTCGCACTGATAACACAGCATGTGGCATGCTCCAGGTTTCTTTTCACAAAGCCGCGCCGCCGCCACGCGGCCGCCGCCGCACGAGGGCCCATCGCCGTGTGTGACCGAACGCCACACTGCGCAGATCCTGTCGGAAAACCTGGCCTCGGCCCGAACAGACGGACCCTGACGCCTGGTCTGTGTGCGGGGCTTGGTCGGGGCAACCAAAGACAAGGGGCGAAGGCGTCAGGGGTAACGCCGCGGGCGACATCGCCTCAAATAGGCAATGGCAATGCCTATTTACGCGATCAAAGCGGTATTGTAAATGCTGATTAAGGCGACCCCCCTGCGGCAGGGTGCCCCATGCGACTGACCTTGTTCACCGACTACGGCCTACGCGCGCTGATGCGGCTGGCCGGCGCCCCGACCCGCACGTTCACGACCGACGAGATCGCCGCGGAGTTCGCGATCTCGCGCCATCACCTGGTCAAGATCGTCCGCGAGCTGGCGGCGGCCGGCTTCGTTCGCACCCAGCGTGGCGCGGCCGGCGGTTTCCAGTTGGCGCGCGACCCGGCAACGCTCTCCGTCGGCGAGATCGTGCGCCGCCTGGAATGCCGCGAAGCGTTGGTCGAGTGTTTTCGCGCCGACGGCGGAGCATGCACGCTCTCGCCTGCGTGTCGGCTCAAGGCACCACTGCAGGCCGCGCGGGAAGCCTTCTTGCAAGAGCTGGATCGGACGTCTCTTGCGGAGTGCGCCTGGGTGCCGGACGAGGCCACACGACCGCTCGCCGGCTGACCACCGGGCCGCTCGAAATCAAGACGGCGAGACCCGGAGAGAAGGGGAGGCATCGCAGTGTTCAACGGCAAACTCCGCGGTGGCCTCCTGAACGGAGATGCCCGTTCCCGCGGCTCTTGTGCGCTCAAATCGTTCCGGATCGCCAATCCAGCCACAGTTGCCCTCGCCAATATCGATCAGATCCTCGACGTCCAGAGCATTCATCTTGTTGAACACGGCATGACTCCAACCGGTGACACCAGCGGTCATGATCATACTCCTCCCTCTTTTTTTGGCGTCTGACGCCGCGTCGGCCGATCAGCCCGGATGCACCCCCGCGCCCGGTTCGGCGGCAAGCCAATCGCGCAAAGTGGTTTTCGTCACCTTGCCGTAATTGTTCTTGGGTAAGGCGGCGACGACCCGATACTGGCGTGGCCGTTTGAATCGGGCGATCTGGTCGCAGCAATGGGCGTCGAGGACAGCCGGATCGACGTGCGCGCCGTCGTCGGCGACGACGAACGCCACCACCTCTTCCCCCCACTCCGGATGCCGGCGCCCAACCACCGCCGCTTCGCGCACCGTGGCATGGCGCAACAACGTCTCTTCGACTTCGCGTGGATAAATGTTCGAGCCGCCGGAGATGATCACGTCCTTGGAGCGGTCCTTGAGCGTGAGCAGGCCGTCCGGGCCCATCGCCCCCATGTCGCCGGTGACCAGCCAGCCGGCGCGAAGGGTTCTTGGCGTTGACCGGGACGGCGGCAAAGCCGCCCCACCAGCAGCCGAACATGACGGTGACGAAGTCGGGCACATTCTTCATCACCAAGCCGACACGTGCCCCGGGGCCAGCCCCAGCCGCGTCCCCAGCACCCCGGCAAGCGCCGCGGCGTCGCGGCATAACGCGCCATAGGTGGCCGTGACCGTGGTGCCGTGGATCAAGGCCGGCCGGTTCGCATCGACCCGTCCAGCCCGTTGCAACAAAAACGCCAGATTCATGGCGGCCTCCTTCCCGCAATGGCGGCATGATCAGGCGCACCAGCTCTCGAACGCCTCCGACAGACCGTTCAGGTCGAGCGTGCGCCCAATGACGACGAGCCGACTGCTGCGGTCGCCGTCGGGCCAGGCGTCGAGCCAGACCAGAGGATGGACCCGGTCCTGAATGCCGTGGAGCACCGCCGGACGACCGCCCTTCTCGCGGAACCCCATCAGGCCCTTGACTCGAAGCACCTGCCCGAACTGCCCCTTCAACAGGCGATCGAGAAAGACCATGACCCCGGCCAAGCTGAGGGCATCGCTGCCGCGAAGGACATGGCTGGCATAAGCCACACCGTGGTCATGGCCATGGGGGTGATGGTGTTGGTCGTGACGGTGTTGGTCGGTGCCGCCGCCGAGCCATCGGCCGATCGTGTGACGGTCCGGCTGATACAAACCGCGCCGAAACAAGACCGTCGGATCGCCGGCGCCCGCGACCATCGACACCCGCTCCGCGTGGGGATTGATCGCCCTCAGAGCTGTTGTCAGCGCGGCAACCTGGTCTGCCCGGGCAATATCGCCCTTGGTCAGCACCAGGACGTCGGCCATCGCCACCTGATCGCCCGCGGTTTGGAACTCCCGCAAGCTCATCACGCCGTTGATTTGATCAACACAGGTGATCACAGCATCGGGGTGAAACACCCCTTTGAAGATCGGATTGACCGTTAGGGTGTGAACGAGCGGCCCGGGATCGGCGAGACCGGTGGTCTCCACCAGGACATAATCGAACGGCGGCACCTCACCCAACTGGCGCCGGGTATAGAGGTCCCGCAAGGTCAAGGTCAGATCGGCGTGAATGGTGCAGCAGATGCATCCGTTTCGCAGTTCGATCACGGTCTCGGCCGACGTTGCGACCAAGAGATGATCCAGGCTGATTTCGCCAAACTCGTTGACGATCACGGCCGTGTTGCGCAGGTTGGGATGATCCAGCGCCTTTTGGATCAGCGTGGTCTTGCCGCTGCCCAGAAACCCGGTCACGAAGCCGACCGGAATGGACTGTCGGGCCATGCCGTCGCCTCCTTGGTCTCATACGAGATCCGCTCAATCGCCGCTGGGCTTGCGCGCCACGAGGCGCGGGCCGCGGTCGCGGCCTTTGAGACCAAATCCGGAAGTGAACTCCCGGATTTGGTCTCACACCGCCCCAGCGCTCAGAGCGGACAGCCGGACGTTCACCTCCTCCGGCCGCGTCGTTGGGGGAATGGTGCCGAAGGTGAAAGGCCACCGCGACAGGGCGTCAGGGTCGGGTGTCCCGGCCCAAAACGCTTGACCGAGGCCGCCGCCGAACCGCCGGTCCGACCGCGTCGCCAAGTCTTCGGCCGGCGCCTCGGCAAACAAAAACAAATCGGCGGCAACGGTCTCGAGGAACCCGTCGGGCGGCGGCCACGCGACGCCGCGCGTCCCAGACCCGCCCGCGTCCAACGCAACCGTCCACCCAAAGTGCTGGACCGCTGCGATCACCGCACCGGTCGCCTCGGCCTCATCGGCGTTCCAGGCCGCCAGGTCGGAGACCCGGATCACCAGGGCATCGATCGGCTTGGCAGACCAAGACCGAGTGAGGTCGGATAGCGCCATCCCGACATCGTCCAATGCGTCGAACGACGGCGCCGAGGCCGCCGGATGGCCGAGGGCCACGAGCACATCCCGTGGTGACGGCACGGAAAGCGCTATGTCGGCGCGCCCGCCCAGTCGGTGCGCCAGGGCATCGATCAGGGTGGCGATGTAGGCGGCCGGTTGGTCGGCGGTCAGCAACGCCGCCGCACAGGCCGCCGGATCGGCGCCCACCCCGCTGGGCACGCCGTGCCGGCCGGACAGGAACGGCGCAATGAGATCAAGGGTCACGACCTCAGAACCGACCACGCCCAGCGCCTGTGCCAGAACCGCGGCGCGTCGGTCCGGATCGCGGGTCCAGCTTGCGGTCCCGCCCGCAAAGACGGCACAGGCATAGGCGTCGAAGTCAATCCAATGAAGCCGCGACGCCGTCCCCGCCGCCCAGCGGCGAATGAAAGCACTCATGAGTGGCCTCGTCTGACAACCGCGGAGAATGGCTTGGGGGGGGGCCGGACGGCCGCGCCGGGGCGCGCCCCCCACGCCTGCCAGGACACGGCGTCGCCCGGCTCCCTCGAGAGGCTACGCGGCGCCGACGGCGGCAAGGCGCGCCTTCAGCTTTGCGATCTCCACGTCCTTGGGGTCCGGCATCATCACCGGCGCGATCGCCTCGCCCGGGCAGGTGTCGTCCGGGGTGCCGCGATGGATCACCGACCGATCGCCCCAGCAGCCAAAGAACGGCAAATCGGCCGGCGGTTTTTCTGTCACCCACGCCTTGACGAACTCGTGGTACGGCTTGCCGCGTGCCTTTCGTCGAGCCCGCTCGGCCTGCCGGGCGGCGTCGGTGTCCTCGGCCAGGACGGCCTTGGATTTCGGGTCAAGCACGACGTGATAGATCTCCGTGACCGTGCGTGCCGAGATCAAACCGTCACGGAAGTCCTTGGCCACCAGTTCAGGATCGCGCTCCAGCACGTCGCCATAGCCGCCGCCGGCGCCTTGGGTGATCATGTACAACTCGCCCGGGGTCGCGAACTCCAGCTGCAACCCCATGTGGTGCGTGGTGTAGGTCGCCCCCTCGAACGGACGATCGTTCATCAACTCTTCGATGGAGAAGCGCAGCAGATCGCGGCGATCCTTCATCACCTCAAAGACATTGACACCCTTGATCTTGCACAAAGGGTAAGTGCCCGGCCCGTAGCCGCCGAAGATGCCGTGGGAACTCGGGAACTTGGACCCGATCGAGCAACACATAAAGCCCCATAAAGACGTATCCTTCATGGTTGCGATCTGTTGATAACCGTGACCACCCCGAAACTTGCCGAACCCGCTATTGTCGGTCATCACCCGGTTGGGCACGATTTTCATCATCGGTACTTCTTCTTCGATCAGTTCCTGTTCGCCGATGTCGGCCATCGGCGCGAAGATCGGCGCCACCGAATGCTCGCCGTCGCGGTTCGACCGCGCAGCCCCGCTCATGCCGTTCAAATCGGCACAGACATTGCCCACCAACTCGCCGTACTGATTCAAGCCGCCGTAAATGAAGGTGACGATCATGTTGTACCAACCGGCGATCACGTCGGTGGCCCGTTCCTTGGCGCTGTAAAGGAACTTTGGCGCGGCCAACTGGGCCGCGGTGAAGCTCGGGAAGAAGGTCATCATGCTCTGGGCGTTGGGCGCCTCCGGGGAGCAGTTGAGCGACGACCTGCGATCGGTGATCACGGTCATGGGCTCGAACACCGCCTGATTGCGCGGCAGGTCGGGCCAGACGAAGGTGAGAAACTCCTGCGCCAACATGCCCTTGGCCGAGGCCAAGACCGTATTGTTGGCCCGGTTCAAGAACTCCGGCGCCGAGCCACGGAAATCGAGGATCAGACGGTCGTCCCTCTTCTCCATCTCCAGGCAGATTTTGACCAGGCAGTTCTCGCGCAGCGTCCCATCCGGGAACACGTTCTGGCGCACCTTGCCGTCGGGCCAGCCGCGCAGGCGCCGCCGCACCTCTTCGGCGGTGTCGGTCAGGGTCTTGCGCAAGACCGCAACCACGGCATCGACGCCATACTCAGCGATCGCCTCCTCAACCCGGGTCTTCATCCGCATCGCGGCGAACAGCTTGGACTTCATTCCTTCCAACTGCAGCTTGGGCTCGCGCACCGAGTTCTGAAGGAAAGTCATGATGTCACGCCGGAAGGTGTAGTTTTCGCCCACCTTGATCGGCGACATCTTCAGACCTTCGTCAAAGGGCGATTCCGCCTTTGACGGCATGCCTCCCGGCTCGATTGCACCGTTTTCGCCCTCATGGACGATGGCACCGGTGAAGCAAATCAGGCGCCCTTCGTGAAAAACCGGAATGACCAGGCTTTGGTCGGTGTTGTGGATGTTTCCGTAGCGGGCGTCATTATGCATGAAAATGTCACCCTCACGGATCCCCACCGTGGGTTCATTGGCCCAATATTTAAGGATGAACTTGACCGGATGCTGGGTCAGGACCGAGAACAACAACACCCCGCCCATGCTCGAGAGGGCGAGATCGCCCGAGGCGGTCCACACGCCCGAGATCAGATCGCCCCATTTGGCGCCCGGGGCCGCCCCCATCTGCTCGACCATATCGAAGGATTCGTTGCAGGCGGTCTGCAGCTTGTGGCGCACCAGATTGAGGTCGTCCTTGCCGGTGAATTTGGCCAAGGCCGCCGCCTCCGCCGAGGTTTCGGCGGCAAGGTGATGGTTGTTCATGATGTCCGGATCCGGGCCGAGGAACAGAATGTTCTCTTCGAGGAATCTCTCGACCAGGGACTTGTCTGCGATTACGTTCATTCGGTGTTTCCTCCTGCTGGCCTTGGGCGACAGGCCGGTCAAGCCGCAGCCTTGGTGATTTCCGATCCGTCGCGGCGCATAACGGCTGCGCCCATGCGGCCCATCGTCAGGGTCCAGCCTGATTCGATCAGGTAGGTCGTGTTGGAGGTTTCGATCAGGGCCGGCCCCCTCACCTGCATGCCGTCCTCAACCGCGCCGTGGTCGTACACCGCGGTGTCGAGTGGGGCGGCCAGGGTCGGGAAGTGACACGGCCGGCGCGTACGCGGCACCGGGATGGCGTTGCTCATTTTATCGTGGGGGGACAATTTCAGACTTTCGTGCCTAACATAGGACACGACCCTGATCACATTGATGCGCACCCCGGCCTCGGGCGCTTGACTGCCCTCGCCGAAGCGGCGCGCGTAGTTTTCGGAAAAAATGTCGAGAAGTCGGATCACCTCGTCCATCGACGCCAGTCGGTTGAACGGGCTGACGATCCCGATCTGGGCGAGCTGGTTGCCGTAGCGCATGTCCAGCTCAACCCGAGTGCGGATATCGTGAGCGGCCACGCCCTGCCGGGTCAAATCCTCGCGCCCTCGTGCCGCCAGCTCGACCACGGATTCGTTGAAGACACTGAAGTCGTCCAACATGGTGCGCGTGTTGGCATCGAACAGCATCAGGTAGAGCGAGCGCTCGTGAATATGCAGCAGGTTCATGTTGCCCGCGCCCAGCGCCGAGAAAACCGCACTGAACGGCGGGATGACTATTTCGTTGATACCGATTTCGGCCGAATAGCCGCAGGCGTGAAGCGGGCCGCCGCCACCGTAGCTGAGGATGCGGAAGTTCTTGGGGTTATAGCCCTTGACCGCGACTTCCTTGAAGATCGCCGCCGCCATGTTGGCATCGACCTTGCGGCGGATCGCCTTGGCCGCCTCGATCAGAGAAAGACCGGTGTGCTTGCAGATGTGGTCTTCGATTGCCCGCTCGGCGCGGCGTCGGTTCAGGAAGATCGAGCCGCCGGCATAGTTGTTCTCGTCCAGATAGCCGAGCACCAGGTTGGCGTCGGTGGTGGTCGGGTGGCGTCCGCCACGGCCGTAACAGGCCGGACCGGGGTCGGAGCCGGCACTTTCCGGCCCAACTTCGATCGCGTCCCACATCCGGTCGTAGCGGGCGATCGAGCCGCCGCCGGCGCCCAAGGTGTGCAGGTAGGTCATCGGGGTACTGACCAGCCAGCGCGCGATCACCGGATTGAAGTCGTAAAACTTGGCCCCGTCGGCGGTGACAAGACCAATGTCGAAGCTGGTGCCGCCCATATCGGTGGCGATCAGGTTGGGCTGGTCGAAGGCTTTGGACAGGAAGGCCGCCGCCTCCAGACCGGCGACCGGGCCGGAATGGATTGTCTGCAGCGACGAGGTCGAGTTCATTTGCGCCATGCCCGAGGTGTTGTGGACCAGAAGCATCGGGCGCCGATAGCCATTCTCGCGCAGCGCGACTTCGAGCGAGGACATGCCGTGATACATCCGGTCGTGCAGATATGCATCGATGATCGCGGACATCGAGCGCGCATACTCGCCCTTGCGCCCCGCAACCCGGTGCGACAGCACGATCGGGATCGCCCCCAGAAGGTGGGAAGGGAAATCCGACAAGATGATCTGCTCGATGAGATTTTCATGAACCGGGTTGACCACCGCATTGGTCAGCGAGACGACAAACGCCTGCGCCCCCTGGTCGACCAGCCGGCGCACCTTGGCCCGGACGTCGTCCTCGTCCAGGGGCAAGACGACCTCACCCTTGAAATCGATGCGTTCCTCGACCCCGATGATCCGCGACACCGCGACCAGGCTCTCCGGGCGGTCGGCCGCCGGCAAATCGGCCTGCTCGGCCGCGCTGAGGCCGTCGCCGTAACCGCGCGCCCGCATCAACGGCACGGTGGATTCAAAGCCGGCGGTCGCGATCACCCCGACGTCCGGACCTTTGCGCTCGATCAGGGCATTGGTGCCGAGCGTGGTGGCATAGCGGACCGACTCCAGCTCGCCCAGAATCTCCGCGGTGCCGCGGCCGATGCCGGCACAGGCGGACTCCAGCGCGGCCATGAACCCGGACGCGAGATTGTTGTGCGTGGTCAGGGATTTGGTTTGCACATAGTCGCCATCGAAGGCGAGGAAGCAGTCGGTGAACGTCCCACCGATATCGACGCTGACCCGTCGCATGTTAAACCTCCCGGGATCGGCTGGCGGCTGCCCCGGACGCCGCGGCGGCATTGGCACCGGCGAGGTGGCGGGCCTTGAGGCTGTCGATGTCGAGTTCGATGTCGTGGGTCAGCGGGTGGCCGGGCGGCAGATACTCGGTCTCCACCATCGTGCCGCACGACGGGCAATAGAACTCGATGATCCGGCACCAGGTCGGGTCAGGCGCATAGGTGAATTCGTAGCGCTCGTCCAACTTGGGATCGTGAATCTCGCGCGGGTCGCGGTCGTAAACCAGGAGCCCGGTTTTGTAGTTGTCGCGCGCCGAGGCGATGTCATGGCCGCAGACCCGGCATTCCCAACGTTCGCTCTCAAGCGCAATGGCGAGATATTCGGTGATCGCAATTGTTGTGCTCATTGCACGGTCTCCAGCACGAGGTCGTGGTTGGGCGTGACCTGCAAACGCCATTTCGGTCCGATCAGGCAGGTGAGATAGGCACCCCGAATCAGCGCCGGACCGGCGACCCGGTGTCCGGGGACGAGGGCGTCATTGGAAAACACCGGGACGTCGACCCGCTCGCCGGCTTTGAGCGCGACCTTGGCGTGGCGGTGTTCCCGGAGCGGTTCGACCGCCAGCGCGGCTTCCCCGGTCATCGCGAACTTGGGCAGCTCGTGGACCACGCGCAGGCGCAGGGTTTCCCCGGCCTCCAGGCGGTCGTGTTCCATCGTCGCGGGGGCGGACGACCCGTTCAGGCTACGCTCGACCAGCGCACCGTCTAGATCGCGCTCGGCGCCAAACAGATAGTGGCACTGGTCGGCGTCAACCCCCTCTCCGAACATGTCGCGCCGCCCGCGCGCGCGCAGGCCGTCCTTGATCTTGGGCAGATCAGCCATGTCAATGTCGTGGGCGCGATACTCATGGGCGAGGTTGCTGAAGCCGATGCCGTAGGCGCTGAACACGGCGGCCATATGCGGCACGATCACACGGGCAATGCCGGCGGCTTTGGCGATCGCGGTTGCGATCATCGGTCCGCCGCCGCCGAAGGCGAGCAGGGTCGCCTCGGCCGGCTCCCGGCCGGCATTTTCGACCGCATGACGCACCCGTGCGCCGACCTTGTGGGCGAAGGCGTCGACGATCGCCTCCACCGCACCATCCACGGAAAGGCTGAGGGGGCCGGCAACCGCGTTGGCGATGGCGTTGGCGGCCCGCTCGGCGTCCAGAGCGACCTCACCGCCGAGGAAATTGGCGCCGTCGATCACACCGGCCAACAGCAGGGCATCGGTCAGGGTGGCGTCGGTGCCGCCGCGCCCAAAGCAGGCCGGTCCCGGGGCCGCGCCGACGCTCTCCGGCCCGACCTTGATGGTGCCGTCGCCCACCACCCTGATCACCGAGCTGCCGCCCAAGCCATGGCTGCGCATGTCCGGCAACGGAAACGAAATGCGCGCCCCCTCGACCTCGCCGAAGGTGTTGCGCCGGACCCGACCGTCGGTGACGACGGCGATATCGGTGGTGGTGCCGCCAACATCCATGGCCACGACGGCCGGGGCATTGAAAAATCGGGCATAGGCGATCGCGCCTTCCAAACCACCCCGCGGCCCCGACCCCCAGGTCTTGATCGCGGTGGTCTTGGCGACGCGCGCAGAGTCGCCGTCGTTGCGGTAAATCAAAAGGGGCCGGTGCAGGCTATTGGCCTTGCACGCCCGCTCGGCACCGTAAAGGAAGTGCTCCATGCCCGGATGGAGGTAGGAGTTTAACAGCGCGGTCACCGTGCGCCGGGCCGGGTCGGTATCGGAAACCAGCTCATGGGAGACCAAAAACGGCACGGCTCCCAATAAGTGACGCGGATATTTATCGAGCAGGAGGGCCTTGACGGCCCGCTCGGTCGCCTCGGCGCGAAGCGCGATCACCAACCGTTGGGCACCGTTGCTCAGCACGCGGTTGACCTGCGCCGTGAGTTGGGCCGGATCAACGCCGCCGTCCGTGCCGATGGTCAGACCGACCGGCTCGCCCAATACCAAGGCACGCCAAAGATCATCGTCCTCGATCTCGCCGCGCGTGCCATAGACATCGGCTTCCTCGCCCTCCTCGACGATCAACGCCGCGGCAACGCCCGTGCGCTCCACCACGGCATTGGTACCGGCGGTGGTCGAGTAGCGGAGGTAGTCGCATTCCCGCAACAGTCGCGCCAAATCCTCCTCGCCGTAGAGCGCCCCGGAAACGCGACGCAGGCCGTCGACGAAACACTGGGTCAGATCATGGGGTGTGGTTGGCGATTTAGCGTGAATAACCCGGCGATCGTCGCGGATGCAGACGTCCGTGAACGTGCCGCCATTGTCAATGTTCACCAGTAAACCCATTGCAAGGCCCCTTTTGACGTTCCTCGATTTTTGATTGCTCCCGAGAGACCGCCCCAAACGGCCCCCGGGGATTGGGACCGGACACCGGCCTCGGCTGGCCGGTCCCAATCCCACGCCTTTAAAAGCAAGAGCCGTGCAACTTGGAAAAGTTTCATTACTACAATAGGATAGGAGGTATTCGGGCAAAACTGGCAAGGACGCTCAGGTCTGTTTCTCGGGCTCGCGCTGCGATGACGCGGACGGAAGTGTCCGAGAATCGGACAGAGCGAACGGTGAGGAACAGGACGAGCGGCGTGCATGGACATGGATCGACGATTAGGGATGGATCGACGATCACGACTTGACTCTGAGATCAGAATCGGTACAAAATTGGGGTCATTTGGGAGGAAATCTCCGGTTTCCCCGACCAGGACAACCAGGCGGGCCCTAAAGAAACCGGCAAGAGGCGGGTGCGCTGTGCGGCCCGAAGTGGCCCATGATGGTGCGGAAGCAGAACCCCTATGTGGGATTTGGGAAAGACCGTGGCGGGGTAAGAAATCTCTGGGAGCGGTTCAACGCGGGGGTATTGCGCGACGACGAAGTTCAGGATTGCTATCAAAGACTGTTGCTTAAGGAGTGGCAACGGTGCACCGCGTTGGGCGTAGACGTGGCCATGAACAAGGGCCGCCGTCTATCCGAAGAGGAGTATCAACGGCGTCGCGACGTCAGCCGCTTGCTGTTGGAAAAATCCAAACCGATCCTGGAGGATGTCTCCCGGTATCTGGTTGATGTGCCCGGCATCCTGATCCTGACCGAGTGCACCGGGACAATTTTGCATATCACCGGCGAGCCGGCGGTGCGCGACCGCGCTCTGACCCTGTCCGGCATCGTCGAAGGCAGCCGGTGGGACGAAAGTGTTGCCGGCTCCAACGGCATCGGCTCAGCGATCGCCAAGCGCCAACCGGTTCACGTTTTCGCCAGCGAGCATTTCTGTGAAGGCTGGCACACATGGTCTTGCGCGGCGGCTCCAATCCTGGAGCCGGACGGCGAAACTTTGATCGGTGTCATTGACTTCACCACCATTGACCGCGACTATCGGGATCAGGGTCTTGGCCTTGCGGTCGCCCTCGCCAACTCGATTCAAGCTCAGATCGCCGCGCGGTGGGAGTTGGAACGTGCCAACCTGCTCGCCGTGTTTGAGGCCTTCCGGCGCCGATACGGCGCCGATGACTTGGCGATGTTCGACCGGGCCGGGAGACCGGTGTCGTATCCACCAAGCACCCCTTGTGATCATGGGCCGGAGCTCGATCTGGAGGCGATGGAGCGGCTCGAGGTTGTGGACCCGGAGACCCGGCAGCCGATCGGCACAATCGCGATCCGACGGACACGCCGGCCGGCAGACCGGTCGACAAACCAGGCACCCCAACGCCCGGCACCGTCTGCAGCGCGCACGTGGGAAACAGAAACGGCGACGAAGACAGAGGAGGCCGTTCACTTCGGCGATTTCGTTTCTGCCGACGCTGCGACCAAGCGCATTCTCACGCGCGTGGACCGGATCGCGCGCACCGCGGCCAGTGTTCTGCTCATTGGCGAAACCGGTACGGGGAAAGATCTTCTGGCGCGCCATATTCATGCCACCAGCTCGCGCAGATCCGGCCCCTACGTCGCGGTCAATTGCGGCGCGATCAGCAAGGAGCTGTTAGAAAGTACCTTTTTTGGCTATGTGCGCGGCGCCTTTTCGGGGGCCGACCCAAAGGGGCGTGCCGGATATTTTGAGGCTGCCGCTGGGGGCACCTTGTTCCTCGACGAAATCGGCGAACTGCCCCTGGCAACGCAGACGGCCCTCTTGCGGGTGCTGGAGGACGGCTCGTTCCAATGCGTCGGCTCGCCGGAAACCCGAAAGGCGGATTGCCGGATTATCGCCGCAACCAACCGCGATCTCGAAACCGAGGTCGCCGAGGGCCACTTTCGCCAGGACCTTTATTACCGGCTGAACGTGATCACGTTCGAGATACCGCCCCTTCGACAACGGCGGTGCGATATCCCGTTGCTTTCCCGGCGGTTCGTCGACCTGCTGTCGCATCGGCATGGCCTGCCCACCCCAACCATCAACGCACATGCACTGGCGTTGCTGGAACGTTACGCTTGGCCGGGCAACGCGCGTGAGCTGCGCAATGTGCTTGAAGCCGCGGTGTTGTGCGCAGAAAAGGCCATCCGACCCGACGACCTTCCGCCGGACGTGCTGGTCGATGCGATCGGCCTGGAAACGGCAACCGGCACGGACATTCTCCGAGAGACGCGTGCCCGGTCGGCGCCCCGCTCCCTGGCCGAACACGAACGCGAGATCATTATTTCGGCCTTGTGCACGTACGGAAAAATCACCCGTGTCGCCAAGGAGCTCAATATCGCGCGCTCAACACTTTACAAGAAATTCTCCGCCTTAGGTATTAACCACAAGGAGTACCTGTCGCAGTAGGGGCCCTCAGGTTGCGTGCCCCCATAAAACCGGATGCGCAGGCTTCCAGCATCCGGCGTCTTGACGGCGAAGCGCTGCCGGGGCGATCCGAAATGCGCACCACACCAGCCGTCCTGGGTCTCTTGTCCTTGATAACCCTAGGGGCAACCACGCGGTTCGACACAGGCACCCTGCCCCGAGCCGCCGCCTGGTATGACATAACCAACCTGACTTTCGGCGACGCCATCGCCGCCGGAAGCTACCGCTTATGATTGCTGAACTTTTCTTCGACTTCAATCCATAGTACCAAATCTGACTGTTTGGTTCCGGTTATCCACGCTTGAGGAAGCTGTTCACCGATCCTGTTGAGGCGCGGGCCTGGTACAGGGCGCGCCCGATCGATCAGAGTGCGGCCCGCGCCCCGACCGACCAGCGGTGCTCCGGCCAAACGGAACGGTTCAGCCGGATTTCGTATAATATCAAACCGAGAGAAATCTCGCCGGAAATCGCGATCCGAATGGCCGAAGCGCTCTGTTACGCAACGTAAATCGGCAAAGTCGGGCTGAAGGCGGGGGAAGTTCTTTCGCGCGATGCCGATCGTCCGGACCCAGCGCGTCCGCCCGCCCTCGCCGCACTGCCGCGATCCCGATTGCCGCGCCGCCGCCGTCAGAATGCGAAAATTCGGCCTTGCGCTCGCCGCGCCAAGCGATAATCATCTACAGTCCATCGGTGTCATGCCGCACCTACGGTCGGCGCGAGATCGGTCAGACGAACATGGCCTTTCATTCATCGGGCCGCGACGCCGGTCGCCTGGCCTCGGGCGATCACGCGGCGCCGCCGGCCCGGCCTGCAGACACAGCACACCTCACATCACCGCTCGAGCGCTGAAACGAGCCGGTTTCGTACTTATCAGAAAAAGTCAAGATAGACGATATACCATTCTCTAAGCGTTTCGGTCTCTGGCACCGCAAGGTGCCGGACGGCCGGGTCGGGTTCGCACCGTCATCCTGTGTTCGGAATTCCGGACACCATCGACCACGGGGTCGGCAGGCGGGAGTCGTCAGACATGACCAGGATCACGATCACTGCCATCGAAGACGCCCGCCATGGTGCAGCCCGCCGACTCGGTCGAGTTGACCAAACTTGGGGGCACCCTCACCGCAAAGCGGTATCGCGTCGACCGATCGCGAGCCGGCGTCGGTGCCGCCGAAATCGATCTCGACGCACAGGCAAAAGACGACAGCATTATCGAGATCGAATTCGAAGGCGGCGTCAAACTGTGGACCAGCACGGCGCGCCTTCGGGAACGGGCCGACCAGCGGCGCAATCGGTCCCTGCGGTCGCTGGGCGACCAGATCCCCCTCGACGACTTGTTTGCCGACGGCGCCGAGCGCAGCGGCGTCACCGCCCTGGTCGAGGCGATCCGGATCTTCGACGCCGATTTCGACCTTGCCAAGTTCAAAGAGTTCGTCGCCGGCATCCCCGAGCGGTTGCGCGCGGCCCTCGGCTCGCCGGAAAGCATCGGCGAAACCCTCGGCGCCGCGGCGGCGCCGTGGATCTGCCTTGCCTTCGACTATCTGCGGATCGAACAGCCCGGGCTCTACCGCTGGACCGCGGACGGTCGATTGGACGACGACCCCAGACCGCTCGGCGACGGCCAAGAAGCTCTGGTGTTCCTGCACGGCACCGCCTCGACCACGGCCGGCAGTTTCGACCATTTGCGAACCGAGCATGGCGGCAAGCAATGGTCGAAGCTGACCGACCGCTTCGGCGAGCGCATGCTGACGCTCGAGCATTGGACCTTGAGCGAAAGCCCGATCGAGAACGCGGTCGCCCTGCTCGGCGCCGAGACGATCCCCGAAAACGCCCGGCTGCATCTGTTGAGCCATTCCCGGGTCCGTCTTGGCGTCTATCCCGGCGCGATCGGCGACGCCGAGGTCGTGCTCAGCCCCGACCACCCCGGGCGGGGGGCGATCATCGTCGGCCTCGGCGCGTTCGGCTCCCTGGACGCCCAGCGGTTGCAGCGCGCGGTCGCCGCCGGTCTGAGACGGTACGGGCTTGCGGTGGTGGAGCGCGACCCGACCGGCGCCGACGCGCCGCTTGAGATCGGCACCCTTTTGATCGGCGCGTCCGAGGCGGGGGTGTCGATCGACGAGTCGGTCGGTGCGGTCTTGCGCGCGATCGTCGAAACCAATGCGCTGTTCTCCAGCGCCGGCCCGGACCGCCCGGGCGCCGACCGGCCGCTTCGGTACGCCCGCCTGAAAATCTATGAAATCTGGGAAACCATCGCGACCCAGGCGCTGGACAGCGTTCACCGGCTCGCCGGCGCCGAGCCCGGGGACAAGACGATCGATGCCGGCCCGACTCTGGTCACCGGTCCGGGGGGCCGGCCGTGCGCGCCGACCGCGGAGACCGAGCCGGACGTCCGCCGGCTGATCGTCACCAAGGACGCCCGCGGGCAGCTCAACTTCCTGTTGCCGATGGCGCGCGCGCGGGTCGAGGAGCTGTTGGTGCCGTCGGACCGCGCCCTGGTCGACCACTTCGTCGCTCTGGCGATCCGCACCCGGCGGGACGAGATCGAACGGTTCAGCCCCGGGGTCACGCTGTTCGAACTCCTGGTCCCCAATCGCCTGAAGCCATTGGCCGGGCGGGTCAGCGACCTGGTCCTGGTGCTCGACGACGCCACCGCGGGCTATCCGTGGGAATTGATGCACGACCGCTCGCAAGGCGCCGAACCGCATTCATCGGGCAGGGCGCCCGGGTGGTGATCGCGGCCGGCTGGCCGGTCGATGACGCCGACGCCGAGATGTTCGCCCTGCGCTTTTATGACGAGATGCTCGACGGCGCCTGTTTCATCGATGCGGTCGGCGCGGCGCGCAAGATGGTGTATGCGGACGCGGCCGACGGCCGGCGCGGCAACACCTGGGGCGCCTATCAATGCTCTGGCGACCCGCATTACCGGCTGACCGACCGGGCCCGGGCGACCGCGGGCCAACCCGATTTCGATGACGCCGCGGCCTGGGCGCGCAGCCGCGGCGCGGTCGTGCGCGCGCTCGACGACCTGGTCGATCGGATGGGCCGGTCGAAGGTCGCGGACGACCCCGGCTTTGCCGGGCAGATCGCGGCGATCGGGACCGCCATGCGCAAGCGCGGCTGGCAGACCGACGCCGACCTCGCGGCCAAGGAGGCCGCGGCGTTGGTCGGGCTCGACCGGATGGACGAGGCGATCGACGCGCTGGACCGGGTGTGCGGCGGGGCCGAGGTCGACGCCCCGGTGCGTGCCTTCGAGCTCTTGCACGACCTGCGCGCCGAACGGGCGTTTCGACAGGCCCGCCGGGGCGCGCTGCCGTACCCGGAGGCAAGAGCCTTGGTCGAGCGTGCCACCAAGGACCTGACGACCTTGATCCGGTTGGTCGGCGCCAATTCCCGGCGCCGCCGGCTATTGGCCGGGTGCCACGCCCGCGCGGCGGTGCTGGCGCAGGTCCCTGACGCCAAAGACCACCTCGACCGGATGGTTCAGGTCCATGCCGAGGCGACCGGGTACCGAACCAGCGGCGCGCCGTTGTCGGGCACCGGCGCCCCGTCGATCGAACCGGATCACCTGGTCGACTGGCTGATCGGCGAGCTGATCCTGTTCTATTGGTTCAGCCAGAGACGGCCCACCGGCTTTGTCGAGTTGGTCGGCAAAGCGTCCAACCTGGCGATGTTGAACCAACAGGACGAACCAAGTCTGGCCCATGCGATCCTTGAGGCCCGAGCCGAGTTGCTGCGCGCGATGGCGGACGAGGACGCCTGGCACGGGGCGGCACTGAAACAGCGCTTCCTGACCGTCTACGACCGCTATCTTCCCCAAGGGGCCCGCGCGGCGTTTCGTCCGGTGATCCGGCATCTCGACTTCGTTGCGACGGTGCTCGACCCGGAGTTGGCCACGGCGAAAGCACCGCCCCTGCGCCAGGATCGTCGCAGCCTCTTGGCGGCGATGGCGGAGGACGTGGGCAAGATCCGGGAGGACCTTCGCGAGCGGGTCGGGACGAACTGAAACGAGAGACCGACGATCGTGATCGAGGGGTTTGGGGGCTTCGCCCCCCACGTCAGGGGGTTTCACCCCCCGACCAGGGGTTGCCCCCTGGACCCGACTTGTTCGTCGGGGTCAAGGGGGGTGTGCCCCCTTGCGGGGGTCGAGGGGGCAGCGCCCCCCGCACGGCCGCCAGGCCGAACATGGCACGGCAGAGCAGACGGCATCCCCCGATTCCCGTCCTATCGCCAGTCGCCGATCAGCAGAAACGGCGACCAATAACTCGGGTGCCCATACGACGGACCACGGATCAAGGCCAACTGCGCGCGTCTGAGGGCAAGCGCCTTCGTCGTGCCGGGTTCGCCGAGGTAGCGATAAAACTCGGCGATCACCGCGGCGGTCGCCTCGTCGCTGATCTGCCACAAGGACGCGAGCACGCTGCGCGCCCCCGACTTGACCGCGACCCCGGCCAGACCCAGCGCGGCGCGGTCGTCGCCGGCGGCGGTCTCGCACGCGCTCAAGGTCAAGAGATCGATCGGGTCGCCGGCCGGCCGGCCGAACTTCAACAACGCCTCGAGTTGGTCCATGTCGAGCCGGCCGTCGTGGGTCAAAATGAAGCTGTTGCGACCGTCGCCGGCGAACACGCCGTGCGAGGCGAGGTGGACCACCCGATAGCGGCCGCGCCGGACTTGGCGCTGCAGGCTCTGGGTGGTGAAGTTCCGGTCGAACAGCACGGTGCCGCCGATCAGGTCGCGCAGGCTTTCGACTTCGCCGGCAACCCCGGGCAGCGCCGGGAAGCCCTGGACCCCCTCGGCCAGACCGGCGACCAGCACCTCCTCCCCGGCCAGCGCCGGGCGGTCCCGGCCGCGGTCGTCGGTGCTGACCAGGTTGACCCCGGGCGCGGTGGCGAGCGCCAGCCGTTCGACCAGGAATTGCCGGCCGTCGTGGGCGACCCCGATCGGCACAGCGCGGAGCGCGCCGTCGGGCACGAACACCAGCGTGGTCGCGCCCGCGCGCGCCAAAATCGGCTCGATCGGCGCGATCAGCCAGTCGTGGAGCACCCGGCTTTCGGCCGGCACCGCGGCGATCTGATAGGACGCAAGACCGGCGCGCAGCCGCCGCGCCGCGCCGGTCAGGGGCGCGGACGGACGGTCCAGGGTGACCTGCTCGATCCGACCGCCGTGGCTGACCAGGAGCTCGAGCCGGTCGGGCAGCACGATCGGATACAGCACCACCGCGTCCTCGGCCAACTGGTCGATCGGCCGGCTGGCGCCGGCGATCGTGGCGGCGCAGTCGTCCTGGAAGAACTCTTCGAGCTCGGCGGATTTGAACCGCTCGATCACCCGGCGCGCATCGCGCCGCGACCGTTCGGCCCGCTCCGGGTCGGCGGTGGCGGACGCCCGGCGCAGGTAAAGGTCGGCCAGCCCCTGATAGATCGGCCCCAGCCGCGCGCGCAGCACCGACTGGCCGGTGCGCGGGTCGATCACCGGGAAATCGCGCCGGATCGTCTCCAGCGTGTCAACGGAATCGCGGTAGGCGGCGATCGCCCGCTCGGTGTCGCCGTTGCGCAGGTGCAGCCGCGCCAGCCGGGCATGCCACAGATAGGCGCGGTCGGGCGCGTTGGCGGCGACCGACTGGAACAAAGCCTGACGGGTCAGCACCACGGCGTCCTCAAAGCGCCCCGCATCCTCGGCGATCTGGCCGAGATAGCCGAGCGCGTTGCCGAGGATCCGCCGGTCGCCGAGCTCACGGGCGAGCGCCGCTGCGCGGGTGAACGCCTGTTCGGCGAGCGCCTCGACCGTCGGCCGGCGACCGAGGCCGAGGCCGAGGCTGACATCGTGGAGCAGGTTGCCGGCCCAGTTGTACTGGCGCGCCTTCGGCACCCCGAGCGGCAGCCGGTCGAGGTCGGCGAACGCCGCCGCGGCCAGGCGTTCCGCCTCGCCCGGCCGGCCGCGGGTCAACATCAGCCGGGCGGCGTTCAGCTGGGCCCGGGCGGCGAGCGCCTGGTCGCCGATCGTCTCGGCCAACCGCGCCGCCTCCTGGTAGTACGACACGGCGTCGACGTCGGTCGAGGTGGCATAAAGATTGCCAAGGTTGTTCAGCGTCGCCGCCTCGACGTCGCGGTGGCCGGCCGATCGGGCGAGTTCGAGCCCTTGGGTCAACGCGTCGGCGGCGGGCTTGATCCGGTTGGCGGTGAGGTAGGCTTCGCCGAGCCGGCTCGACAGGATCGCGCGCTGGCGGTCGTCCTCCAACTCCTCGGCGAGCGCGCGCGCGCTACGCAGATCGTCGATCGCGCCGGTCAGAAACCCCGAGGCCTGGAGCGCGGCGCTACGCAGCACCAACGCCTCGAGCGAGGCGCCGCGGTTGCCGCGCAGCTGCTCGGTTTCGAGCCGGCTGGTGGTCTCCTCGATCACCTGGCCGTAGGCGCCGCCGCGCAGGCCGCCGATCGCCGGACCGGCCTCCTGGGCCGCCACCCGCGGTGCCGTCGCGATGCCGGCACCGGTGACCAGGATCGCACCGACGACGGCGCCGATCACGGCGCCGGCGAGCGCGCCGGCAAAGGTGATCAGGATCGCGATCATGGCTCAGGCTCCGCAGACCATGGCCAGTTGGACCGGCACCAGGCGGGCGGTCCGCCCGTCGGCGGGCCCGGGCGGGCCGGGGCGGTCCGCCGGACCAACCAGAAGACTGTCCTCGTCGAGCAGATAGCCCGGCAGCATGGTCTCCGGCCCGGCCGGCAGGCCGCCGCGGCCGATCGCGGCGAACCGGCTGCCCTGCCCCGCCGCGGCGGCGGCGCAGCGATCGGCCAACTGCGACGCCGCGTCGATGAAGTCGGCGCTGAGCACGACCAGGCCGCCGCTGACGTCGGTGTCCGGCGAGGAGATGGTGACCGTCCCGGACACGCCGAGCTCGGAGGACGCGTCGATCACTGACGCGCGGTCGCTGATCAGGCTGCCCGCCTCGATCCGGATGTTGCCGCCGTCGCCGCCGATCGCGTTCGCCCGGATCACGCTGTTCTGCAGGACAAGGAAGATCGGATCGATCACGATATCCCCGGCGTCGCCGGTCAGACCCTGGACCTCGGTGGTGATCTCGCTGTCGAGCAGGTCGATCAAGGTCCCGACTTGGAGTTCGATGCCGCCGCCGCCGGCCTGGCCCGCGCGGGTGGTGATCGCACCGTCGTGCAGGCTGAGCCGGTCGGACGCGACCACCAGGATCCTGCCGCTGTCGCCGGTCCCGAAGCTCTCGGCCGAGATCGCCCCGCCGTCGCTGATCATGATCGCCGGCGCCTGAACCGTCACCTCGCCGCCGCCGAGCGGCCCGACGCTCAAGCTGTCGATCTCGGCGCCGCCGGTGACCGTGACGCTCGACCGTCCGGTCACCGAGACCTGGCCGCCGCGGCCGGTGGCAAAGCCGAGGGCACCCGAACTGATCGCGCTTTGCCCGCGCATCTCGATGCGGTCCGCCGAGACGGTCACGGCACCCGCGTTGCCGGGCCCGAAGGTGCGCGACGCCAGGGTGCCGAAGTTGTCGAGCGTGAGGGTGCCCGCTTGCACCGTCAGGACCCCGGCGTTGCCGGCATCGGCGAACAAGCTCTGGGCGTTGACGTAAAGACCGCTTGCGTTGTCGCTGAAACCGTCGATCACCAACTCGTCGGTCGCGATGAAGACGATGTCGCCGCTGTCACCGGTGCCGGTGAACGCGACCGAGTCAATCAAGCCGCCGCCGCGCAACGTCGCCTGCTCGCGGACCTGGACCGTGATGGTGCCGGCGGCGCCCGGACCGGCGGTCGCGGTTTCGATCCGCGCGTCGTCGTCGATCAGAAGTCGATCGACCATAAGATCAATGTTGCCGGCGTCGCCGCCGCCGACGGTGGATGCGATGATGCTCGCGTCCTCGGTCAAGGTCACGCTCGCCCCGCTCACGGTGACCGTGCCGCCTGGCTCGGTGCCGGTGGTGCCGCTGGTGATTTTGCTACCGAGACCCGACACGGTCAGATTGTCATTGACCGTGATCGAAACATCTCCGGCCTCGCCGGCGGCACCGAACTGAACCTCGGACGTAATCGATCCTTGGTTGGTGACGGTGACCACGTCCGCGGTCACCGACACCGTGCCGGCCGATCCGCTGCCTGAGGTCGATGAGCTCAGTTTGGCATTGTCGATCGTCACGGTGTCGACGTCGACGATGATGTTGCCGGCGCCGCCGGTTGCGTCCTCCAGCGATGTCGACTCCGCCGTGATCTGCCCCGAGTCTCGCAAAGTCAGGCTGCCGCCGACGATGTTGATGACACCGCCGCGACCGGCCGAGAAGGAGTCGGACGTAATGCTGCCGAAATCGGTCAGGGTCAATTCCTCGGCATCGACAAAGATCATCCCCGAATCGGCCGCGCTGAACGCCGAGGTCGTGATCTCCCCGAAATCGGTCAACACGACCTCGCGCGCCGTCAACTCGATGTTGCCGGCACGCCCGGTACTGGTCGCACCGCCTTGGGGGTTGTTGTTGATGCTGGCCGACCCGGTCACGGTCACCCGGCCGGTGGGCGCAGAGATGAACAGATCGCCGGTCGGGGCGTCGGTGATCGACGACGCATTGATCCGACCGAAGTTCGACAAAACCAAGTTGCCGGTGCCGGCGTCGAGGTCGCCGCTCACCGTGACGCTGACGTTTCCGCCGCGTCCGGTGCCGGTCGCCAGGCTGGTGACCCCGTCGAACGCGGTCGCAATGTTCAGATTGCCACGCTCGACGATGACGTCGATCGGCCCCCCCTGCTCTGCGGTCGAATGGGTGCGGATCCCTGAGCTATCGCCGAAGATGTTGACCGAACCGTCGACCACTTTGACCGTCACCTTCCCGCCACCGGCATCCTGGCTGGCGTTGAATTGGTCGAAGGTGCCGATGTTGCTGAAGAAGCCCGACATCGACAGATCGCCGTCAGTGACGGTCGCCGTCAGCGTGCCGGCCCCGCCGACGCCGAGGGTCGAGGTCTCGATTTCCGCCCCGTCGCCGGTGACGACGAGGTCGCCGCCCCGCACGCCGATGACGAGGCTGCCCGATCGGCCGCCCCCCTCGGACCCGACCAGGGAGCTGATACTCGCATCCGCGCCGGTCAACTCCAGGTTGCCGTCGGTGACCGAAATTGTAATGTCTCCGGGCGACGTGCGGAAGGCGAAGGTACTGAATTGGGCGCTTTGTCCGGAGAGGGTCAGGTCGCCGCCGGTGACCGTGGCAAAGATGTCGCCGCCGCGACCGTCGGCGTTGGCGGTGCTGCTGATCTTGCCGTTCGACAGGAGCTCGATCGCGGCGGCGGTCACGCTGATCGGCCCGCCGGCGCCGGCGCCCCGGTTTGTCGAAGTCAAAGCGGCGTTGTCCAGCCGAAGCGATCCGGCGGTGATCGTGACGCCGCCGGTGCTGTCGAGGCTGCCGCTGTGTTCGCTGACGATCCTGGTGTCGACCAAGTCCACCGCGCCGCTGTGCACGAACACCAGCCCGTCGTCGCCGAACCCAACGGAGATTTCGGCTGGGTTGGTGCGGGTGCCGTTGTCCGAGCGCAGGCTGCCGCCGAGCCCGGCGTCGGTGGCGCCGGTCCGTGCATCGACTTGCCCGGCTCCGCCCAGGGTCACCAGGTTGATCCGCCCACCCGGCGCGGCCAGGTTGCCGCCGTCGTTGTCGATCTGCCCGGCCGCCAGGGTCAAGGTCGCGTTGGACGCGACCGTGAGTTGCGGCGCGGTGCTGCCGCCGTCCATGGTCAGGCGCAGATCGGCCGGCGTGGTGGAGAGGAACCCAAACGCCTCGGGACTGGCGGTGGTCAGCGTGCTGGCGGCCGGATCCATGGCGCTGAAGCTGGTGCCGTCGGCGAACCGCACCTCGTCGGCAGTCGAGACATGGAACGATGCCGGCACATCGATGCTGGCGCCCGGCCCGAAAACGACGCCCGCCGGATTGATCAACCAGAGATCGGCCTGGCCGACGCTGGACCGGAGCGTCCCGCTGATGTCGGACACGCGGCCGCCGGTCACCCGGGCCAAGACGTCTTGAAGGGACTCCGGTCCGGTGAAGGTGACGCTTTGACCCGAGTTCACGTTGAAATCAAAAAAACTATGAAACAGGTTGGTGCCGGCGATGGTCCCGAGGTCCGACCCGACCACGACCGCGGCGCCGGTCAGCGACACCGCCGGCCCGACCGTTCCGTCGGTGACAATCTGCGCCGGAGCGCCATTAAGCGCGGCGGTCCCCATCAGCGTCAGGAAGGCCAGCGGCGTTGACCAACGCATGAGTCGCTCCTCTGGACCTTAAAAAGAGCTATTACAGGTTAACCAAATATTTGGCCAAGAAAGAACAACTTTTGGAAGATTCAGGGGTTTTCCGGCGAGCGGGACCTCTGTGCAACACCCCGCACCAGAGATAGATGGTCAAGGCGAGGCCAGGGCGCCTGCGCGGCGGGCGGCCTGGTCGAGATCCCGGATTGATTGACCGCAACCGACGGCCGATGCCGAGGTTTTGGGGGCTGGCGCCCCCAAGGTCAGGGGGCGTTGCCCCCCGACACCCCCCACCAGGGGTTGCCCCCTGGACCCCACTTAGTGGGGAGTCAAAGGGGGCCGTACGGCCGACAGGCCGAAATCCGGCGCCGCAGGACAGGTCGGCCGATGGCCGGCGGGACCTTACGACCGGAATATCTGACGAACTCAAGCAATCAATCGGTTGGGCCCAGCACGATTTCCAAGCCAACCTTTTCGAACCGCCGACATGTGCGAATACGCATCATACAAGATCCGATTGTTTTGTTCCGGTTATCCACGCCCGAGAAAGCTGTTCACCGATTCTGTAGGTTGGGGCGATCGGCCGGCACGGTCTGCCTGTTTGCATCGCCGGTGGGGGCCGATCGCCCCAACATCGGCGGTTCAG
>JANQHG010000173.1 GCA_028277115.1 Azospirillaceae bacterium
TAGTCCACAGGGATGCGCGTCTGCCGCGCCCTCTCAATTGGCTGGCGGCAGACGCGCGTATCCCTGTGGACCCACCTGGACAACGCGCACATCCGTGTCTGTAGCGCCACGGTGTTGCAGCCATCGCCGCTGCTCGGTCTTCCGATTCACCGGCGATTATCCGCGGATTCGAGCCGGCGCTAACAGCATGCCGGACCTCGGAGAACCCTCCAGATTCCCTCGTCGGGCCGGAGTGTGATTCCTCAGGGGGCATGAAGCCGCTCAAAGCCCTGATTGATGGATTGGAAGATGTCTGCGGAGGCCTCATGGATAAGCGCCTTGGGCAGAACTGTCGATATTCCATGGCGGATATCGGACTGGCGGCGTTTTCGATTTTCTTCATGCAGAGTCCTTCGTTTCTAGCCCACCAACGGGCGCTGAAAGAGGGTCACGACCGGTCGAGTTGTGAGACGTTGCTCGGGATGACGGCGATCCCGAGCGACAAGCGATTTAAAAGTTTTCGTGGCGCGCGAGCACGAACTTTAGGCCTTCGCGATGCTTACCGCTGTGGTCGCCCGTAGCGCAAGGGCCCAGTCATCTCGCCGCGCTCCACCGCGGCGGCGACGTGGTTGAGCACGCGGTTCAACACCCGGCGGGCCGCGTCCGACGGGGCCGGGCCGTCGGCGCGCAGCCGGGCTTCCACCGGTCGGCGGGTGTCGTCCGGCAGCAGGTCGAGATGGCGCATGTCGAACGGCCGCTCCAGACCCTGCAGCGCAGCGCCAAGGCCGTCTCGGCCACGTCGAGGGTGGCGAGCCACGCCCGGCGGTCGGCTTCGCAGAGGAATGCCAGGTCGCGGTAGCCGGCAAATGAATTAAGCTATTATTAAGGGGTTTGGAATATTCAGGACAGAATAGTGAAGAGGGAATAACTTGGAGTTGATCGTGAAGTGGTCAGACAGTTGCGATGTCATAACAGGGGGCGCGGGCTTCATCGGCAGTCATTTGGTCGACGCCTTGATTACCGCCGAGCGCCCGATTCATGTTATCGACAATTTTGTGGTCGGGCGGCTCGAAAATCTGGCGCGGCATCGGGACAATCCACTTTTGAAAATTTCCCAGGCGGATGTCGCCGACCGACGCAGTATGCGCGAGTTGATCGCGGGGGCCGAGCGGGTGTTTCACTTGGCGGCGATGGCGGATATTGTACCTTCGGTCCAACAGCCGGAAATCTACTTCGATGCCAACGTCAACGGCACCCTCGCCGTCGCCGAGGCGGTTCGGGCGAACGCTGCTCGGTGTTTGATCTATACCGCGTCTTCATCATGCTACGGCTGTGCTACCGCGCTGCCGACCCCTGAGAGTGCGCCGATCGCACCGCGATATCCCTACGCGCTCACCAAATACCTGGGCGAACAGCTTCTCCTCCATTGGCATCAGGTTTATGGTCTTCCAGTGGTGTCGTTGCGGCTGTTCAATGTCTATGGACCGCGGGCCCGGACCAGCGGCAGTTACGGCGCCGTGTTTGGGGTGTTCTTGGCTCAGAAGCGGGCCGGCAAACCGCTCACGGTGGTCGGGGACGGCACCCAGCGGCGGGATTTCACCCATGTCCGCGACGTCGTGCGCGCCCTTCTGAGCGCTGCCGAACGGGCCCCGGCCGGCGCGATTTACAACGTCGGCAGTGACTGTCCGGTCAGTGTCAACGACCTGGTAACGCTGGTCGGCGCCGAGCGCGTCGCGTACATCCCAAAGCGCCCGGGCGAACCCGAGTGTACCTTTGCCGACACCGCTCGCATCAAGCGCGAGCTCGGCTGGACGGCCGAGGTCCCGTTCGAGGTCGGGGTTCGAGAGATGCTGGCGAACCTGGACGACTGGAGCGACGCTCCGGTCTGGACGCCGGACAGCATTCAAGAGGCGACCCGCGACTGGTTCCGGTACCTAACGCCCTGAGCCGGTGCAATGAGGGAGAGGGGCGATGAAGCGGGCGAGCGGCCCCGAGTTGGTCGACGATCCAAGCGAGACCCTGGCCTCGCGCCTCGGCACGCGGGGCAAGATCGTGCCGCTGGAGGCGCTGGCGTCGATCGCGGCATCGAATCGAGACGACGGCCGCCGGGTCGTCCTGGCCCATGGCGTGTTCGACTTGGTCCACCTCGGCCATGTGCGTCACCTTGAAGAGGCGCGCCGGCATGGCGAGATCCTGATCGTCACCGTCACCGCCGACCGATACGTCAACAAAGGGCCCGGACGGCCCGTGTTCTCGGCGCCGCTGCGGGCTCAGATGATCGCCGCCCTCGAGCCCGTCGACTGGGTCGCGATCAGCGACCACCCGTCCGCGGAGCCGGTCGTCCATGCCGTCAAGCCCGACATCTACGTCAAGGGCTCCGAGTACGCCAACGCCGAAGACGACGTCACCGGCGGCATCATCGTCGAACGGCGCGCCGTCGAGGCCCACGGCGGCCGGTTGGTCTTCACCGATGATATCACCTTCAGCTCCTCGAGTTTGATCAATCGCTACCTCGGCGTCGTCGATCCCAACCTGCAGATCTATTTGGATGCGCACCGCAGCGAGAACATTTTGGGACCTCTTGTCGCGCTGTTCGAGCAGGTTGTCGATTACAAAGTGCTACTGGTCGGCGACACCATTATCGACGAGTACGTCTATGTCGATCCCCTGGGCAAATCGCCCAAGGAAAACATGATCGCAACCCTTTACCGGGAGCGCGAGGCGTTCGCGGGCGGCGTGATCGCGGCCGCCAACCATGTCGCCAGCATCTGTCGCGACGTCGAGGTGGTCACGGCGCTCGGCGGCGGCGAGCGCGCGCTCGAAGACGAACAGCTGGTGCGCGCCAGCCTCAAGCCCAATGTCACGCTCTCGGCGATCCGGCGCCCGGGCACGCCGACCACGCGCAAGACCCGGTTCATCGACCGCGGCTACATGCGCAAGCTGTTCGAACTCTATACCATGGACGATGCCCCGCTGACCGGTCGCGCGGAGGCCGATTTCACCGGATTGGTCGCCGATCGCGCCGGGTGCCGCGACGTCGTGATCGCGACCGATTTCGGCCATGGCTTGATCACGGCGGCCAGTATCGCCGCCCTGACCGATCACGCCCGGTTCCTGGCCGTCAATGCCCAGACCAACAGCGCCAACCACGGCTTCAATCTGATCACCCGTTACCCGCGCGCCGACTATCTGTGCATCGACGCGCCGGAGGCGCGCCTTGCCTGTGCCGACAAGAACAGCGAGATCGGCGTGATTGCCAGCCGGCTGCTGCCCGAGCTGGTCCGCTGTGACCGGTTGATCATCACCCACGGCAAGCACGGGTGCATCACCTTCGACCCCGACCACGGCCTGCACCCGATCCCCGCCTTCACTAGCACCGTCATCGACACCGTCGGGGCCGGCGATGCGTTCCTGGCGGTCACCGCACCCCTGGTCGCGACCGGGGCGCCGATGAGCTTGATCGGCTTCGTCGGCAATGCCGTCGGGGCCATGAAGGTCGGGATCGTCGGACACCGCAGTTCGATCGAGAAGGTGCCACTGATCAAGTTCCTGACGGCGATCCTCAAATGAACCACATCTCGACTGCCGCCCCGATGATGCAGGCGATCGGCGGCTACTTCGACACCCTCGGTGCGCTGCCGCACCGGGTCCGGGTGACCGACCGCAGCGGTGCGCCGATCGCGATCGACGAGGCGTTCGCATGCCTGATTGCCGATGCCCGCGCCGTCCATGCCGGCGGCAACAAACTGATGTTCATCGGCAATGGCGGCAGTGCCGGGATCGCCAGTCACCTCGCGATCGACTATTCGAAGAACGGCAGCTTGCGCGCGCTCGCCTTCAACGACAGCGCCGCGCTGACCTGCCTCAGCAATGATCTCGGCTACGAAAACGTGTTCGCCAAGCAGATCGAGATCCACGCCCGCCCGGGCGACTATCTGATAGCGATCAGCAGCTCGGGTGCCTCGGCCAACATCCTGCGCGCGGTCGACGCGGCGCGTCGGCGCGGCTGCGCGATCGCGACGCTCAGCGGTTTTGCGGCCGACAATCCGCTGCGCCGGCTCGGCGATCTCAACCTTTATGTGCCCTTGAGCACCTATGGTCTGGTCGAGATCGCGCACCTGGCCTTGTGTCATGCCCTGCTCGATCTCGCCACCAAGTCGGGAGACCCCGCCCCATGAGCCACCGGCGCTGGCACGTCCTGGTCACCGGCGGCGCCGGCTATGTCGGCAGCGCTTTGGTGCCACGCCTGCTCGACGCCGGGCACCGGGTCACCGTGCTCGACCTCTATCTGTATGGCGAGCGCGTGTTCGCGGAGTTGGCGGCCCGGCCCAGCACCGCCGGGGCGCTGCGCGAGGTCAAGGGTGACCTGCGGGATCAAGAGGTCGTCGCCCGCGCGCTCGCCGGCTGCGACGCGGTCATTCACCTCGCCTGCATCTCCAACGACCCGTCGTTCGACCTCGATCCGGCGCTCGGCCGCTCGATCAACTACGACGCCTTCCGACCCTTGGTGCGCGCAAGCCGCAACGCCGGGGTTAAGCGCTTCATCTACGCCTCATCGTCAAGCGTGTACGGCGTCAAGGAGGAACCGGAAGTCCATGAGGACCTGCCTTTGGAACCGCTGACCGACTATTCCCGTTACAAGGCGCTGTGTGAACGGGTGCTGCACGAGGGGCGGGCGCCCGGTTTCGTCACCCTGGTCGTGCGTCCGGCGACCGTGTGCGGCTATGCGCCCCGGTTGCGGCTCGACCTGTCGGTCAACATCCTCACCAACCACGCGATCAACCACGGCCGGATCAAGGTGTTCGGCGGCAGCCAGCAACGCCCCAACATCCATATCGACGATATGGTGGACGTCTATCTGGCCTGCTTGCAGGTCCCCGATCACGCGATCGACGGCCAGGTCTTCAACGCCGGCTACCAGAACCACACCATCCTCGAGATCGCCGAACAGGTGCGGGCGGTGGTCGGGCCGGAGACGCCGATCGAGATCACGCCCACCGACGACCTGCGGTCGTACCGCATCTCGTCGGCCAAGATCGCGCGCGATCTGGGCTTTCGGCCGCGGCGCACGATCGCGCAGGCGGTCGCCTCGTTGCGGGACGCCTTTGCCGCCGGCCGGATCAACGATCCGATGAATAACCCGCTCTACTACAATATCAAACGCATGCAACAGCTGGCGTTGCGTTAGGAGCGGTGATGCGGATCGGTCTCGATTTCGACAACACCATCATCCGCTATGATCGAGTGTTCGTCGAAGTCGGGCGCCGATCGGGACGTGTGCCGCCGGACTTCGTCGGCGACAAGGCAGCGATCCGGCGTGTGGTCCGGGCCGGTCCCGACGGCGAGCGGTGCTGGACCGAGCTGCAGGCGCGGGTCTACGGCCACGAGATCGCGCGCGCCGTTCCGGCCCCCGGCGTCATCGCGTTTCTCTACGATGCGCGCCGGCGCGGCATTCCGTTGTTCGTGGTCAGCCACAAGACCGAGACCGCCCAGGCCGAGCCCGACGGCCCCAACCTGCGACAGGCGGCGCGCGGCTGGCTGGCCGCCCGGGGCCTGACCGAAGGCGTGGGCGGACCGATCGTCCCCGCCCATGTCCACTTCGAGGCGACACGGCCGGACAAGCTGGCGCGGATCGCGGCGCTTGGCTGCACCCACTTCATCGACGACCTGGAAGAAGTGTTCCAAGAGCCGGCGTTCCCGCCCGGCGTGACCCGCATCCTGTACCGTCCCGGTGTCGCAGCGCTGCCGAGCGGCCCGTTCCACGCCTTCGCCGGCTGGTACGAGATCGCCGAGGCCCTGTTCGGGACCACCGAGCCATGACCGCGGCCGTCCTCGATCCGGACGCGCTCGCGCGCCGGATGCTCGACCAAGCGGTGACGGCACCGGCCCGACCGGTCGGCGGCGGCGCCAACAGCCGGGTCTGGCGGATCATGACCGCGGCGGGGCCGGTCGCGCTCAAGCTCTACCCGCCGGGCCAGCCGGAGCGCCTCAGCCGCGAGGTCGGTGGTCTCGCCTTCCTGACCCGAGAGGTCGGGATGATCGACGCGGTGCCGCGTCCCCTCGCCGCGGACCGCGAGATCCCGTGCGCCGTGTTCCAGTGGATCGCGGGCGTGCCGGTCGCCCGTTTCGAGCCCGCGGCGCGCACGCCGCAGGACGTCGCGGCGTTGCTCCGGCTCCTGGACCGGCTGGCGGCGGCGGCGCGGCGGCCCGACGCCGCCGCCCTGCCCGCGGCCGCCGAAGCGTGCCCGAGCGCCGCGGCTCTGATCGATCAGGTCGATCGCCGGCGGCACCGGCTCGCCGCGGTCGCGGAGCGCGATCCGGCCTTGGCCGACTTCCTTGCCGACCGGTTCGATCCGCTTTGGGCTCGCGCCACCGCGCGGCTGGCTGCGCTCGAGCACGCCGGCAACCACGATCCGGCGCCGCGCGCACGCACGCTGTCGCCCGCGGATTGCGGCTTTCATAACGCCGTGCGCCGCGACGACGGCTCTTTGGCGTTCCTTGATTTCGAGTATTTCGGCTGGGATGATCCGGTCAAGCTGATCTCGGACGTGCTGTGGCACCCGGGGATGGTGCTGAGCGCGGCCGAACGCGCGGCGATCCTCGCGGGCGGCGCCCGTTTGTTCGGCGACCGCGATCCCGGTTTCGGCGCCCGTCTGGCCAGCCGGTTTCCGCTGTTCGGCTTGCGCTGGGTGATGATCCTTCTCAACGAGTTCCTGCCCGAGCGCTGGCACGGTCGGGTCCATGCCGGTGCGCGCGACTGGGCAGCGGCGCGACGGCGCCAGCTCGGCAAGGCCGAACGATGGGCCGCCGGTGTCGATGGCGCCGTGCGCATCGACGGCCCGCTGGACGCGGTCGTCGCGGCGGCGCGGGCGACCGGCGAGGAGTGAGACGACGGTGACGGCGACCTTGGACCAACGCGCGCGCGCTTTGCGGCGTTTGATCATCGACGCGCTCGAAGGCGGCGGCCGCGGCCATATCGGCTCGTCGCTGTCGCTGGTCGAGCTGGTGCGGGTCCTTTATGACGACATCCTGCGGGTCCGCCCGGCCGAACCCGACTGGCCGGACCGTGACCGCTTTATCCTGAGCAAGGGTCACGGCTGTCTTGCCCTTTACGCCGTGCTGGCGGACAAGGGGTTCTTCCCGCCCGACCACCTGACCCGGCAGTGCCGGCCCGAGGCGATGCTTGGCGGGCACCCGGAGCGGGCCCTGATCCCCGGAGTCGAGGCCTCGACCGGGGCCCTCGGCCACGGCCTGTCGATCGGGATCGGGCTTGCCTTGGCGGCCCGTCTCCAATGCCGGCCGAGCCGGGTGTTCGTGATCTTGGGCGACGGCGAGCTCGACGAAGGCTCGGTGTGGGAAGGCGCGATGGCGGCAGCCAAACACCGGCTCGACCATCTGACCGCACTGATCGACCACAACAAGCTCCAGTCCTACGGCCCGGTCCGCGAGGTCTTGGACCTGGAGCCGCTGGCCGACAAATGGCGCGCGTTCGGCTTTGCGGTGCGCGAGGTCGACGGCCACGACGTCGCCCAACTCCAGGCCGCGTTGCGGGCGGTGCCGTTCGCCCCGGACCGGCCGAGCGCCCTGATCTGCCACACCGTCAAGGGGCGCGGCCTCGATTTCGCCGAGAACGATCCGACCTGGCACCACAAGGCCCGGATCGGCGCCGACCAGATCGCGCGCATGCGCGACGCCCTGGAGCGAGCGTGACATGCGTCAGACCGCGATCCGAATGGTCCACGAGCTCGCCCGGCGCGACCCGCGGGTGGTGTTCGTCGGCTCCGATTTGTCTGCGGGCCTGCTCGCCGACATGAAGGCGGAAATGCCCGAGCGCTTCTTTATGGAAGGGGTCAGCGAAGCCCACGTGATCGGGATGGCGGCCGGCCTGGCGATGGATGGGTTCGTGCCCTACGTCAACACCATCGCGACCTTCCTGACCCGGCGCTGTTTCGAACAGCTGGCGATCGATGTGTGCCTGGAGCGGCTGCCGGTGCGGCTGATCGGCAACGGCGGCGGCCTCGTCTATGCGCCGCTCGGTCCGACCCATCTTGCCACCGACGACATCGCGCTGATGCGGGCGCTGCCCGACATGACCGTGGTCTGCCCGGCCGACGCGGACGAGATGGCGCGCCTGATGGCGGTATCGCCGGGGTGTCCGGGCCCGCTGTACATCCGGCTCGGCAAGGGCGGGGATCCGGTCGTGACCGGCGGCCGGGACGGGTTCGCGGTCGGCCGGGCGGTGCCGTTGCGCGCGGGCGGCGAGGTGGTGATCCTGGCCACCGGGGTGATGACGGCGCGCGCGCTCGATGCCGCAGCGCAGCTTGACCGCGCCGGCGTCCTTCACCTGCCGACGGTCAAGCCGCTGGACGTCGAGGCGGTGCTGGAGGCCGCGGCGGCGGCGCGGCTGGTGGTGACGGTCGAGGAACACAGCCGGATCGGCGGCCTCGGCAGTGCGGTTGCCGAGACCTTGGCCGACCATGGGGTCCTGCGGCCGCTCGAGCGCCTGGCGCTGCCCGATCGCTTCCCCGAAGGCTACGGCTCCCAAGACCACCTGCTCGAGAAGGCGGGACTGCAGCCGGCGCAGATCGCGGCCCGGGTCGCCGATCGGTTGGCCCGGCTATGAGCTGGTCGTTCCATGATCCCGACGAGCAGGCGCTGAGCCGCCGCTTTTTGGCCGCGGGCTATGTCGTCTTGCCGGTCGAGGACCTCGGCGCCCTCGAGCGCATCCGCGCGCTCCTGGTCGAGCGGACCTGTGCCTGGCTCGACTGCGCGCCGCCGGCCGAGCCCCAGGGTTTCCTCGACCACATTCATCAACGGGTCGAGCCGGCAGATCTGAATGCTCTGCGGGTCGCGCTGATCGGAGCCCTCAACGCGGCGTCATGGGCGCGACCGGCCTATTATGCGCTCGCCCGCCGGGCGCTGACGGTCCTGGTCGGCAACGAGTTGGCGATGCAGCGTCGGCTCAACCTCTCGATCCAGTTGCCGGGTGATGCCGGGTCGCTGTTGCCGCTCCACGCCGACGTCTGGGCCGGCGATTCGCCGTTCGAGTTGGTGCTGTGGGTGCCGCTGGTCGACTGCCGCGCCACCAAATCGATGTTTCTGCTGCCGCCCGCGGCCAATGCGCGCCTGGGGGCGGCGCTCCACAGCTTTGCCGGCCGGACCGTTGAGGACGTCTATCGGTCGGTCGAACCCGACCTCGAGTGGCTCGAGGTCCGGTACGGGCAGGTCTTGGTGTTCAACCAGACCCTTGCCCACGGTAACCGGGTCAACCAGGAACCGGAGACGCGCTGGAGCCTCAACGCTCGTTTCAAGGGGGTGTTCACGCCCTATGCCGACAAGAAGCTGGGCGAGTTCTTCGAGCCGATCACGCTGCGCGCCGCGAGCCGGATCGGTCTTGATTATCGCCTGCCCGGCGGATTCGACGAGTGATCGGCCTGCCGGCCGTTGCTAAGGGGCGCTGCCCTTACGACCCCCGCAACGGGGGCAACCCCTGGTCGGGGGGGTGCCCCCCTGACCTTGGGGGCGAAGCCCCCAAAACGTCGCAACGGGCGTTGGTTTCCGTTGAGGAGCAGCGACCATGAGCCGACCAGACACCGACCGAGGCTACCGGGGCTACATCGGCTCGCGCCCGCTCCGCGGCCACCGGGTGCCGCAGCATGTCCAGAACCTGGTGATCCGCGACTATGCGCGCCGGCACGGCCTGCGCTTTTTGCTCAGCGCCACCGAATACGCGATGCCGGGCTGCTACCTGATGCTGGACGACGTGTTGGCCGGCTTGGACCGGCTCGACGGCGTGATCGCCTATTCGCTGTTCATGTTGCCTCGGCGACCGCCGCGGCGCGCGGCGATCTACCGGCGCGTGCTCGACTGCGGCCGCGTGCTCCATTTCGCGGTCGAGGGCATCGTGATCGCCGGCGCGGCCGACGTGCCCGCGGTCGAGGATATGATGCGGATCGATGCGGCCGTCGCCGGCGGCACCACTGACATCCGCGGACTCGGGTGACGCCATGGCCGAAATCGACTTCATCCAATCTCTGCACAAACGAACGACGCGAAATTACCTGGAACGGGTAACCACACACGACAAGGCCGCCTGTGCCGAGGTCGCCAAGCGGTTCGGCGCCGACTACTGGGACGGCGACCGCCGCTACGGCTACGGCGGCTATCGCTACGACGGCCGTTGGTTGCCGATCGCCGAGCGCATCGCGGCCCACTACGACCTCAGACCCGGCGAGCGCCTGCTCGATGTCGGCTGCGGCAAGGGCTATCTGCTCTACGAGTTCACCCGCGTCGTGCCCGGCGTCGCGGTGACCGGCATCGACGTCTCCCGGTACGGCCTCGCCCACGCCAAGCCGGAGGTGCGGCAGACCCTGGCTGCGGCCGACGCCCGCCGGCTGCCGTTCGCCGACGACAGCTTCGACGTCGTGATTTCCCTCGGCACCCTTCACAACCTGTCGATCGAAGGGGTGGTGGCGGCGCTGCGCGAGATCGAGCGGGTCGGATGCGGCTCGCGCAAGTATTTCATGGTGGAGTCGTTCCGAACCGAGCGTGAGAAGGTCAATCTGCTTTATTGGCAGCTGACCTGCGAGAGCTTCCATCGTCCGGAAAGCTGGGCTTGGATCGCCGGCCAAGCCGGGTACAGCGGCGACTGGGGCTTCATTTACTTCGAATGAAACCCAGTGTGAATAGATGCGCGCGGAGGGCGGCGGACATGCACGAAGATCACGGGGTGCCCGAGGATGTCTGGAGCGCCCGCGGCTTGGTCGATGATCGTGCCGCGCTGGCGGCGGCGACCGCGCAACTGCCAGCGCTGCTGCGCGCCTACGGCGCGGCGCGCGATCGGGCGACGGTGGCGCGCTTTTGTCGCGACCAATTGCCCGACGGCCGCATCTTGGTGTCCGGTGCCGGCACCCATACCGCGTTCCTGCTTGACCAACTGGCGCACCGACCCGGGATCAAGGTCATCGGGTTGATCGACCGGATCGCGGCCCGGGTCGGGGCCCGCCACGGCCTGCCGGTGGTGACCGCGGCCGAGGCGGCGCGCCGGTCGTTCGACTATGTCTTGCTGTCGCACACCAGCTATGAAGGCGAGATGCGGCGGGCCCTTAAAGCCGCGGGGATCGAGCCTGCGTGCATCCGCGCGATCTACGGCGATCCCGTCTATGGGCGCATGGCGGCAGCGGCCCCGGACTGGCAGCGCCGGCTGGAGGTCCTGGCCGAGACCCCGGTCGATGTCCTGATCGTCACCTGCGACACGGGCTCCCTGGTCTCGGATCGGGCCCTCGCAAGTGTGTTTCCGCCCGAACGCACGCTGCGGCTGTACTTCGGCCGCGACGACGCAGCGCCGGTGCAGGCGGGGCCGTTCCCGGTCCTGGACCTTCAGGAGTCGCTGGCGCGGCTGTTCGCGGTGGTGGCGGCGGTGCGGCCGCGCGCGATCTATGTCCAAAGCATCGTCTACAAGAATTTCCTGGGCTCGGCACTCAGGATCAATTTCCCGGATCTGACCGTGATCCAGGAACTCTACGACTATGCCGCGACCTGGGCCGACCAGGACCTGGTTCAATTGTTCGGGCTCGACGCCGTGTCGATCCGCAGCCTTCGGCTCGCCGAGTTCCACGCCGGGCATAGCGCCGACCTGGTGCTCTCCAAGCGCGGCGGACCGGCGTGGCAGCGGGTGCTGGCGCGCTGCCCTGCGCCTTACCAACTTGTCTACCCGCTGATCGAGGCGCCGCCCGAGACGGCACCGGTCCCTTCGCAAGCGGCGGCCGCCGCGGACGATCTGATCTATGCCGGGTTCCTGCCCGATCCCCGGTTCCTCCACGGGTTCGACAACGGCTATCGCTTCCTGGCATTGCTGGAGCAGGTCTGCGGCGACGGCGGCCTCGGCGCCGAGATTTTCAATTCCGCCCACCATGGCCCCGCCACCGACCCGACGTTCCAGGCCTATCTCGACCGCTTTGCGTGCGGGCCGGTCCGCTATCGTCGCCGCCTGGCCTACGATGACCTGCTTGCCGAGATGGGCCGGTTCCGCTTCGGCTGGCTGTGCGACGTCGGCGCCGAGCGCCTGATCGACCATGCGGTCGGGATCGCCAACCGCTGGACCGGCTACCTGTCGGCGGGCCTGCCGGTGCTGTTGTCGGACAACTGGCTGTTCATGGCGGACCTCTTGCGCCGGTTCGGGGCCGGGATCGTGATCGACCGCCCCGAAGCCGGCGCTATTGTGCGCGCGCTCGCCGAGACACCGTACCCGCCGCTCCGCGACGGCGCCTTGCGCCTGCACCGCCATTTGCTTGATCACAACCGACACGTGATCGCGCGCATCGGCGCGGTCGCCGACCTCGATCACGACCGGGCGAGCCCGGGTCGATCACCGCCGGCGGTTCGGGCGCGCTCAGCCCCGGTTTGCGCGTAGCCCGGCGCAGCTCCACGAGACGTGGTATGAACCAGATGGCCAAACGTTTTTTCGAAGAAGATATCATCTTTTTTCACCACATTCCCAAGACAGGTGGCAATTACTTCTTTAGATTCCTCGAGTCGCTGTTAGAGTACTATGGGCAAGGAGAGCGTTTCCTTCGGTTTCATTCGGCGCAACCAACTATGACCTCTGAGTTGGAGAGGAAGCTGTACAGCTGTAGCGTCCTCTGCGGGCACGGGATCCATGAACGATTTTTCGATTGGTTACCGGATAAGAGGATATTCAAAGTTACCATCGTCCGACGCCCGTCTGAATGGTGGGAGAGCGCCTTTATTTTTCAGCATCTATGCCTGCCGCCGGCCCAGAATTTTTCCGAATATTACGCCAAGACCACCATGAACTGGCAAAGCCGTCATTTGTGCCGGATTTTTCCATCCTTTCTGCCCAAGACGGAGATGTCTTTGACCATGCGTGCCCTGGGCGTTGCCGATCGATTTGATCTCGTGCTCCGCACCGACGCGTTGTCCCAGGTGGTCGCGCATCTGGCGAGCGGATTTGCCTTCCCACTTGAGCCGGCGCGCGGGGAGATCTATGATAATCGCGGCAGCCGGACGCGGTCTTTGTTCGATGCCCGGATCAAAGACGAAATTGATCGGGAGAATTATGCTGATCTCGCGATTTATCAGAAGGCCAACTCGGCCACCGCGGCGAACGAGATCTGCTCCCGATTCCTTATGACATGATTTCGGCACGTCGCTGCGTACGCAAAACGTCTCTGCCGCTGGGGTTGGCGCCATGACGAGCGTTGCGATTGGACTGATCGGCTGCGGGTACTGGGGCCCGAACCTTTTGAGAAATCTGGTGGCAAACCACCGCTGCCGTCTCAAATGGGTGGCGGATCGCGACCGGGCCCGGCGCGACTTCGTCACTGAGCGCCATCCGGACCTCAAGACCAGCGCCGAGGCGGCCGTGGTCCTGGACGACCCGGTGGTCGACGCGGTGGTGATCGCGACGCCGGCCTCGACGCACGTCGATCTGACCCTGGCTGCCCTGGCGGCGGGAAAGCACGTTCTGGTCGAGAAGCCGCTGGCGATGTCGGTCGCTGATGTCGATCGCATCGCCGCTGCGGCGGGCGATCGGGTGGTCATGGTCGGCCATACATTTCTTTATAACGGCGCGGTCAGGTACATCAAGAGTGTGATGGAACGCCAGGAGCTGGGAGACATCTACTACGTAACCAGCGAGCGGCGTAACCTTGGCCAGGTCCGGTCCGATGTCAACGTTTGGTGGAACCTGGCACCACATGATGTCAGCATCTTGTTATATTTATTTGGTCACCGCGTTCCGAATGCGGTGAGCGCCCACGGATTGATCCATCTTCAGGCCGGGGTCGAGGACGTCGTCTTCGCCAACCTGACCTGGCCCGAGGGCCGGGGCGCCCATATCCATGTCAGCTGGCTCGACCCGGAGCGATCACGCCGGGTCGCGCTGGTCGGTAGTCGCAAGATGCTGCTCTACGACGACGCCGCCGACTACAAGGTTCGGATTCTCGACAAGGGCGTGGATGTCGTGCCCCGGATCGGCGAGCGCATGGACTATGACGACGCGGTGGCGCCGCGGTTCGTGCAGCGGTCCGGGGCGACGGTCCTGCCCGAAATCGAAATGGGTGAGCCGCTGCGCGTCGAAATCGACCATTTCATCGACTGCATCGTCACCGGTGCGCCACCACTGACCGGGCTGGACCATGCCCGGGCCGTGACCTGTGTGCTCGAGCAAGGGGCGTGGTCGCTGGCAAGCGCAACCGGACGGGCGCCGCGATCGGTCCACGCCTGACCCGGTCCCGCCACCGTCAGTGGCGATGCGCCGCCGTCGCGGCCGCGCGCCGGGTGCGAAAGCTGCCTTGCAGCAGGGCGGCATGCAGGAACGGCCAGCAGGCGCGCACGGTATCGGTGTCGTCGCGGCGCACGGCCTCGTCGAGGCCGCGGGCGATCGCCGGGCCGTCCCAGATCGGGCTGTTCAACTGCTCGGCGCTGTGGGCGATCTCGCACAGCCGGTCGTGGAGCCGCGGCCGGCGCCACGCCGCGAACGGGGTGACGAAGCCGAGTTTGGTCGGCCGCCACGCCACCGTCTCGGGCACCAGGTCGGCGAATGTGCGCCGCAGCAGATACTTCGACCAGCCGCCGGCGACCTTGGCGGTCCACGGCAGGGCCAGGGCGTAGCACACCAGCCGCCAGTCGAGCAGCGGCGCCCGCACTTCGACTCCGTGGGCCATCGAGGCGCGGTCGAAGTTCGCCAGAATGTTGGGCAGGGTTCCGTAGTGGAAATCCATGTAGAGCCGCCGGCTCAGCGGGTCGAAGCGGTCGAGCGCCGCCTCGTCGCCCGGGCGTTCGGGAAAGCTGACCGTGCAGGGTTGCACGCGCAGGCCCTGGCGCGGGTCGAATGCCGGTGCCGGGCGCCCGGCGCCCGGCACCGGCAAACGGTCGCGCACCGTCTTGAACAGCGCTTTTTGATCCGGATCGAAGGTCCGGAACACCACGTCGTGGACCTGCTGATGGTAGCCGCAGAACAACTCGTCGCCGCCATGGCCGTCGAGCGAGACCCGCACCCCGGCGCCCGCCATCGCGCGGTAGAGCAGCCAAGGCGACAGCGGCTGGTCGAACACCGCCTCATGGGCATAGACCATGTCTTCCAAATGGTCGGCGACCGCGTCGGGCGTGATCTCCAGGAACACGCCGCGCGAGCCAACGGTCGCGATCACCGCCTCCGCATAGGCGCGTTCGTCCTGGGCGGTGCCGGGAAAACAGGCGACGAAGGCGCGCAGCCAGTCGTCGGGCCGGCGCGCCACCGCGGCCCCTTCGCGCACGCTATGGACCAGGCCGGCATGGACGACCGCGGAGTCGAGGCCGCCGCTGACCGCGCTGGCGACCGGAACGTCGCTGCGCACCCGCAGCCGGCAGGCGTCGAGCACCAGCGCGCGCAACTGCTCGGCCTGTTCGGCCGGTGCCGCCGGCACCTCGGGCAGATGGGCGAGCGTATTCCACCAGCGCCGCGGTGCCGCAACCGGGCGGTCGAGGCTCACGGTCAGGCAGTGTCCGGCGCGCAGGCGGGTGACGCCGCGCAGCAGGCTGCGGTCGATGGCATCGCCCACCGTGCTGCCGGTCAGGCTGAGCGCGATCACGCCATCGTCGAAGCTGCAAGGCAGCCAAGGCAGGCCGAGAAACCCCTTGAGCTCGGAGGCGAAGGCGAACCGGTCGGCGGTCACGGCGAAGAACAACGGCTTCTGGCCGAACCGGTCGCGCGACAGGAACAAGCGACGGGTCTCGGCGTCCCAGATCGCGAACGCCCACATGCCGTTGAAGCGCTCCTGGCACGCCGGGCCCCAGCGGGCGAACGCCGCCAGGACGACCTCGGTGTCGCCGTCGCTGCGGAAGGTCGCGCCGGCCGCCGCCAGTTCGGCGCGCAGTTCCAGGAAATTGTAGATCTCGCCGTTGTGGACGACGGTATAGCGCCGGTCGGCCGAGGTCATGGGCTGGGCCGCGGCGCTGCTGGGGTCGAGGATCGCGAGCCGGCGGTGGGCGAGCGCGCACGGACCGTCTTGGATCGCGCCGGCGCCGTCCGGCCCGCGATGGGCGAGCAGCGCCGAGACGCCGGCCAGTTCGGCCTCGGCGGCCGGGCTGTGATCGAGATGCAGGATGCCGGCGATCGCGCACACGCTTTGGCTGTTCCCCGGTGGATTGGCGGTCCCCTTTGTCCGGCCTATGATGGGCCTGGGCACGGGCGGGCGCAACGGGCGATGCCATGACCGCGCGGGCGTCAGGACGGGTCGGTGGGGGGCACCCGTTCGCGTACGTCGCCGATCATCCGGGCCGGGTTGCCGGCGACGATCGCATAGGCGGGAACATCGCGGGTGACGACGCTGTTGGCGCCGACCACCGCGGCCTCGCCGACGGTAACGCCGGGCAGAACCACCGCGCCGACACCGATCCAGGCGCCACGACCGATGCGCACCGGGGCCGACCGGCCGAACCCGTAGACCCGGCCCAGAACCGAGTTGTTGGGGTGGGACGCCGCGACCAGGCTGACCAGCGGCGCCAGCGACGCCTCGGCCTCGAGCACGATCCGGCCGGCGAGAAAATCGTCGAGGAAGACCGTGTTCATGTTGACCTGGACCCGCGGCCCGATGGTGATCCCCGAGGCCCGGAACAGCGCGACCCGGAGCGACGGCAGCGGGCAGTGGTTGGCGAGAAGACGCAACCCCGACCGCCACGCGGCGATTAGCGCATAGCCGAACGGCGAGCGGAATTGCCCGACCGCGGGGCGATCGCCCTCGCTCACGCCGAGCAGGCGTTCAAGCCGGCGCGACGGCATCGTCTCGGCCGCACAGCCGCCGGGTGACACCGGCAGCGCCGGCCGCGGGCGCGACCGTTATCGTGGTCTCGATCACGACCCCGGCCTCGCCGCCCGGAACCGCGGCGACCGGCAAATCGGGCACCGTCGCCGCCGGCGCCGGGCTGTGGTAATTGGCCGACGCCATGTGGACCGCGGCCAGATGGCGCGAGGCGGTCAGCGCCGCGAGCCCGGCGCGACAGAACAGACGGTCGCGAACGATCACGCGGTCGGTCTCGAACCGGAGGTCGCGCACCATGTGCGCGCTGGCGGTCCGGCGCCCGGTGATCAGAAGATCCACCAAGACGCGCTTGACCGCCTCGCGCACCAGCGGGACCCACAGCACGGTGACGCCGACGACCGCCAGCACCGCGTGCTTGATCGGCGTCATGGCGGGCATCGCGGCGACAAAGAACGGGCGGTCGACACAAAGCGTCCGCGCGCCGACGCGAAACCCGCCCGGGTGTTGGCGGTGGGTGGTCACCGTCTTGCCGTTGAGGCGACCGGCATAGCCGCGATCCTCGAACACCAACCGGCGAGCGGCCGTGTCGAACACCAGCACCACGCCGCCCTGGTGACCGCCGACCACGGCGTAATAGCCGTCGCCCGTCGCCGCCGCCAGCCCGGCGCCGGGCAGGGCCCGCCAAAACCCGACCTCCTGCCACGGCAGCCGGCCCGGCGGCAGGGCGGGCGCGGTTTCGAGGCGCATCCACGCCTCCAAATAGTTGGCGCCGAGCCGGACCAGGTTGGGGAGGTCGAGGTCGGCCGGGAGCGCCACCGTGCCCCGGTCCACCCCCTTGATCAAGCCGGCCAGGATCGCGCTTGCCGTCGGGTGGGTATCGGCGCGCCGGGCCAGCCCCGCCGGGTAGACCAAGGCGGTGGTCCGGCTGCCGTAGTGACCGCCCAGGCTGCCATCGGGATGGGCGCACAGCGCCAGGAACGCGTCGATCGCGTGCGCGATCGGTGCTTCCAGCTGCGACCAGCCGGCGTCGGCCAGCAGGGTCAGATAGTGCAGACATTGGGTCTGGTATCCGGGGTCGGCGCCGTCATATTCGCGGAACCATCCCTCGGGCGAGCCGTGGGCGAGCAGCCGGTCGAGATGCGCCGCCGCCTTGGCATGAAGGCGGCGGTCGCCGGTGCGCGCGGCCAGGCGGTCGCAGGTCCAGGCGAACAACGCCAGATGATTGGCGATCTCACCGTAGCGCTCGTCGCCGGCGACCAGCAGCGGCAACGCCGCGTCCAGGATCGCCGCCGCGTCCGCCTGCGCCGGCGCCGGCAGCGCCGACCCCGTCGCTGCCAGGACATCGAGCACGGCGCCGGCAAGATAGGCGGTGGCGCCGTACGACCGCTCGTTCGGGAAGACCTGGTCGAAGCTGCCGTCGCGGCGCTGCAGCCGACGCAGGCGGCCGAGGCCGAGCGCCACCGAGTCCAGCAACTCGCCCGCGCGGTGATAAGGATTGTCCGGCGCCGCTGCCGCCCACAGCCGCGCCAACAGGGCGATCGCGTATTGACTGGTCGGGTCCGGCATCGGCAGCGCCTTCCAGGCCCAATGGGCCCGACCGAACAAGCCGGCCCGCGGCGACAGCGGATTGCGGTCCTGTTCGCCGAGCAGGCGCGGCACTAGTCGGACGACCTGGCGGAGCAGACCGTGATGGGCCGCCGCCGCCGTCCCACCGGCCGCAGGGGATTGGGGAGCCGGCCCATGGGTCAACGGTCGTTCCCCCCCCCCCCCCTTTGGTGTCGCCACGGCCCGCCGCGACCTTGGCGCACCATCGCGTTGCTGTCAAATCGTGCCGATGGCCGGCATCGCCCGTGCGGCCGGCGATCAATTAACGAATTGGCAACAGCTGCCGGCAAGCCTTGACGAAGCGTGGTCGCGCCCAAGCTTTCCGCCATGGTCGGTGACCGAATACTTGGTCGTCTCGCCGAACCCGCGGCGCGTGCCCAATGCGGGCGGCGGACGGCGCACGGCGCACGGCAAAAGAGGGCGGTGATGTGCGGCATTGTCGGCATGTTCGGGGCAACGCGCGGCGGCCGTCGGATCGCCCGGGCGATGTGCGCGCGGATCGCCCATCGCGGACCGGACGGCGCGGCGGTGATCGCCGGCTCCGGCTATGTGCTGGGCCATCGGCGGCTTGCGATCATCGATGTCGCCGGCGGCACCCAGCCGATGGTGACCGCGGACGGCCGCCATGCCATCACCTTCAACGGCGAGATCTATAACCACCGGGAGGTGCGGCGGACGCTGGAACGGCTCGGCTGGACCTTCCGGACCCGGTCGGATACCGAGGTGCTGCTGGCCGCGTTGGCCCAGTGGGACGTCCAGGCGCTCGACCGGCTCAACGGCATGTTCGCCTTTGCCATGTGCGACACCGCGACCGGCGCTTGGCTGTTGGCGCGCGATCACTTCGGGATCAAGCCGCTTTATTACACCGAAACGCCGTCGGGGCTGGTCTTCGCCTCGGAGATCAAGGCGCTGTTCGAACACCCGGAGGTAAAGCGCGAGGTCGATCCGCAGTCACTGGAATGCTATCTGACCTTCCAGTTCGCGTTCGACGACGAAACCCTGTTTCGCGGCATCCACAAACTGCGGCCCGGCCAGTACATGCGCGGGCGCGGCGGCGAGATTTGGGAGCGCAATTCCTACTGGGTGCCCAATTGCGCGCTTGAGGAAACCGAAAGCCCTGAGAGCGTCGCGGCGCGCCTGCGCTGGCTGCTCGGCGACAGCGTCCGGCTCCAGGTCGGCGCCGACGTGCCGGTCGGCACCCACCTGTCGGGCGGGGTCGACAGCAGCGCGGTCACCATGCTGGCGCGCCGCCATCTGGCGCCCGGCTTTCCCGCCTTTTGCGGCCGGTTCGCCGACGGGCCGGCGTTCGATGAAGCGCACCATGCCCGTCTGGTCGCCGGCACCGCCGGCGCCGACCTGACCGAGGTCGTCCCGACCGCCGAGGACTTCGTCGCCCTGATGCCGCGGCTGATCTGGCACATGGACGAGCCGGCGGCCGGGCCCGGGCTGTTTCCCCAGTTCATGGTCGCGCGCGCGGCGGCGCGCCGGGTCAAGGTGGTGTTGGGCGGCCAGGGCGGCGACGAGCTGTTCGCCGGTTATGCCCGATATCTGCTCGCCTACCTCGAACAGGCGCTGAAAGGGGCGATCCAGGGCACCCAGGAGGAGGGGCGGCACATCGTGCTGCTGGCCTCGATCATCCCGAGCTTGCGCGCGCTCGAGGGCTATGTGCCGATGATGCAGGACTTCTGGCGCGACGGCATGTTCGAGCCGATGGATTTGCGATATCTGCGCCTGATCGACCGCAGCCCGCAGCTGGACAGCCTGTTGACCGACGAGCTGCGCCAGAGCTTCGACCGCGAGCGCTTGACCGAGCAGTACCGCGCGGTCTTCAACGACCCGCGCACGCCGTCCTACGTCAACAAGATGACGCTGTTCGATCTGCGCACCCTGTTGCCGGCGCTGCTCCAGATCGAAGACCGGGTCAGCATGGCGGTCGGGCTGGAGAGCCGGGTGCCGTTGCTCGACCACCGGATCGTCGACGTCGCCCTGCGCACGCCGCCGGCGATCAAGTTTTCCGGCGGCCGGCTGAAGCATCTGTTCCGCGAGGCGGTCGGCGGCATCGTGCCGGCGCCGATCCTGGCGCGTCAGGACAAGATGGGCTTTCCGGTGCCGCTCAAGGCCTGGTGCGGGCGCGAGCCGGTGCGCTCCTTCCTCGGCGACATCCTGACCAGCCGGGCGTGTCGCGAGCGCGGCCTGTTCAAGACCGAGGCGATCCCGCGGTTGATCGGCGACGACGGGGTCGCCGGCCGGCAGATCTGGGGCGCGCTGTGTCTGGAACTGTGGCATCGGGCCTTCCTCGACGGGCCGTGCCCCACACCCGACCCCCTTGCCGCCGCCGTGCCCGCGGACGGGCGATGAGCGCCGCCGCGCCGCTGCCGGGCCGTTCGGCCCGGGTCAGCCATTTCGTCGCGACCGCCTGCGCCCGCTACCACCTCGACCCGGCGGGGCTCGCGGGGGCGCTGGCGATCCCGGTGATCACCGCGGCGCCGCCCCCGCCGCCGCGCGGGACGCTGGTGGCGCTGCCCGATTGGGCGTCGGCGATCGGCGTCGAGGGGGCGCTTTTGGTGCCGGACCATCTGGTCGCCGCCGGCACAGCGCCGTGCTGGCAGCGCACCGACTGGCTGGGCGCGATCGCGTGGTATCTCGACGGTGCGGCGGAACGGGCCGCAGAGGCCCGCAACGGGCCGATCCACTCCTACGCCGGCCGGCTTACCGGCTGGGACACGCGGTTTTGGGACGCCGCCTGGGTCAACCGGATCGTGTTGTTCCTCGGGCGCTGGGCGGCGCGCCGCGGCGTCTCGGCGGATCCGCGCGTCCCGGCCGCCGAGGTGACCTTGAGCCACGACGTCGATGCGGTGCGCAAGACCACGGCGATCCGGATCAAGCAGAGCGCGGTCCATCTGATCAAGGCGCTACGGCAGCTGCGCGGCGGCCGGCCGGTCGGCGCGCTCCGCGGGGTCGGGCGGGCGGTGCGCTTCTTCGTCGGGCCCGGGGTCGGCTATTGGAACCTCGACCGGCTGATCGCCGAACAGCGCGCGCTCGGCCTCGACCCGATCGTGTTCGTCCACGGCGGCGGACCGCCGCGCCGGCCGGTGACCTGGCTGTTCGACCCGGGCTATCGGGTCGCCGACCCGGTCCCGGGCGAAAGCTTGCACCGGCTGGCCTCAGCCGGGGTCCGGGTCGGCGTCCATCCGTCCTTCACCGCCTGGGCCGATCCGGCGGCGCTCGACCGCGAACGCCGGGCGGTCGAGGCGGCGATCGGCCGGCCGGTGGGCGACTGCCGGCAGCACTGGCTGCGCTTTTCCTGGGCCGCGACCTGGCGCGCCCAGGTCGCGGCCGGCCTGACCCACGACTGGACCTGCGGGTTCAACGACCGGCCGGGGTTCCGGCTCGGCGCCGCGCTGGCGGTGCGGCCCTGGGGCGACGCCGAGGCACTGGCCTTGACCGCGACCCCGACCGTGTTGATGGACGCCCAGCTCTACGACTATCAAGAGCTGGACGATGCCCGCCGCCGCGCCGCGATCGCCCGTTGGATCGGCGAAGTCCAGGCGGTCGGCGGCCAGGCCGCGGTGATCTGGCACCAGCGGGTGGTCGGACCCGACTACGGCTGGGACGACGGGCTGCGGGCGTTGCGCGAGGTCCTGACCGAGGGCGCCGCGCGGCGGCCGTAACCGTACCGACGCCGGAGACCCCGTGACATGTTCACGCTGCACACGCCGGAGGCCGCCGCGATCGCCGCCTTGGAGCACCGGGACCAGGCGTATTACTGGAGCCGGTACTTCGCCGACATCCTGCGCAAGCACGGCATCGTCAGCGTCGGCGCGCCCTCGGCCGGCCTTTGCGGCTTTCCGATCTGGTGCCGCGGCACGCCGCTGCCGGCCGAGCCGGCGATCGGGTTCTTCGAAGCACCGGACCCGAGCGCGCTCGACGCCGGCCGTCCGGGCACGGTTCGCGACGATCTCGGCGTGTGGATCGAAGACGCCGCGGGGCGCCGACTCGGCTGCCTCTCCTATCCCCGCTATCTGATCAACCTGAAGCGGTATGGCGGCGGCGAACGGATCGTCGGGCCGGTCCTCGACCCGAAGTGGCGGCCACGGCCGGTGCGCTGGCAGCCGCTGACGCCCGCCCCGGGCTGGCACTGCCTCGCCTATGCCGTGCCGATCGATCCCGGTCCCGGCGATGCGCCGGAGCGTCTGCCGGCCTTGGTGACCGACGGCCGGCGCTTGGTCAGCCCGTTGCCGCTGCTCGATCTTCTGGTGACCGACCGCTCGATGCCGCCGATGCCGGAACGCTGGGCGGCGACCCTGCCGCCGGTCGACAGCGAGCGGCTGGAGCGGTGGTTGACCGAGCGGCTGGCCGAGCATGCGGTGCGCCAGGCGGATGGGGTGGTCCGGGTCGCGCCCTGGCCGGTGCCGTTCCGGGCCGCCGTCTCGATCCGCCACGACATCGACCGGCCGCTGGCCGCGGACCAACTCGACCGCGTGCTCGGGCTTTATGCCGACGAGGGCTTGGTTGCGACCTGGTATGTGCAAGAGAGTTTCCTGCGCGATCCCAGGAGATCCCGCGACACGGTCGCCGGGCTGGCGCGCCTGCGCGCCGCCGGCCAGGCGATCGGCCTGCACACGGCGGCCCAGTGCGCCGGCGATCTCGCCGACGAGCTGGCCGCGCTCGACGAGCAGCTGGGCGTCAAGCCGGACGCGGTCACCGCCCACGGCGGCGAGGAGGGCGTCGGCCTGTTCGGCGCCGGCCAGGCGCGCATGATCCATGACGCCGGCCTTGCCTGTTTCGATCAGGCCCAGCGCCCACGCACCCGCACCGAGCGGGTCCGGCTGCCCGAGGACGGCACCGCGTTCCTGGCGCCGGCGGCCCATCTGTCGCTCGACATCTCGGTTCGGCCGGGGGAACACCGTTTGAGCGCGCTTAAGCGGGCGGTGCCGGCGCTGATCGCGGCCGGCGGCCATGTCCGGGTGCTCAACCATCCCGACATCCACCTGGACGAGCTGGAAGCGCTGCTGCGCGGGCGCGACTGGACCGGCGTGTGGCGGGCGACCACGGCCGAGGTGGTGGCCTGGGACCGCGTCACCCGGTTCGATGCCGCGGTCACGCCGGCCGACGGCGGTCTCGAGCTGCGGTTCGGCGGACGGCTGCCCCATCCGGCGTCGGTGCGTTGGGATCAGGCCGCGGGCACCGTCAGCCGGCTGGTTCCGGCCGGCGCCGACCGGGTCGGGTTGCCGGATGCGCGCCGGGTCGAACCGGTCTGGCCCGGGCTGGCCGGGGCGCCGGCACCGACACCGAGCCGGCCCGAGACCTGGACGCCGCCCGAGCCTCTTGCGGTGGGACCGCGGGCGCTGGTGGTGCAGATACCGCGGCAAATCGGCCGCGAGCAGCGCCGGTATCGGGCGCTCGCCGGCTGGACCTCGGCCGACCGGGTCACCTTCCTGGCGCTGACCGGGGCCAGACTGCGCACCGCGCCCGACCCCGGCGTTGCCCACTACCTGCCGACCTTCCCGGAGACCCGCCGGTTCGCCGCGGTCGCGGTCGGCGACGGTCTGCGCTTCGGCACTGGCGGGTCGGCGGACGCCTTGCGCTGGCGGATCGCCGCCCTGGCCCGGCCGGACGGTGTCCTGCTGCTGCCCGCGGCGCTCGACGACGACGCGGTGGAGGGTCCGGCCTGGCGCGGTCTGCTCGGGCCGCCGGTGTGGCGCGCCGGCGGGCTGGCCGCGTTTCCGGCCGGCCGCCTGGGGGCGCCGCGCCCGTCGGTCGTTCACTGGTATTTCGAGCGCATCCCACCGCACATCCTGGCCGCCGCCTGCCCCGAGGCCGAGCGGATCGAGGGGCCGGCGGCGGACCCGGCCCCCTGGCTGTTCCGCCCCGAGTGCCGCGCCGCGCTCGCCGGGCTGACGCTGTTCCGGGCGCTCGCCGCGACGCCGGCGCCGACGCGGTCCGGCCTGCGCTTCAGCCGGTTCACCGGCTTCGACTACATCTTCTCCGGCATTGCCGAGAAAACGCCGGCTGTGGCGGCCGCGATCGACCATCACTTGCCGGACCGCACCGGGGTGACCTGCCTCGACAGCGGCGCCGGGGCCGGTCTGGTCGCGGCCGAGCTGGTGCTGACCCGGCCGGACCGGGTCGGCGTGGCGTGCGCCCTCGACCTGGTGCGCGCCGACCGGCTGGCGCCGGCGATCGATCTTGCGGTTCATTACCGGGATTGGCTCGCCGGGCGCTTTTGCTACCACACCGCGGATCTTCTGACCTTTCCTTATCAGGACGGGCTGTTCGGTGAGCGGCTTGACGTCTCTTGTTTTATGGGTGTGCTCTACTGTTTCACGCCGGAACAGCGGCTTGCTGTGCTCGACCGGGCGTGGGTCGGGGTGGCGCCGGGCGGCCTTTTGGTGGTCAACGAGAACATCAAGAGCGACCACTTCAAGACCAACCCGAGCTACGACAAGATGTTCACGCTGGACGAGCTCGAAGACCTGCTTCACCGCTATGGCACCGTCACCCGGTTCGACGGCGGCCCCGGCGGTCCGCTGACCCGCGACCAGGCCGGCAGCCGCCGGCTGATGCGCGTCGTGCGCAAGCCGACCGGATAGGCCGATGCGCCACGTCGTCTTTCTGCTGGAACGGGACCTCGGCACCTTGTTCATCGACCGCCGGGTGCTGAACCAGGCGCGAACCTTCGTGCGCTGCGGCTGGGCGGTGACGATCCTGTTGCCGACCTACGGGCCCGAGGACATCGCGCTCGCCTATGAAGACGGGGTTCGGGTGCGCGCCTTCAGCCAGTCGAAGACGCCGCTCGAAAAGACCTTCATCAGCGAACTGACCGGCATTCCCAACCGCTTGATCGGCAACTCGACCGCGCTCGCCGCCGGGTTCGAGCCCCGGCTGAGCCAGGTCGCCGCCGGGTGGCCGGCACCCGGTCTCGACCGGATGGTGCCGTTCGAGTTTTTCGACATCGATCCGGTCGCTTACCAAAAAAACAGCACCCACTTTTCGATCTTCCGGCTTTATATGCAGACGGATTATTATTGCCGCCATGTACCCACGTTAAAGCCGGACTTGATCTGGGTCGCCGATCATCATGGCTGCCGCGCCGCCTGGCGGCTGCGCCGCGACCACGGTATTCCCTATGTCCTGGATTTTCACGAGGTCCATTGGGGGCAGGACTTCAAGCCGGTGCGCGAACGCACGATCGTCCACAAGGTCGAGGCCGAGGCGTGCCGCAGCGCGCTGGCGGTGACCACGGTGTCCGAGCTGTGCGCCGAGTTGCTGGCGCTCGATTTCGGGTTGGCGCGGCTGCCGATCGTGCTCAACAACGTGCCGGCGTTCGCGCCGGTGTCGTTCGAGGCCGGGCGCGGCCGCTTGGCGGCGCAGTTCGGGATTTCCGAGCGCGACCGGGTGGTGATCTTCCATGGCGGCCTCGGGGCCCGGCGGCGCAACATCGAGCCGTTGCTCGAGGCCCAGGCGGCGTCGGCGCCCGAGGGGCTGCACCTGGTGTTTCTCGGCAACGGCTCGGCCGAACCGGCGATCCGCGACGCGGGTCCGCGGGTCCTTTTCCACCCGATGGTCGATCAGCAAGCCATGGCCGAGTTCGTCGCCGGCTCGGACTATGTGCTGTTTCCCTATGTCGGCATGGTGCCGAACTATCGGTTTTCCTCCGGCAACAAACTGTTCGACGCGATCGTGCTGCGCCGGCCGATGATCGTCACCACCGAGCTCGACGACACCTGTCTCACCATCGAGGACCACGGCATCGGCTGGACCACGCCGATGACCGGGGTCGCGGACATGACGCGCTGGCTCGCGCGCGCGGCGACCGGGCCCGCGACCTGGCCCGGGCTGGCCGAGGGCTTCGCCCGCGCCGAGACGGCGTTGGGGCCGGCGGTCACCTTCGGCCGGTTGGAGCGCCTGATCGCCGACATCGAACGGGCGCTCGGCGCCGGGCCGCCGCCGGCGCGCGCGACCATCGACGGCGAGCCGGCGCGGCCGCGCCGCTACCGGCGGATTCTGGAGCGTCGGCGCGACCTGGCGCTGGCGGCCGGCCGTTTGGGCCTGGCGGCGCGCATCGAGCGATTCGTGGCCGACCGGCTGCCGGGCAGAACGGGCCCGAGGCGGTGTCGGGAGCATTAACGATCAGTTAGCAAATTGGGCACTAGTTGTTATGCTAAGATAGATATCTACGCCCGTTTTATCCTCGGCCGCGTTCGCCTCCGAGGTCGCATCGGCCTCGGCGGAACTCGGTAACTCTAAGGGGGGCGGCGATTAGCAACCTCAAGAAATACCTGCTGCGGGCGCGTGACGGGGTTGCCGAGGCCTCGCGGCAGATGCTGGCGGCGGACCGCCCGATCCGCGTCCTGGTCGTTCAGCCGCCGACCACGGGTGGTGTGCGCTCGCTGCTGCCGCAGATCGAGGAAGGCTCCGACGGCATCGGGTTCAAGCCCCCGCTCGGCGTCCTTTATGTGGCATCGATGTTGCGCGCCCACTCGGTCCACCAGGTCCGCGTGATCGACGCCCAAGCCCAGCGCCTGACCTTCGCCGAATTGCGAGCGGCGGCCCAAGACTTCGCGCCGCATCTGATCGGCGTGTCCGCCTGGACCGATTGGTGGTACCCTGCCTGGGAGACCGGCCGCCAATTGAAGGACGCGCTGCCTGCGGCGCATTTGTGCTACGGCGGCCCACATGTGAGCATATATCCAAAAGAAACACTGGCAACGCCTTTTGTCGATAGTGTGGTGGTTGGTGACGGCGAAGTTCCGTTCCTCTTTTTGGCCAACATGATCGCCAACAGTAGCGTCGATAACCGGATGCCCGGGCTGCACTTGGCGCAGTTCGGCGTCACACCGGCACCGGACGAGATTTATATTCACGGTGATCTTGATTCATTGCCCCTGCCGGATCGGACACTGCTACCGATCGCGAGTTACGGATCGGTCCTCAGTAAAGGCGACTTTGTCACGACGATGATCACGAGCAGAGGATGCCCACACCGGTGCACCTTTTGTAAACTGAATTTCCAAAAGAATATTGCCCGGTCTGCAGAGAGCGTCGTCGAGGAGTTTAAACAAATCGAGTCGCTAGGGATCAGGGAAGTCGAGATTTATGACGACACTTTCACCTGGAACCGCGGCCGCCTCAAGGCGATATGCACCGGCTTGATCGAGGCCGGCGTCAAAGTCGAGTGGGCGGTGCGCGACCGCGTCTCGAACTCCAGCACTGAACACCTGAATCTGATGGCGCGCGCCGGCTGCCGGCGAATCCATTTCGGCATCGAATCCGGCGTTCAGGACGTTCTCGACAGGATGCAAAAACGAATAACGTTGGATCAGTGTCGGTCGGCCGTCGCGGCCGCCAAGGCCGTCGGCATGTCTGTTCTGACATACTTCATGATTGGAAATATTGACGAGTCGCTTGAAGATATGGAGCAGACCATTCGCTTTGCGTTAGAGTTGGGTGCCGACTATGCTGAGTTCTCGATAACGATCCCCTATGCGGGTACCGAGATGTACGAGACCGCAATAGCGAAAAAACTCGTAACGCATGACTTTTGGCGTGATTATGCCGTCGCTCCAGTCACCGATTTTATGCCCCAGATTATTGAGCAACATGCTGATCTTGGCCAATTATTGAAGATGAGAAATAGTGCGATCCGCCGATTTTACTTCCGGCCGCGGTATCTGGTCCGTGAGATATCGAATCTCGCCTCGTTCGGCGAGTTTGTCCGCAAGGTGTCTATGGGCTTGCGTCTCGCTCGATCGGTCTATGTGAAGTAAGAAAAAGGGCCCTGCCGCCTCCGAGCGCGCCGTCCGGCGGCCGACCGAGCTATTTGGTGATGGTAAGGCGCCTCGATACATCCCTTGATGTTCCGGAGACCAGGTCATGACCCTCTTCGTCCTGCTACCGGCATACAACGAAGAACAGTCGCTCCCACCTTTGCTATCGCGGATAGATGCCTTCATGACGGAGGGTGGGCATTCTTATCGGATCATCGTGTGCAATGACGGCGCCCGTGACGGCACGGCGGCCCGGCTTGCCGAGCTGGCCGGTCGTTACCCGATAGAGGTCATTCACCACAAGATCAATCGCGGCTTGGGCGAGTCCGTCCGAGACTTGATGGAACGGGCGGCCGAAGTCACTCAGCCCGGTGATGTCGTGTTCAGAATGGACTGCGACGATACCCACGATCCCAGCGTCATGGCCCAAATGCTGGTGAAACTCGACGAAGGGTATGATCTCGTCACCGCGTCCCGTTTCCAACCGGGTGGTGGACAGGTGGGTGTCAGCAGCTACCGGGCATTCATCAGTTTCTGCGCGAATTTGTTAATGAGGCTTTTGTTTCCGATCCCCGGCCTGAAGGAGTACACCTGCGGCTTTCGGGCGTATCGGGCTGACCTGATCCGCGGCGCTATCGACGTATACGGCAATGATTTCATCCAGCTGAAAGGCCTCGGCTTCACATGTACGCTTGAGAAGCTGCTAAAGTTCAAGTTGCTTGGAGCCCGAATGGCCGAAGTGCCGTTTGTTTTACGCTATGACCGCAAGGTGACCACGAGCAAAATGGTGACCAGTATCACCACTCTAGGATATCTGGTCATGACCGTGCTTTATTTCTGGCCGTTCGGCGGCTGGCTGTTCGTTTACAAACCACAGCGCCACCGGCAGACCCGCACCGGGCGGAGCGGCGAGGCCGTGGCCAGCCCGAATGTGGCCGGCCAGAGCAAGGGTGTCGGGTCATGACCGCCGGGACGGCGAATAGAGTGGCGAGATCGCCGACGATAGACGACGTCAGGTCCTTTTGGGAGCGCAATCCCCTGTTCGTCGGGGAAAGCCTCCATGAACCGGGGTCTTTGGCTTTCTTTGAAGAACACCGAAGCACCATCATCGATGATTGCCTTGCCGGGCGGTTTGATGATCGCCTCTGGCCGCCGCCGGAAAACCGCGGAGTGGTGCTCGATCTTGGCTGCGGTCCCGGCTTCTGGACGACTGAGTTCCTGAGACGAGGGGTCGCCGACCGGGTGGTGGCGGCGGATTTGACCGAAGCCGCCGTTGGACTGACCAAACGCCGTCTGGCGGTCTACGGGCTGACTGCCGAGGTTCGTCGTGAGAATGCCGAGGCGTTGACTTTCGATGATGAATACTTCGACCATGTTAACTGCCAAGGGGTTATCCACCATACGCCGACCCCGTCACGGGCGGTCGCCGAGATCGCACGCGTTTTGAAAACCGGCGGAACGGCCAGCATTTCGGTTTATTATCGGAACGTCTTGATCTCCAACTTCGGAGTTTTGTCCGCCCTGTTTCGGCTCGGCAAGGCCTTGGGCGTTCGAATGCCAGGCCGTGGCCGCGAGGGTATTCTGGGTGCCGCGTCAGCGGAGGAGTGCGTCAGGCAGTATGATGGCATCGATAATCCAATCGGAAAATCATACTCAAGGGACGAATCTATCAGATTGGCAGATTCTCTTTTTGGTGTCCATGAGGTTTTTTATCACTTCTTCCCGTCTCGATCGCTGCCATTTCGTCTTCCGAATGCCATTCGTAGGTTCTTGGATCGGAATGTGCCCTTTTTGATATATCTTAACCTCCGCAAGCATTGAAGTTTTTTGGCATGGGCGATGAGGCGGTACGTCATGTTCGATCGGCCCTTGCCAGATTTGGTCGACCCCTTCCGGAGTCGGCACAATTGATCTGCTCGGCCCTCACCTCATGCCTGGAATCGCGCAGACGCACTTTTTCAACGCGAAAGCCATGATGAAAAAGATACACCAACCCACCCCCCTACCACTTGTTCAATCGAGGATGGCTGCTTGGTTTCTATTTTTGCCTATGCAATACCGTAAGAGAAGTAAAGCATGGGCGAGCTGTGATGAATTCTGACGCAAGGGGAGGGTGAGCATTTGCCTATCTGATGTTCTAACCTAAAGGAACCGCAGTGATCGGACGCCTCCGCTCTCCGGCTACCCTTGCTGACCTTGCGTTTTCGGTGGTGCCGGGGCAACGCACTGATCTCGATAGGTTTGAACGGCAATTTGCCGAGGCGTTTGGGTTTCCTTATGGCCTATTTTTTTCCTATGGGCGTGGTGCATTATTCTGTTTGCTTAAGGCGTTGGCGTGGCGAAATCGGACTGTTCTTTGCCCGGCCTATACCTGTTCGGTAATACCGCACGCGATTCTACTCTCCGGCAATGTGCCGCGCTTTGTTGACAGCGGTCTAGACCATTTCCTGGTGCCGGCCGAGAACTGGCGTGCTGCGGTTACACCGAGCACTACGATGGCTTTGATGACGCCGATGTTCGGTTACCCTCTGGATCGGCGCGGCTGTGAGTCCGAGCTCCGAAACGCAGCGCCGAGTTGTTTCCTGCTCTATGATGTCGCTCAGGGGTTTGGCGTCGAGGATCAGGACGGGCTCCAGACCTCCAATGCCGACGGAGCGCTGTTCGGTCTTGGGATCGGAAAGGTCATCACCACCCTCTACGGCGGTGTCCTGACACTGCGGGACGAGGCGCTTTTTCGCGAAGTCCGGGCGCTTCGGGACCGCACCTACCGACACCGCGGTTTGGGCCGCACCCTCCGGCTGTTGGCTTATGGTGTGGCGGTTGGTTTGGCGTTCCGCGAACCGACCTTGACGATTGTTGATCTTTTGGAACGCCGGACGCACCTGCTTGATCGTTTCACGAGTTACTATTATGCGACCGACCGACCGCGGCTTCCGGATGATGTCGAGACCCATCCAGTCACACTGCAGGCTCGCCTGGGTCTGCGCCAACTTCGGGACTATCCTCGCCTGATCGCCGAACGACGGCTCGTCTCGGAGTGGTATGAAACCCGGTTGAAGACCGAAGGCGTTCGAGTATTCGACCACATCAGCCAGCCAAACTATTCGGTGTTCCCGCTGGCGTTGGCTCACCGACAAACGGTGATGGCCGCGATGCTCCGTCACGGCATTCAGATCGGAACCCTGATCGACTATTGCTGCGCCGACCTTCCGGGCTACGAGAGCCATGCCGGAACCTGTCCCCAAGCGGCTGGCTGGGCCAGGGGGATGATCAATCTCCCGAATTGGCCAGGCCTTGGGCTGAGACGGGCGGGCAAGGTTGTCGAGGCCTTGCTGTATTGTCGTGAGCGTGCACCTGAGAGATTTCAAGCGTTTAACGGCGAAGACCTGGTTGGAGAGGGGGAGAACCCATGACCATTGACGAAAAACACAATCGCCGTGTTGCCGATCATTACGACAAAACGCCTCAGTCCTATCCGGAGATCAGTGGTGACCGTCTCAGTAGTCTTGATTGCCGGACATTTCGCCACTTCATGGACTTATGCGGGGCGGCCCAGACGGTCCTTGATGTCGGCTGCGGGACTGGCCGGGTCGGTCGCTACCTGGCACTCCATCTAAGACCACCGCGGCTGCTGTTTCTGGATATCAGCGCGGCGTCTCTCGCGATCGCCCGGGACGGATTTGAGCCGGTAAAAACAACCTGTTGTCACTACATTAACGCAGATATTCTTCATTTGCCAGTTGAAAACATCACCGCATGTACTTGCCATGGCGTAATTCACCATACCTCATCTCCTCTTTGTGCTCTGGAAGAATTGGCCAATGCCATGGTCGAGGGGGGCGTGTTATATCTCGCGGTATATTCTCGATCTTGGTATACAAAACTGCACAAACTATTTTCAGTATTCAGGGTTGCCAGGAAGCTTGGACATGAGTGGGTCGTCACGGTTTTTTTTGGGTTCTATTGGCCGCTTAGGTACGCCCTTCGTGTTCGCGAGACCGGCCGGATCTTGTGCCGGCCCAATATTCGTGCCAGCTTTGAAGACTTCGTCATGACGCCTTTTGCTTTTGGGTTTTCGGGGGCTGATCTCCACCAGCAACTCCGCCGCCAAAATCTGGAGGTCCTTAATCACGAGTTGATCAACTATGGCCTGTTGCACTGTTATGTACTAAGAAAAAATGTGACATTATCTGCAGGCGTTACCGCTGACTCGGCAATTTTTCACTAGTAATAAAATTGCCAATACAGAGGGTATCTATTTTCGTTCTGAGAAAGCAATCGATGGCATCGTCAGGTGTGCAGACAATCGGCTCATTGTCATTAAAGGAGGTGTTGAGCACGACCGGATGACCATGAATGCGTTCCAAGTGCTCAAGCAGAGCATGATAACGCGGGTTCGTCTCTCTTGTTACAGACTGCGCGCGTGCCGACCCATCGACATGGGTGATCGCGGGAAACACGCTTCGCCACGGATCCTTCACCCAGCAAACCGTCAACATATATGGGTTATTGGACGATCCGGTGAAATACCGGCTATAAGCTTCCTCGGTGACACTCGGTGCAAACGGGCGAAACCACTCCCGATGTTTCACTTTCCTATTAATAATTTCCCGCATCTCTGGGTTTTGTGGATCTGCGAGGATGCTCCGGGCCCCAAGGGCGCGAGGGCCATACTCCATGCGCCCCTGAAACCAGCCGACGATCTTGCCTTGATGGATTGCTTCGGCAGCCTCGGCTGCTACCTCCGCTGAGCGTCTGAAGGTGAGCCCTCGCGAGGACAAAGCCGCCGCAATCTCTTCGTCCTTGAATTCGGGCCCCGAATAGGCGGACCACTCCAGATGGGTAAGGTCGGTCCCATAGGCCACCGCGGTCAGGATCGCAGCTCCAAGCGCGTTACCGGCGTCGCCGCACGCCGGTTGTAAAAGAACCTCGTCGAAAACACCGGAAGCCTCGATCGCACCATTCATGACGCTGTTCAGGGCCACACCCCCGCCCAGACACACGGTTCGGGCCCCGGTCAATCGGGCCGCGAGACGGGTAAGCTCCAGGCCAAGCTCGTTGGTCCGCGCCTGCAAGGCGGCCGCAAGGTCCATATGCGCCTGTCCGATCTCCTCGTCTCGGTCGCGCGGCCGGGTGCCCGTGGTTCTGCAAAATCGCGGCGAGACCCAGGGTTTTCGTCGCAACGGGGTTACCAGGTTGCGCTGAAATAGGAAATAGGACAGATCAAGGCGGAGTGTATCGCCGGAAAACCGGGCAATTTTCCGCATCAATGGCAAAAATCGTCCAGGATCGCCATATGGGGCGAGCCCCATGACCTTTCCCGGACCAGCCGGCGGAGGGAACCCGAGATGGTCACAGACCGCCGAATAAAACAGACCGAGTGAGTGGGGATAGGGAAATGACCTGATGACCCGAATGCCGGCGCTACGGTCCGCCGAAGCAATGATGCCGGTCAAACCCTCTCCGGCACCGTCAAGGATCAGGCAGGCGGCCGACTGGCGGCCGGACGGATAAAACGCTGCGGCCGCATGGCAAAGATGGTGAGGGTGATGCCCAATTGGCGGGCGGTGTCCGCCCAATGCCTGGCTGATCTGGTCCCGAAGATTGCCAATCTTGACCAATCCTCTTGCGTAGTCCCCGCAATTCACAAGGGTATCAATAGGATAGCGTGCCATCCAACCGAGGCGGTTGGCCGCCCCGCGCAAGGGGTGCATATGATGGGCGATACGATCGACGTTACCGGGTTTGAGGCCGGCTGAGCGCAGGAGCCAGTCTATCGACTGGAACGGAAACCCCCAATCATAGCGAATGCGCGAAAAGCGTTCTTCTTCGACAATTCCCACAACTCGGTCGCCGACCAATAATGCTGACGCAGCATCGCCGTAGCCAAGGGTATGGGCGACAATTCCCAGAATATTCACCTATCGCTCCTTGCCTGTGCGAGCAGCCGTGTCAATACTTTGCCACTGACAAAAGCGGATCAGGAACCAAAAAGCCGGCCGCGACGTTCCTCACGTCTTGCGGGCCCAGATCGTGATGGGCATTTCAGGGTCCCGCCATTCCAACTGTACTGAGCAGCGCGTTATTTCGACCTCAACCTCATCTTGTGTCGGATACATGAGTGTCGGTGGCGCGATATTGACCAAAACCACCTCGCGACACTGCCGCCAGCTTGCGTTGAACAGTGAAATACCGGAGACCGTCGGCAAAATCGGCAAAAAAGGGACAATCAGGTCGGCCAAACGTGAACGCCAAAATGGACCGATCACCCGGGCCAGAGTGCGAACGACGCTTAGCACCCGGCGGGTGCCCCCACTCGGTTTGGGGGAGAACCAAACACCAACCAATCCACCCGGTCGGGTGACCCGACACAGTTCTGCAAGACCCTGCCACGGTTGCCCGGTATAGGCCAGCACACCAAAACTGATCGTAAGGTCGAAGCTGTTATCCGCAAAGGGAAGCATGCCGACATCGCCTTGGATCAGACGCCAATTGCCTTGGCCAACCGCGAGCGCCTTTCCAAGGGCTGCACGTGAAATATCGAGACCGGTGCAGACCGTCGTCGGTCCTGCCTCAGCCTCCAGTACCGAGAGGTGAACACCGTCACCGCAGCCGGCGTCAAGGCAGCGAACCTGGGTTGCCGTCTCGGCAAGCTTCAGTGCCGGGGCTAGAAAACGAAGAGCAGCCTGCCGTTTGGCGGCAGGCAAGCGGTCATCGTTATTCAAAGACCAGTGAAAATCAAAAGTAGACTTTACGTGAGAGGCCAAGGAATGCACCCTTTGGATGATCGGACACCCTCCATGGTCTTGCAGAGGTGGGCGGCTATTTTTGTCAGTGACCTGGGGAGGCCGGGCACTGCCGGCACCCGAGCCGACCGAGGTCGCCGACCTGATATTTGTTCGGTTCCATGCGGCGAAAACCGCCCGATAAGCACCAGCTTTTGAGATTAGCGTCCGCAGAGCGTTCGTCAAGATCATGCACCTATTTCAATCGCTGTGGGCCGAAGGTCTCGGTGTCGCAGACCAAATACCGGCACACTCACGTCATGGCGACGCCGTTCGGGCCCGGGGTGTCGCGCTTTCCGTGTACCGATGCCGGATTCCTCGGGACAAACGCCCTGTTTTCCGGGCATGAGAATGGACGCCCGGTGGTGGAAGTCTTGGTGAGGGTGCGATGGGTGAGCGCGCGCGCGTGACGGCAGGCGTGTCCGACCGGGCGATCCAAGCGGTGTGGGCGACGATCGCTTGGATGATCGGTGTCTGCCAATGGCCATTGCTGGCTCTGGCGCCACGAACGGTCTTGCGAATGCTCCGACTGCTTCGTCCCAATGGTTATGGCGTATCGGACCATGATTTTTGGGGCTTTGATTATGATCGGTGCTTTAGGTCTTGGTATTCTAAGGTCGCAGATGATTACAGGGATCGCGGCCGACTAGGTTATGCCTGGAATGACGGCTTGGGACTCCGCCTCGACATCCGCGTCTACAACAACTGGGCAACTTATTGGCTCCTTGGGGCGCTCGGGCACCGAGGCGCCCTGCTCATGGGGTATGGCGGCGTTTTGGTTGCGGTGGCGGCCTTTGGGAGCCACCAATTCGGCTGGGCAGTGGGCATCATCGCCGCGATCTCGGTCGGTGGCGGCCCCCTCTTGGTCCGCAGTTTCACCCGCCTCGGAAAGCCGGAGCTGATGTGGGCCGGGGTCGGGCTAGGTGCGGTGGCACTCGGCTATTCTGGCCACACCGTCGGTGCCGGGCTGGTCTGGAGCCTGTTGGCGGTGGTCAATACGCCGGCCGCCGTGACGCTCGGACTGGTCGCGGCGCCCGGCTTCTTGTGCTTTGCACTGCTCGAAGGAACACTGCTTGACTTGGTGACGGCAGGGCTGCCCGGGGTGTGCAAGGTTGCCGTACGCGCCATACCCGCTCTGCGCACGGGCGTGGCCGGCACGGTGGCCAAGCAACAGAAATTCTATCTTTTGCCGTTGACGCCGACACTCGACGATCTCTATGTCGTGGTCGCCTTTGCCGCCCCGGTCGTCGTTACCGCCGTCACTTGCCCGATTTCGGTGGATGCCACGGTTTGGTGGCAATCCGGTGGGGTAACGACTGCCTTCCTTCTTGGCGTCATGATCCTTCCCGGGCCTGCCCTTTACTACCTCAATGGACGGCTGCTCAGGATCAACGATATTCAGAGTATCGACTTGGCTCTCGTCCAAACCTGTTTGGGTATCGCACTCGGTCTGGGATCGCTCGCGGGCGTCGCCGTCACGGTCGGCCTGATCTATCGCCATCGCGGTCGCTATCACACGCGTTTCGCGGTTCAGGACCAGCGCCATTACTATAACGGTCCGTGGGCACCCTGGCAGGTCGTCGTCCGTGGGTTGATCAGGGTGATGGGCCGGGTCGGGACTGCGAAACCGTTCGCCTATCCGGCGTCCCCCACGATACGACAGTTCGTCGACGCAATCCCGCCGCGGGTCCGCTATATCGTCGAACAAACCGGTGACGAGCCTTATACGACGCAATACCCGTCGCGACCGTTCTTCAGTTGGCTCACCCATCTTGATCGTATTAAGGGTTGTCATAACTTGACTTCTCTAGTCACATACACCATGGAGTTTGAACTCGCTTGCAAACTATTGGCCCGTTTCAACGCCGACGCCAGTTCCCCGGCAAATCTAAGCGAAACCGCTGATCGTTTGGGGGCGAGCCACGTTTTGGTCTACAGCGACACGACCAAAGCCGCCCTGGAAAGCCACGGATTCGCCCAGATTTCCACCATCGTGCCGTCCGCGCTTCCCAAAGACGAATGCCACCGATTGTTCGAGCCACCGGAGCCGCCGTTTATCGTCCTGATGGTGCGCCAGGACGGTTCTGGGGGCGCGATCAGTCCGGCAACGCGCTACCGATACCATCGAAGCGCGCTGCTGTTCCGCGCCAAGGCCGGCGTGGACTACCTGATCCGCCATCGTTTCGAACCGAATTTCGCCGCTCGACAGGCCGGCCGGCGCGTCGAGCTTCGCCCCGAACCCATCGTTGCCGGTTGCCCGACCAGCTTCATGCGTTTGCGCGCGCCGGCCGACGGCCCGGTTCGCATCTGGTTCCGCGGCAGCCTGATCTGATACCAAATCCGGAAGATCCCCCTCCGGGTTTGGTATCAGGCCGCGACCGCGGCCCGCGCCTCGCGGCGCGAAAGCCCCGCGGCGATTGAGCGGACTTGGTATGACACGACCGGCGAAAGGGCTCGTCTGCACGACCGGGGGTCGGCATCGCCTTTTGCCGCCTGACGTTGGGCATCGGCGGCGCCGGGTGCCTTTCGTGGGCGGGTCACCCGGTGCCAAGCCCGCATCTGCGGACCAGTCCGTCGAGCGTGAACAGGAAGCACAGAAAGTCGGGGTCGGGCGCGTCGGCCGCGCCGTCGCTGGTGCGGGTGACCGCGTCCGCCAAGGCACCGGGGCGGATAATCGCGGCCGCGCCGAGGCCGCCCGGTTCGGCCAAGGCGGCGACGCGCCGGTGAAGCGCGTCCATCCACAGACCTTGCGGCACCTCGAACCCGATCTTGCGCCGGCGCGCCAGGATCGGGTCTGGGACCAGGTCGCCGAACGCCTTGCGGAACGCCGCCTTGGTCAGCCCGCTCCGGTCGATAAGGTGGCGGATCGGCACCGAGGACACGATGTCGGTGAAGGCACGGTCGAGGAAGGGCACCCGGTTCTCGATGGATACCGCCATCGCGTTGCGGTCCTGGAAACGCAGCATCCGGCGAAACTGGGGCCGGTAGCGGTCGTGAACGAACCGGTGGGTCCGATCCGCTGCCGGCGACGGCGCAGACGCCGGATCGGCCGCCGCGGTCGCGCGGCCGAGCGCGTCCGCGGTCAAGATCTGGCCCGCACCCATGTGCGGTTTCCATGGACCGCCGGCGGGCCAGCCGCCCGCCAGGGGCCAAGGCCGAACCCGGTCGACCAACGGCGCCAACGCGCGGCACCGGCCGAGAACGGCCGGCAAGTCACCGCCCCCCGTGCGGCGGGCGAGCGCGATTTCGATCGCGATCCGATCCGCGAGCCCGGGCAGGCTTCCGGCGTGGCCGCAGTCGTCGCCGAGGAAGATCGCCTCGACCTCGGTCCATTGACCGCGGCGTGCCAGGTCCGACACCCGAACCAACACATAGCTGCTGTACCCGCATAACAGCTCGTCGGCGCCCTGGCCGTCCAGCACGACCTTGAAGCCATGCTCGGCGACCGCGCTCAGCACCGCGTATTGGGCAAAGGCGCTGAGCCCGGTCACCGGTTCGCATTGGGCGGCGAGAAAGCGGTCGAGCGCGCGCTCGACCCCATCCGGCGCGATGGCGACCTCGTGCAGGCGCGCGGTGCCGTCCGCGGCCGCCAGGCGCATGTAGGCGGTTTCGTCGAGCCGGTCGTCGTCCCGGCAGACATAACCGAACGCGGTGATCGGCACGTCGGGGCCCTGGAGCCGACGGATGCAGCGCACCAGCGTGCTGGAGTCGATGCCGCCGGACAAGGTGGTGGTCACCGGCTGATCGCTGATCAGATGCCGGCCGACCGCGTCGAGGAAGCCGGCGCGCAGCCGCTCCATCGCGGTGTCGAGCGACATGGCGTCGTCGCGGTGGAGCGGCAGCGGGCTGTGCCGGCGCGTCACCCCGGGTGCAGGCTGGGCGGCGAGGTCGGCATGATCGCGGCGCCGCAACAGCATCGACAGGTCGAAGGTGATCAAGCTGCCGGCGGGCGGCTCGCTGATGCCGCGGACCAGGGTCGCCGGGCCGAGGTCGCGGGTCGGCCGGCCGTGGGCGGCGATCTGGGCCGCCGCGGTCGCGTGGTCGAGCGCGGCACGGCCGTCGAGCAGCGCGATCAACGGCGGCAGTTCCGACGCCACCGCGACCGCGCCGCCGTCATTGAGCAAATAGAGGGGCTTGATCCCGAACCGGTCGCGGATCAACACCATCCGCTGGCGTGCAAGGTCGAGGATGACGGCCGCAAACATGCCGTTCAGCCGCTCGACCACCTCGAGGCCCCAGGCTTGATAGCCGACCAGCAGCACTTCGGTGTCCGAGCGGGTGCGAAAGCCATACCCCGCGGCCTCGAGCTCGTGGCGCAGCTCGCGAAAATTATAGATCTCACCGTTGTAGAGCAGCGCGACCGCACCGTCGGGCGACAGCATCGGCTGCGCCGCCCGGCGATCGAGATCGATGATCGCCAGGCGCCGGTGCACGAAGGCGGCGGCGCACCACGGCGGCGGCTCGGGGTCGCGCGCCCACGCCATCCGTTCCTCGGCAAGATAGAGATACCCGACGTCGTCGGGGCCGCGGTGGCGGATCATCCGCTCGAACGGTGCCAGCGTCCGCACCCGCCGTCGGGTCGGGCCGTCGAAGACCACGCCGAAGATGCCGCACATGGCATGCTCCCCCGCGCCGGCGGGCTCACGCCGCGTCCCGGCGCAGCCCGCACAGCTGCGCCAGGCGGTTGGCCATGAAGTCGTCGATTCGCGCCGCCAACGCCCCGTTGCCCGCCGCCGCCGCCGCGGCGCGCCGCCGCTCCAAAATCTTGAGGTAGCGCCGCGGCATCAGCGGCCCGTCGCCGAGGCCCTCGCGCGCCGCCGCGCCCGGGGTCGCGATCACCCGCTCGACGGCGCGGATCAGGTCCTTGAGGCGAGCAAAGCTGGTCGGCGCCCCGAGCGCGCGTTCCGCCTGAGAAAAGCCGTCGTCGAGGGCGCGCCGGTCGAGTGGTTCGGTCGCGACCCGCTCGAGCATCCGCACCAGATCGTCCAGGCTGCCCATCGGCATCACCCAGCCGATCCCGAACTCGCTCACCGTGACCGCGGCATCGTCGAGATCGTCGGACAAGATCAGCGGCGTGCGCAGAAACAGGGCATCGTGGAACTTGTTGGCGGCCGAGAACCGGTTGTTGGGAATCTGGGCCCGATAGGGGATCAGCACGAAATCGGCGCCGGCGACGAACTCGGCCAACGTTGATTGGTCCACCATCGGGTGGCGGTGCACCCGCGGCCCGCTGCCAGCGATCAGATCGTCGCAGTCGCCGCGGCCGACGAACACGAGATGGACGCGCGCGGGCGCACACGCGGCCTGGGCCTGGAGCAAGAGCTCGATGTTCCTTTGCACGCGGTTGAAGCTGCCGTGGAACAGCACCACCCGATCCTCGGCGCCGACCCCGAACAGGTGCGCCAGGCGCTGCCGGCCGACCTCGTGCGCGACCCGCGGGAACGCCGGGACATTGCCGAGATGAAACGGCCGGACTTCGAGACCGTAATCGAGCCCCGTCAGCTCCGCGATCAGCTCCGAGACCGAGGACACGGCAAGCGCGTTCCGGGCCGCAAGACCTTCGACCCGGTGGACGATCTTTCGTTCGCGCAGCTCTCGGTGGTTGTCGCCCCAGGTCAGCTCATGGAAATCTATGATATAGGGGATGCCAAAGTCGCGATGCAGTCGCCAGGCTGCGCGCGCCGGGTGGCAGTCGGCGCACCAGATCAAGTCGGGCGCCAGTCGCGCGCCGGAGTCGTAGAAGTAATCTGTGTAACGGTACATCGAAAAGATCGACTGCGGAAAACTAAGCGCCCGGTACTCGTCCTCGGATATATTGAAGAATTCCAGCGGCAGCAGGTGATCGAGCCCCGGCGCCGGCCAGTCGTCGACCACCGCCGACAGCCGCGCCTCGAACCCCGGCGCCAGGTTGGTCGAGCGGCCGATCCGGTCGTTGGGAATGCCGGTCAGGTCCTGGATGAACTGGCGTTCGGGCGGGTGGGTGAGAAAGGCGTGGGCGAGCGCGGTGATCCCGTCCTCGAGCTCGAACGCGATCTCCTCCCGGCCCGGGCCGATGCACAGCACGGTGACCCGCCAGCCGCAGGCGACAAAGGTGCGCGCCTGGTTGAGAACTCGCCGGTCGACCCACAGCGTGGCGATCTGGCGCTCGATCAAAAAGACGACATGCTTCATGTCTCACCTGGGGCGGCGGTACGGGGCGACGGCGTCGGGGCGGTTCAGCCATGGGCGCGCAGCCGCGGATAGCTGATCGGTCGGTGGCGGTCCGCAGCGTTCAGGCGTTTAAACGCCTGCTCGTAGAACGGGTGAACCAGCCCGGCGCCGACGCCGGCCGGCGCCGTGCGGATCTGGTGGGTGAGCTCGACCGCCGGCCGGGCGTCGGCGATGCCGAAGCCGCCACCGGCCAGGATTTCACGGTAGGTCTGGGTATGCAGGTCCTCGAAGCCGTCGCTGAACTCGATCTCGCGGCCGTCGATCGCGAGCGCCCGATAGGTCCGCTTGCCGGCGATCCGGACTTCGTCGGGCAAGTCCTCGCGGTTGATCGACAAGAACCAGCTGACCCGGGCCCGTTCGAGCTCGAGGTATCCGGCGTTGACATCGCGCGCGTTGAGGTGAACGACGCTGTCCAGAACCTCGCCGAACAGCCAGATCAGGATATCGAAGAAATGGACGCCGATGTTGGTGCCCACACCGCCCGACTTTTCCGGCTCGTTCTTCCAACTCGTACCGTACCATTTGCCGCGGGCGGTGATGTAGGTCAGAACGACATCGAACCGCTTGTGCTTTGGCGCCGCCGCCAGCCGTTCGCGTGCCGCGATCATGGTCGGGTGCTGGCGCAGTTGGAGCACGGTGTAGACCCGGCGGTCGGACTCCGCCTCGATCTCCTCCAACGCATCGACGTTCCACGGCGTCAAGACCAATGGCTTTTCGCAGATCGCATGGGCTCGGCTGCGCAAGGCAAACCGGACATGGCTGTCGTGCAGATAGTTGGGCGAGCAAATCGAGATATAGTCCACGGCGGCGCCCTTGCGCCGTTGTTTGTCGATATGGCGGTCGAAGCGCTCGAACTGCGTAAAGAAGTCGGCGTCCGGGAAATAGCTGTCGATGATGCCGACGCTGTCGTTCGGGTCCAGGGCGGCGACCAATCGATTGCCGGTGTCGCGGATCGCCCGCATGTGACGCGGGGCAACATAGCCGGCAGCCCCGATCAGGGCAAAGGTCTTCATGGCCATGGTCCTTTTGACATGTCCGCCAGACTGGACAGCGCCTGCGGCCCGCGGTTGCGGGCCGCAGGCGAGCACCAGCGTCACCTTAGCTGTTGCTTTTGAAAAGTTAATGATAGCTTAATCATTTGCGGCGTCAGGTGGCCTACCGGCACAATGCACGGGCTTTTCGACCATGATGCCCTTCGTCGACTTGAATTCACAGTATCAACGCCTGAAACCGCTGATCGCGTCTCGAATTCAAGACGTGATCGACCGGGCCGACTTCATCATGGGCGCCGAGGTCGCGGCGCTCGAGGACCGATTGGCCGCGTTTTGCGGTGCCGGCCATGCGGTCGGCGTGGCGAGCGGCACCGATGCGCTGCTGGCGGCGCTGATCGCCGAAGGGGTCGGCCGGGGCGACGCGGTGTTGGTGCCGGCGCTGACCTTCACGGCGACCGCCGAGGTGGTGGTGCTGCTGGGCGCGACGCCGGTGTTCGTCGATATCGAACCGGCCGGCTGCACGCTCGATCCGGCGGCCTTGGCGCGGCGGCTCGAGACGTTGCCGCAGGGGCTGCGGCCGCGCGTCGTGATCGCGGTCGACCTCTACGGCATGCCGGCCGACTATGACGCGATCGGCGCGGTCGCGGCGCGGTTCGGCTGCCTGGTGCTGGCCGATGCGGCGCAGAGCTTCGGCGCCACCTATCGCGGCCGGGCGGTCGGCACCCTGGCGCCGGTCACCGCGACCAGTTTCTTTCCGGCCAAACCGCTCGGCTGCTATGGCGACGGCGGCGCGCTGTTGACCGACGACGACGAGCGGGCCCGGCTCTATCGGTCGATCCGGGCCCATGGTCGCGGCGACCACAAGTACGATATCGTCCGGGTCGGGCTGAACGCGCGCCTCGACACGCTCCAGGCCGCGGTGTTGCTGGCCAAGCTGACGGTGTTCGAGGACGAACTGGCGACCCGCGACCGGCTGGCCGCGCGCTACCAACGCGCGTTGACGCCGCTCGTCGCGTCGGGGCTGAGCCTGCCGCCGCAACCGGCCGGCGGTCGGTCCACCTGGGCCCAATACTCGATCCGCCATCACCGGCGCGACGCGATCGCTGCCCGGCTTCGCGACCGCGGCATCCCGACCGGCGTCTACTACCCGGCGCCGATGCATCTGCAGCCGGCCTACCGGCACTTCGGCGACGGCCCCGGCTCGCTGCCGGTCGCCGAGACGGTTGCCCGGACCACCCTCAGCCTGCCGATCCACGCCTATCTCCCCGAAGACGCGGTCGATCGGGTCGCCGCGACGGTGGCCGAGGCGATCGCCGGCGGGTGACACCGCCCGGCCCCGGGTCACGGCACCGCCTCCAGCCGATCGGGCCCGGTTTCGCGGTAGCGCCGGCCCTCGAACGGGCAGACCAGGTCGGGGCCGAGACGCAGGCCGGCGTGGCTCATCCAGCCGATCCGGCGCGCCGGCACCCCGGCGACCAGCGCATGGGCGGCGACCGGGCGGGTGACCACCGCGCCCGCGGCGACGAAGCAGTAGGCCCCGAGCTCGACCCCGCAGACGATCGTAGCATTGGCGCCGATGGTCGCGCCGCGCCGGACCAGGGTCGCCCGGAACTCGGTCTTGCGCTCGATCTCCGCGCGCGGGTTGACGACATTGGTGAAGACGCACGACGGGCCGCAGAACACGCCGTCTTCCAGCGTCACGCCGGTGTAGAGGCTGACGTTGTTCTGGATCTTGCACCGGTCGCCGATCACGACGCCCGAGCCGACCATGACGTTCTGGCCGAGCACGCAGTCGCAACCGATCCGCGCGTGCGGCAGGACGTGGCAGAAGTGCCAGATGCGCGTGCCCGCGCCGATCTCGACCGGGGGATCGACATAGGCGCTCGGGTGGATTTGCGGCGCCCGGCCGGTGCCGCGTCCGGGCCGACCCGATCTCAGCCGTGAGACCAACTGCGCCAACATCGCGCGCTCCTCGTCAACGCGGGGGGCCGGATCAGGCCGGGTACCCGTAGCGGTGCAGCAACGGTGCCAGCGGCGTGGTTATCCGCGCGATCGTCTCGGGATCAAGCGCGTCGGCGTGGCGGCCGACCCGGTCGGTGTCGATCGGGCGGCGCAGGCGTGCTTGCGCCCGGTCGGGCTGGCCGAACACCGCCAGATCGTCGCGCCGGCAGAACTCCAGCATGCCGGGATCGGGGTCGATGCCGACGAACGCGGTCAAGCGGGCCGCGACCGCGGCCGGATCGGCGGCCAAATCCTCGTAGCGGACGATCAGCGGCGCCGCCTCGACGGTCGGATCGGCCAGGGCCGGGCTGGCGTAGAGTGCGGCCCAGCGCTGCGCGAACGCCGAGGCCGAGCCGGACCACCAGCCGAGGTCGATCAGGCTCGCAAAGACGTCGCGCGGGTCGCGCACCAGGCAGACGATCCGGGCCCCGGGCCACAGCCGGCGCGTCGTCTCCGGCGCGCCGGCGATCGGGTCGCCGGCGCGGTCGGCGGCGTGGATCGGGAACCCCGACCGGCTGCCCCATCGGCGTTTGCGCGCCGTCATCATCTTGAATCGGCCCAGCCGTTCGACCAAGTCCCGGCGCGCCTCGGGCGTGTCGAGCCCCTGGCCGGCGGCGGCATGTTGGCGCAGCAGGCAGGCGAGGTCCGCCCGGTCGATGCCGCTGCGCCACAAGGTCCGCACCAGATAGCCCAATGCCGGTTCCACCGCCGCCGCCGCGTCCGGCGCATCGGCCGCCCCGATCGCCTCGGCGATCGCCGCCACGCGCGCGCCGTCGAGCGCCGCCATCGCCGGGCGCAGCCGGTGCTCGGCGGCGTCATAGAGCATCGCCACCGCCGGATGCGCCTCGAGCATGGTGAGCAGCAAGGTGGTGCCCGAGCGGGCGAAGCCGTGCACCATCACCGGCGGCCCGTCGGCGACCGCCAAGCGGTCGAACGGGGTCCGGGCGAGCCGAAACGGCCGGGCCGCCGGAGCCGGCGGGGCCCGGGCGATGTCGGCCAAGTGCCAGGCGACCCCGACTCCGCCCGCGCGGGCGAGCCGATCGACCGCCCGGTACCAAGGCGCGTCGGCGAGCCGGGGCGTGCCGGTCCAGTCGTCGCCGTAGTATTGGGGATGGATCAGCACACGATAGCGCCGCCCGGGCCGCAACGAGCGCAGGAACGCCGCCAGGTCGAACGCCTCGGCCGGCCGGGCCGCCGCCGCCGCGCTGCGCGGGATCAGGCCGCCGTCGGAAAAGGCGCCGTCCAGCCGCGGCGAGCGGGGGTTGTAGACGCAGCGCAATCCCTCGCCGAAGACTGCCGACCAGTCGATCGCCTGGTTGTTTTCGCCCCCCGGGCCAGGCACGCCGCCGTGGGGCACATAAAAGCGCAGCGGAAAATGGCGGCCGAGCGCGCGCACGTCCTCGACCGCCAAGCGCGCGGCGCGGTCCGGATCATAAAGCGCCGCCTGCATCGCGTTGACGTGGTAGCCGAAGACGAACCCGAACGCCCGGTGCAAGTGGCCGAAATAGTCGTGCGGAATGTCATAGGGCAACCCGACCGCCCGGCCGGCCGCGGCTGCCGGTTCATCGACATGGCGGTGGAACAAGAACACGCTCGACCTCAGGCCGAGCCGTTCTTCGGCGCGCAACAGGGCGACCGTGCGCTCGGGCGCGTCGTCGACATCGTGCTGCAGCAAAAGGTAGATCTTGTCGGGGTCCCGGCTGCCGTCGGCCAGTTGCGCCTGCCAGGCGCGTCGTTCGTCTGGGTAGCTCGCCTTGCCGTCGTGATCCGCGCCCCAGGGCAGATCGTCATAGGTCAGGGTCTCGAACAAATCCCGATTGGCCGCCAGGCAGTCGAGAAAGCCCTCAAGCCAGGCAAAGGGGATCACGGGCTGGTGCAAGGGCCTCTCCGCGGTCGCCGGCTGATCGCACCCGCGCGGGCGCTCGATTGAGGGGGCCGTCGGGCGCGACGCTACACGGCGCCGGCCCCGGCTGTCACGCCCCGGCAGCGGCCACGCCGTTTAGCGGCTGGTCGGTCGTGGGGTCGCATGTTACTGATCCGGGGCAAAGCGGGACCTCGAGGGCACGAGGCGGGGACGACCATGACGGCCGAGGACGACAGCGTGACCGAGATCGATGTCGAGGCATGGCGCCAGCGGATCCGCCAGGACACCTTCGCCCGCTACCATGTCAGCATGGGCCAGGCGATCCGGTCGCTCGAGCAAAATCTGCCGGTCGCGATCGAGCACTTTCAGCGCGCGATCGCGATCGATGCCGGCAATTTGGCTGCCCATTTACATCTGATCACAGCGTTGAGCGAGGCCGGCCGGGCCGACGAGGCGGAGGCCGCACGCGCGGCGGCGCGCACCGTCGATCCCGACTACGAGACCGGCGGCCTGCGCCGGATCGCGCTCGACGCGCTGGAGCACTTCGATTACGAGGAAGCGGCCGGCGCCTTCGCCGAAATCCAGCGGCGCGCGCCCGACCCGGCTTATTCGGTCTACCGGTTTATCCTTCGATTGCTGATGGCGGAGGAGGTCGCAGTCGAGGACTATAAGGAGGTCTTCGACTCATTGCCAGCGATCCCTGATGAAGTAAATGACATCATTTTTCCGTTTTTCGAGCAATTCGCTGAGTGTTTTTATTTGGATGAGCGTCTGGAATTGGCGAGGCTGTGCTATCAATATTTGGCCTCCAATGATCCTGGAAACTACGGCGCTCTAATTCGACTCGGCGGTACCTCTCTCCTGTTGGGCGAGGTTGGAGATGCAGTCCGTATCGCCCGGCTCGGCCACGCCTTACGGCCTGATGTCAAAGACAACAACGCGATCTGGCTCGAAATACTGTCGCTGGAGGTCGGTGGCTCGACCGCCGAGGCTGAACCAACCATTAAATCGATCGTCGCGGTCACCCCCGAGTCTTCGGATGGATACTGTTTGTTGGCAAAAAACTATCGTCTTCAGGGGCGCCAGTGTGAGGCCGAGGTGCAATTCAGTCGCGCCGATGTATTGTCATCATACTCGAACTCAAGTTATTGGCTTGCCGTCACTTGCATGGCCAGGTTCGTGCACGACAGCCCGGCTGAGATTCGCCATCGGCTCGACCGGCACCGGGCCGCTGAAGCGCGTCCGACCGAGCCGTCGCCGACGATGCGGGTGATCTACGGCATGACCAGTTTGGTCACGGGGGATCCGGCGGGCGCGGAGGCGGATTTTCGCGATGCACTCGGACGACAGAAGGTCTCGATCGATTTCTTCCGGCCCGCCGCGCGGCTCGGTCTGCGCGCCAGCCTGATCGCCCAGGGGCGCACGGACGAGGCAGAAGCGATCAGGCGGCGCCATCCTTACGAAGACGGTCACTGGAAGCGGTTCCTGACCGGTCTGGTGCCGGCTCTTTCGGGTCCGGGGGTGTGACCGGCCCGCGGTCGGCCGCGGCCGCGAGCAGGGCGACGATCTTGTCGGCCGTCCGGCCGTCTCCGAACGCGTCGATCGGGCGGCGCGGTGCGAACGCCGGGCCGCGCCACAGCCGGTTCCAGCCGGCTTCGACCAGTTCGCCCCACTCGGTCTCGTCGCGCAGGGTGATGCACGGCACCCGGTGGAAGTAGGCTTCCTTTTGCAGGCCGCCGGAATCGGTCAGCACCAGCTCGGCGTCGGCGACCAGCCGCTGCATGTCGAGGAAGCCGAGCGGCTCGGTCACGATCAGCCCGTCCACGCTTGCGCGGTGGGTCTGGAGCGCCTTGCGGGTCCGCGGGTGGAGCGGCAGCACCATCGGGCGGTCCCGCGCCGCCTCGCGCAGATAGCCGACCACCGCCTCCAGAGCCTGGCGGCTGTCGGTGTTCTCCTGGCGGTGGACCGTCGCCACGGCATAGCCCTTGGGCGCGAGGCCGAGACGGTCGAGGATGCGCGAGCTTGCCCGGGCCGCCGCCGCGGCGTGGCGGACGGCATCGTACATGACGTCGCCGACGACATGGACGCCGGCGACGATGCCCTCACGCGCGAGGTTGGCGGTCGCGCTGGCGACCGGGCACAACAAGAGCGTGCTCAGATGGTCGACCAGGACCCGGTTGATCTCTTCCGGCATCCGGCGGTTGAAGGAGCGCAGCCCGGCCTCGACATGGGCGACCGGGATGTCGAGCTTGGCGGCGGCGAGGGCGCCGGCGAGCGTCGAATTGGTGTCGCCCAGCACCACCATCCAGTCCGGCGGCTGGTCGAGGCACAGCCGCTCGACCCCGGCGATCATCGCCCCGGTCATGGCGCCGTGGCTGCCGCCGCCGACGCCGAGCCGATGCTGTGGTTCGGGGAGGTCCAATTCCCGAAAGAACACGTCCGACATCTCGGGGTCGTAATGTTGCCCGGTGTGAACCAAGACCGAGTGGAAGCGCCGATCGGCGGCCAGCGCCCGGCACAGCGGCGCCGCCTTGATGAACTGGGGCCGCGCCCCGACCACGGTCATGATGCGCACGGGCATTGTTTCGCGACCTCTCCCAAGCCGAGCGGACGGCGGCCCGCCCCGGCTTGTCACCGGGGGGCGTGCCGACGTATCGTTCGCAACGGTGTCGCCCCCGACCACGGGTCAACGCGACCGGGCCCGGCAAGGACCGACGGCATGGGCAAGGTCTACAGCAATCTCAAATTCCTTGGACATCCCGAACAGCTTGCCGCGCTCCGCGCCGGCGGCCTGGCGGCGCCGGTCCATGTCCGGGTCAAACCGATCAACCGGTGCAACCACGCGTGCTGGTACTGCGCCTACCGCGCCGACGGGCTTCAACTCGGCAACGAGATGGACGAGCACGACCGGCTCGACCGCACGCAGCTGCTCGACCTTGCCGACGATCTGATCGCGATCGGGGTGCGCGCCGTGACCTTCTCCGGCGGCGGCGAACCGCTGCTCCATCGCGACCTGCCCGAGGTGGTGCGCCGGCTGCGCGAGGGCGGGATCCGGGTCGCCGCGCTGACCAACGGCGCCAACTTGCAAGGCGCGATGGCCGAGGCGTTCGCCCGCTACGGCTCCTGGGTCCGGGTCTCGATCGACGCCTGGGATGACGACAGCTATGCCGAGGCGCGGGGCATCCGGCCCGGCGCGTTTACGCGCCTGATCGACAATCTGCGCGCCTTTGCGGCGCGCCGGTCGGGCTGCATGCTCGGTGTCAGCCTGATCATCACCGAGGCCAACCACCGCCATATCGCCGAGACCTGTGCCCTTCTAAAGGAGGTTGGGGTCGATCATGTCAAGCTGTCGGCCGCCGTGGTCGCCAACGAGGTCGCGGCCAACAACGCCTATCACCGGCGGTTCGCCGACGCGGTGCGCGCCGAGATCGAGCGCGCGCGGCGCTGGCAAGACCGCGGGTTCGAGGTGATCGACCACTATCACGAGCTGGAAGAGCGGTTCGAGAAACCGTACCGCTCGTGCCCGTTCCTGCAATATCTGACCGTGGTCGGTGCCGACGGCTGCGTCTACAGCTGCCAGGACAAGGCTTACACCGGGGCCGGCCGGCTGGGTCGGTTCCTCGACACCGGTTTCCGGGCGTTCTGGTTCTCCGATCACAACCGCCGGCGGCTCGCGCGCCTGGACCCGTCGCGCGACTGCCGGCACCATTGCGTGGCGCATCAGAAAAACCTGGTGCTGCACGAGATCCTCGGGCTCGACCCCGACCATGGCTGCTTCGTCTGATCGGCGCGGCGGCGAGGCAACGCCATGCTGACCGACCAGACCGCGATCGCGATCGCCGCCAAGGCGCGACAGGCCGGGATCCGGTGCCCCGACCGCAGCCGGGCGCCGTTCCATGCGATCTTTCGCGACTTCCTCGACGAAACGACATTCGCTGGGCGCCGGTGTGTCGACCTCGGGCCGGGCCATTTCGACTTCGCCGTGCTGGTGCAGGACCGCGGCGGCATCTCGTTCGGACTGGACCACGATCCGGCGGTGGTCGCGCTCGGCCGGCATCTCGGCTTCCCGGTCGCCCCGTTCGCGCTGGAAACCTTGCAAGGTCGAGATCGGCTCGCCGCACTCGGGTTTCCGGACCGGTTCGATGGGGTCTTTTGCAAGTATTCGGTCAACGCCTACTGGTTCCGGGACCCCGAAGCGGTCCGAGACCATGTCCGGGCCCTGTGCGCGCTTCGAAGCGACGATGGCTGGGGCTGGATCGCCCCTTGGAACGGCGTCAAGTCGGCCGATCTCCCCGGCTATGCCGTCGAGGACGGGCTTAAGCGCGAACTGGCCGAGGCGCAGATCGCCGCGTTTGTCGAAAACGGCTGGTCGGCATTCGCGCTTACCGAGGCGCAGTGCGAGCGATACGGCGTAAGCGGCGCGACCTTCAACCGCCCACTTTTCACCTGCAACCTGGAAGCGACCGACCATCTCGCGCCCATGGCGCCCGGCGCAGCCCGGACGGACGCGATCGGGTGACCGTGCGAGCGTTTTTTCACCGGCCGGAAAGCCGGGCCTGGGGCGCCGAGCCCGCGGACGATCGGGGCGACCATGGCTTCATCTGCTTCACCTGATACGTCACCCGAGAGCGCCGCTCTGCGGCATCGCCAAACCCGAGATCCGGTCAACCAGCCGCTGGTCGCGCTCGATCAAGAGGTCGGCCGGGCCCGGCTCGGGCTGATGACCAACCAGGTCTGGCACGACGATCCCAAACGACTGGTGTTCACTTTGGCGCGCTACAAGTTCGTCGCCAAGATGCTGAGCGGCCTCGGGTCGGCCGTCGAGATCGGCTGCGGCGACGGGTTCTGCGCCCGCATCGTCGCCCAGGCGGTCGGCCGCCTGACCGTGCTCGACTATGACCCGCTGTTCATTGACGAGCTGAAGGCGGCGATGGTGGCGCCGTGGCGATTCGACGCCCTGGTCCACGACATCCTGTCCGGCCCGCCGCCGGGGCGCCATGACGGCGCCTACAGCCTCGACGTGCTGGAGCATGTTCCGGCGGACCAGGAGGATCGCTTCCTTCGGCACCTGTGCGCCGGGCTGACCGACCATGGGGTCGCGATCATCGGCATGCCGTCTTTGGAATCACAGACCCATGCCTCGCCGCCCAGCCGCCGCGGCCATGTCAACTGCAAGTCCGGACCGGACCTGCGCGCGGTGGTCGGCCGGTATTTCCACAACGTCTTCGTGTTCTCGATGAATGACGAGGTGGTCCACACCGGCTTCCAGCCGATGGCCCATTACCTGCTCGCCCTGGCCTGCGGCCCGCGGCGTGGCGCGGCGGCGCCCGCGCCATGACCCGGCCGGTCCTGGTCGTCGGCGGTGACGGCCTGATCGGCGCCGCCGCCGCGGCCGGCCTGGCGGCGCACGGGCTGCCGGTCCGGGCGACGACGCGGCGCCGGTCCCTGGTCGGGGCGGACCGGCCGTGGCTCGACCTCGATGCCTGGGCCGACGGCGTGCCGGCGGCGGACGCCGCCGCGGCGCTGCTCGCCGATCGGCCGGCTGCTGCGATCCTTTGTGCCGCGGTCGCCCGGCTGGAGGCCTGCCGGAGCGACCCTGCGCGCGCCGGGCGGATCAATGTCACGGCGACGGCGACGCTGGCGCACCGTCTGATGGCGGCCGGCGTGCCGGTGATCTTCCTGTCCACCAACCAGGTGTTCGACGGCCGCACGCCCCGCTGTCCGCCCGACCACCCCCTGGCGCCGGGCACGGTCTACGGCCGGACCAAGATGGCCGCCGAACAGGCTCTGCGGGCGGCCGCGGCCAAGGTCGGCGGGCCCCTCGCCATCCTACGCCTGACCAAGGTGCTGGCGCCGGGCCAGCCGCTGCTCACCGGTTGGACGGAGCGGTTGCGCGCCGGGGCGCCGATCGCGCCGTTCCACGACATGACGCTGGCCCCGATCGCGCTCGGCCTGGTGACCGCGGCGCTGGTCCGATTGACCGAGACCGCGCGCGCCGATCCGGAGGACGCGCGCGGCCGTGGCCTGTTCCAGCTTTCGGCGGACGACGACATCAGCTACGCCGATGCCGCGCACCAGGTCGCGCGCCGGATCGGCGCCGACCTTGGTCTGATCCGGCCGTGTTCCTGGGCTGACGCCGGGCTTTTGACCGAGCCGCCGGCGCGCTACAGCAGCCTGGACGGCGCCCGGCTCCGGACCGACCACGGCATTGCCCAACCGACGCCGTGGCGGACGATCGCCGAGGTGGTGGTGGGTGACAGCGCCGCGCGGGGGCGACCTTGACCGGCGACGACCTGCCGCTGCTCGAGTATTACCGCCGCCACGGCATCTCGCCGGTTGCCCAGGACATCAGCGATCTTGAGCGCCATGTCCGGCGGCGCGATTCGCTCTATCGGCTGCTCGGTCTGCCGCCGCGTTTCCTTGCCGGGCGCAGCGTGCTCGAGTTCGGGCCAGGATCAGGCCACAACAGCTTGGTCACCGCCGGCTGGGGCCCGGCGCGCTATGTCCTGGTCGACGGCAACCCGCGCGCGCTCGCCGAGTGCCGCGACCTCCTGGCGGTGCACGGCCGGCTTGGTCCGGCGGTCACGCTGGTGGAGAGCCGGTTCGAGGACTTTCGCCGCCCCGAGCGGTTCGATCTGGTCCTCGCCGAGGGCTGTCTGCCGTTCCAGCTCGACCCGGAGGGGCTGCTTGATCATGTGGCCGGGTTCGTTGCGCCCGGCGGGCTGTTGGTGATCACCACCGTCAGCCCGCTGTCGATCGCCGCCGAGATCATCCGCCGGCTGATGTGCCGGCCGCTGATCGACCCGGCGCTGTCGCTCGAGACCCAGCTTGCGCGCCTGCGCCCGCTGCTGGCGCCGCACCTGGCGGCCTTGAGCGGCCGCAGCCGGCCGGTCGATGACTGGCTGCTCGACAATATCCTGCACCCGTTTCACGAAACGCGCTGCCTGGCGCTGGCACAGGCGATCGACCGGTTGGCCGATCGGTTCGATGTGCTGGGCGGCTCGCCCGCGTTTTGGACCGATTTCCGCTGGTACAAGACCTTGACCCAGTGGGACCGCGGGTTCAACGCGGTCGCTCGCGAGGCGAGCCGGCGCTCGGCCGCCAGCCTGATCGACCATCGGGTCGTGATCGGCCATCAGCCGGACCAGGGCGACCGGCTCGAGGCCGCGGCAACCGACTTGTGGCAGGTGATGTGCACGCTGGAACGCCGGCGCGCGCGAGATCCGGCGCCCGCCGCCGCCGCGGTCAAGGCGCTCGCCGATCACCTCGCCTTGCTCGGCGCCGCAACGCTGGCGCCGTGCCTGGACGCGCTGCGCGAGGCCGAAGACCATCTCGCCGGCCGCTTGCCGGCCGAACGCATGACCGCCTTCCCGGCGTTGTGGGGGCGCGGACAGCAGTACCTCAGCCTGATCCGGCGCGCCGATGCCGGCGGCTGCGGCGCGGATGTCGAATAAACCGGTTGTTCATCTCGGCGACCTAGGGGGTGAGCAAGGGGACCGAACCGGTCGCCGCGCCGCCGGCGCCAAGCGCGCTTTCGCCGAGGGCCAGACCTTGAACACCGACGTCTCCATCGTTTTTCTTACCTACATCGCGTATAATTCTGCGATCGCCGAACTCTATCGGGCCGAACCCGGCCTCGCCGGGCGCTCGTTCGCCGAACAACGCCGGAGATACGTGGACAGTTGGATCGGCTACAGTGACGGCTTCAGCCACGCCATGACCAGGATCGGCCGGCGCTGCCACCAGATTTTCTTTAATCTCTGGTCGATCCAGGCGGCGTGGGCCCGAGAGCACGGCCTCGCGCTGTCCCGTGCACCGGCCGACCGGTCTCGGGACCTGCTCAAGATCGCACTGGCCCAGATCAAGGCCGAAGGCCCCGACGCGGTCTATATCCAGGGGATCGAAGCCTATCCCGCGGGCCTCGGCACGCAGATCCGCGCCCATTGTCCGTCGGTGCGGCTGGTGATCGCGGCGAGCGGCTTTGAAACCAAGCCGGCCCATCTGGGCGGCGTCGACGCCCTGACCGTGGCGACGCCGTCGCTCCGGCCACGGTTCGTCGGGCCGGAGCTGCCGGTGCGCGTGCTCTACCACGGCGTCGACCCGCGCCGGGTCGCCGGCCGGCTCGATCACGGCCGGTCGATCCCGGCGGTCTTCACCGGCAGTTCCGGGGTCGGCTGGCCGAGCCACGGCGAGCGCTATTGGACCCTGATGCGGCTTATGATCGACGCGCCGCTGCGCTGCTGGCTCTATGAGGTGGCCGACGACCCGCCGGCAGAGGTGGTCGAGGCGTTTTCGCACGCGGTCGCCGAGGCCGGGCGCCGGCCGGAGGCGGCCGCCGGCCTTTTGGCCAAGCTGCGGCAGAGCGATCCGACGCCGCGGGTGCCGCTGGCGCGGCTGTTCGGCGACCGCTGCGCGCCGCCGGTGTTCGGCCGTGCCTTGTTCGCGCTGCTCGCCCAGGCCGGGATCGTGGTCAACAGCCATGTCGATGTCGCCCGCGGTGATGTCGGCAATCTGCGCTTGTTCGAGGCGACCGCGGCCGGCGCCTGCCTGTTGACCGACCATGGTGCCAATCTGCCCGCGCTGTTCGACCCCGAAACCGAAGTGGTCGGTTACCGCGGCCCCGAGGATTGCCTCGCCCGGCTGCGCTGGCTGCTCGACGACGAGCCGGCGCGCCGGCGGATCGCCGAGGCGGGCTGGCGCCGGACCGCGCGCGACCACACCTTGGAGCGACGCTGCGCCGAGATCGCCGAGTTGGTGGAGACGCTGCTCCGGCGCCCGGCGGCGCGCTGGTTCGCCGAGGGCGAGGCGGCGCGCGGCACCGGCGAGCCGGCGCTGGCCGAACGCCGCTATCGGCACGCCGTGGCGTTCGACCCGGGCCAAGGCCGTGCCTGGCATCGCCTGGGCAATGTGCTGAAGGCCCAAGACCAGCTGGCGGCGGCGGAAGGTGCCTACCGATGCGCCTGGCGTTGCGACGGCGACAATCCGGAATTGCTGCGCCAACTGGGCAATGTCCTACGCCAGCGCCTGCGCTGCGACGAGGCGCTGGCGGTCTATGACCGGGCGCTGGCGTGCGCGCCGGACGACACGACCCTCGGGCCGCAGATAGCTTTTGCGCTGCTCGCCAAGGGACGCGGCTGGACGCCGACCGACGACGCGACGCTCGCGGCGCGGGCCCAGGCTCTGGCCGACGCCGGCGGTGCGCCGGCGGTGCGGGTCGATCTTGCCGACGTTCTGTTTTGGCGCGGCGCCGCGGACCAAGCGCTGGACCACTACCGGCGTGCGATCGCGGACACGCCGGCGGAGCCGGTCCATCGCTACACGATCGGCCACCGGCTCGCGCTGCTGGGCGAGGCCGGTGCGGCGTGCGCCGCTTGGCGCGAGGCGGCGGCGGTGGCGGCAGAAACGCGCTGGACGCCGCCGGCGGCGGCGTTCCGGACACCCGCGGCCCTGCCACCCGCCGAGCTCGCGGCCGGCGACGGCATCCTGCTGACCGCCGGCTATCCCAAGTCCGGCAATGTTTGGCTGTCCAACCTGCTCGCGGCCTGCTTGGACCTTCCGCCGGGCCGGGTCGCGATGACCCATGATCCGCTCCATGGCGGCGTGATCGGCAACCCCTACATCGTCCGAGCGGTGGTCGTGGTGCGCGACCTGCGCGACGTCATCGTCTCTTTGTTCCACAACTGGCCGGCGCGACGGGCCCGGCTGCGCCGCGGCGTGCCGTTCGCCTATGAGACCGCCGACCAGATGTACCAGAGCTTCTTCCTCCAGCATCATCTGCGGCAGATCGATCTCCATCCCCATCTGGAAGCGCTGCCCGAGGGCTATGTCGACCATGGCGTACCGGTCGTGCGGTATGAGGACCTCAACCGGCAGCCGGTGGACAGCTTGCTTGCGCTGTTCGGGCATTGGCGGATCGCGGTCAACCGGGAGCGGATCGTGAGGGAGGTGGAACGCTTTTCGCTCGCCAACCTGCGCACCGGCCGGACCACGTTGTCTCAAGCCCCGCCGGTCGGGCCGCACCATTTCCGCCGCGGCGTCGCCGGCGGCTTCCGCGACGAGTTGACGCCGGCGACCATCGCCGACATCGAACGGCGTTTTGCCGACTACTTAGCCCGGTGGGGCTATGTTGGGACTTGACAGAGCCCGAACTTCCGAAATGCCCGGCGAGAAACCAACAGGCGGCCCGGCAAGAATTCCTTCCCCCGTTCCCTGGCGGGGGAAGCGACTGTGCTCACGCAGCGAAGCGGTAGCACGGAGATACAAGGTGGCCGCGCAGCGGCCGGATGGGGACCGACCGGCGGCGAAGACGCCGGTCGGCACCGCCGTCGGCCCCCCTCTATCGAGAAACCGACGCCGGTTGCGAGGGTTTTGGGGGCTTCGCCCCCAACGTCAGGGGGCTTTGCCCCCCGACACCCCCCACCAGGGGGGCCCCCCCCTGGTGGGGGTCGAGGGGACAGCGCCCCCCGCACGGCCGACAGGCCGCATACAGCGTTTCGTCCAGGGCGGGTCGGCCGACGGTCGGTGGGGAACGATGCGGTTCGGGCGCTCGCCGTGACCGCCGGGTGCGAGCTTCGACGGTGCGCGGTCTGTGCCGGCCCGCGTCTGAACGAGGTCGACGGCTTCGCCGTGCTGCCTCGCGTCACCTCGGACGTCAGGCCGTGGCCGGCGGGCGGGCGGCTGGCTTGGTGTCGGACCTGCGGCGCGGTCCAGAAGCCGGACACGGCGGCCTGGCAGGCCGAAGTCGCCGCGATTTACCAGGCCTATGCCATCTATCACCAGGCCGGCGGCGCCGAACAGGCGGTGTTCGACCCTGCCGCCGCCGCACCCCGGTGCCGTTCGGCACGCTTGGTCGAAGGCTTGGCCGCCACGGCCGCGCTCCCGGTCGAGGGCCGCGTGCTCGACGTCGGCTGCGGCAATGGGGCGTTCCTTGCCGCGTTCGCCGCCGAACGGCCGGGTTGGCAGCTGTGGGGCCAGGACCTGGGGGACCGGCATCGATCGACGCTGGAACGATTGCCTGGCTTCCGTAAGCTCCACACCGGATCGCTCGCGACGATTCGGGAGCGCTTCGACCTCGTCGCCCAGATCCATTCGCTTGAACACTTCTCTGACCCGCGCACGGCGCTGGCCGATGCCGCCGCCTTGCGCACCGGGACCGGTGCACTGCTGGTTCAGGTCCCCGACGTGGGATGCAACCCGTTCGACCTCATAATCGCAGATCACCGTACCCATTTCACGGCCGTGACCCTGCGCCGATTGGCCCACGAGGCCGGCGTCGCGGTGACCGAGCTCGCGGAGCATTGGGTGACCAAGGAGCTGTCCCTGGTGGCAGCGGTCGAGGAGAGAACAGAGCCGGTCCTGACCCTTAATGACCACGTTGCGGGGCCCCGTACCCAAGACCAGTTGGCTTGGCTGGCCCGCGTGGTGCGCGAGGCGTGTGCATTGACGCGGGACGGCGCGCCCTTTGGCATTTTCGGCACCAGCATCGCCGGGGTCTGGCTTCACGGCGCGCTCGATGCGCGCACGGCGTTCTTTGTGGACGAGGATCCGCGTCGGATCGGGCGCGCCTGCTGCGGGCTGCCGATTGTGGCCGCGGCCGCAGTGCCTGCAGGCAGCCGCGTGCTGGTACCGCTGGTACCGCCGGTGGCGGAAGCGGTCATAGCTCGGCTTGGCACCGAGGATTGGGTGATCCCGGGACGGGTCGCAGAGCCATCCTGAGGGCGGCAATCACCCAAATCCCGAGTCGCGGGACCGAAATAGGGCGAGATAGGGATCGATGGGCTTGGCACTTTGGGCTGGCGGCGATCCAGTGTGTGGGCTCAGCGGGAATTGGACAATTCGAGCGTCACTAATAAGCTAGGTGCGGGTGGGGAGGTCGGTATGCGTTTTTTCAGGCATTGGACCATC
>JANQHG010000024.1 GCA_028277115.1 Azospirillaceae bacterium
TGACGTCGTCACTGAAGGAGGAATTGCGGCGATTTGCCACAGAGGACAAGCTGGACGCGGTCAAGAGCGAATTGACGTCGTCACTGAAGGAGGACTTGCAGCGATTTGCCACAGTGGACAAGCTAGACGCAGTCAAGAGCGAATTGACGTCGTCACTGAAGGAGGAATTGCAGCGATTTGCCACAGAGGACAAGCTGGACGCGGTCAAGAGCGAATTGACGTCTTCGCTTGACTCTCTGACCAAAGAGGTCACGGGACTGGCGACTCGCGTGACCGCGCTTGAGGCGCGTTTGGACGAACGGATCGCCCGCGTGGGCGCCGATACCCGTATGGAGGTCACCCGATGGATCATCGCGGCGACCCTGACCCAGATCGGTGCGATCTCGGCTATCGTTTTCACCGCGTATCGGATGCTGCCGACCTGAGGCCGGTCATTGGGTTGCCCTCCCGATCCCGCGAAGGGTGTGCGCATGTCGCCTCGGCCAAGACGTGGCCCTGGTTGGTCGGTGTCTGTCGGCCCGGGCTGGGGAGATCTCCCAAAGAAAGAGGATCGATCGACAATGTCCGTGAACCCGACCGCTACCAAGAATGCTCCGCTGCCCGGTGACCTTGCTGCCTCGCGGCCTCGTTCCAAAGAAGAAATCGATCGATGGGCCGACCTCAAAAGCCAGTTGTCTCGGGAACAAATGGGCCGGCAGATTGCCGAAATGCGGGCGGATATGTTCAAGTGGTATGGACTTTTTATGATGCTTCAGATGCTTACCAATATTTGGGTCTTTGTTTTCCTCGTTTATTACCTGCGATGAGCCGAGGTCATCCGGGCGCGCAGGTCGCGCTCCCGCTGATATGACCACCGCCCCCCGCCCGCCGGGCGAGCCGGTCTGGCACCGGCGGCTCGCGCTCGACCCGCCGGCCTTGTCGGACCTGCGCGCGCACGTCCGCGCCGCGGCCGCCGCGTGCGGCCTCGGCGAGGCCGAGACCGCGCGGCTGGTGCTCGCGGTCGACGAGGCGGCGCAGAACATCATCCGTCATGGCTACCAGAGCGATGCCGGCGGGCCGGTCGAGATCGCGCTGTGGCAGGACGGGCGGGATCTGAAGGTGCGGCTGCGCGACTTCGCGCCGCTCGCGGATCTCGCCCAAATCCGGCCGCGGCCGCTCGACCAGGTGCGGCCCGGCGGGCTCGGCACCCATTTGATCGCGACGATCATGGACGAGGTGGTCTACCGTCACGCCGAGGACGGCTCCGGCAACATCCTGGACATGAGCATGAGGTGGCGCGGTGGCTGAGCTCGCGCATCAACTCGTCAAGACCGACGGCGAAACCCGCCTCACGGTCGAGGGCGAGATCGATCTGTCCAATTCGCGCGACCTGCGCGCCGTGATCCTGGCCGCGCTCGCGGACACCCGGGCGCTCGCGGTCGATCTGTCCGCCGTGCGCTACATCGACAGCTCCGGTGTCGCCAATCTGATCGAGGGTTTCCAGAAGGCCAAGGCCCAGAAGAAATCGTTCAAGGTTGTGGATCCGAGCGAGCCGGTGCGCATGGTCCTGCGCATGGCCCGGCTGGAGACGATCCTGCTTGGCTGATCGCCCGCGCGTCACCCGGTGGCTGGCCGCGGTCGGGGCGCCGGTGGTCGCGGTGGTCGGTCTTGCGGTGCGGATCGTCGCGACCTTCGCCGAGGCGGTGGGCTGGACCCTGGGCGGGCGTTGGCGCGGTGCGCCGGTGCGGCTCGGCGCGGTCGCCCACCAGATCGTCGATGCCGGGGTCGCCGCGCTGCCGCTGACCGCCTTGTTTGCCACTGCGATCGGGGTGGTGCTCGCGATCCAGCTCAGCCGGGTGCTCGAGGTTGCCGATGTCCTCGGCGTGTTGCTTGACGGTTTGGCGACCGCGCTCGCGCGCGAGTTGGCGCCGATCCTGGTCGGCATCCTGGTCGCCGCGCGCACCGGGGCCGGGGTTGCCGCCGCGCTCGGCGCGATGCAGAGCGGGCGCGAGATCGATGGTCTGCGCGGTATGGGCTTGAGCCCGGTGCGTCTGTTGGTTGCCCCGGTGGTCGCCGCGCTTGTGGTCTGCATGCCGATCTTGACGCTGACCATGACCGCCCTGGTGCTCGGGTCGTTCAGTCTTTACTTGTCGGCCGACACCGGGGTGCCGGTGATCCGGACCCTGGTCGCGGTGGTGACCGCGCTCACGGCGCGCGACCTTGCGATCGCGGTGATCAAAAGCCTCTGCTTTGCTGCGCTGATTGCGAGCATCGCTGCGACCGTCGGGCTCGGTGCGCGCAGCGGCGCCCAGGCGGTCGGCGCCGCGGTCACCCGGGCGACCGTGCTGTCGATCACCGCGGTCTTGATCGCCAATGCGGTGATCACCTATGCCTCGTCGGGATGACGCCGGCCGTGCAGTCACTGCACCGCCGTATTCGGCCTGACCGCCGTTGTCACCCCCCCTTTGACCCCACTAATTGCCGGGGTCCAGGGGGCAACCCCTGGTCAGGGGGTGTCGGGGGGTGAAACCCCCTGACCTTGGGGGCGAAGCCCCCAAAACCGGCGCCGCCGGCCCGCCCTCGCCAATTCGCCCCGATCCCGATGCCCCCACCCGCAGACACGGCCCAAGCCCCGATCCTCGAGGTCTGCGACCTCTCGGTGGTCTATGGCGACCGGCTGGTGCTCGACCGGCTGTCCTTCACGGTCCGTCGCGGCGAGTTGTTCGTGATCCTGGCCGCCGGCGGCGGCGGCAAGACCACGCTGTTCCGCCATCTGTTGGGCCTGGAACGCCCGACCGCCGGGGTGGTCCGGGTGATGGGCACCGCGCTCGCGACGGCGCGCGGCCAGGCGGCGCTCCAGGTGCGCAAGGCGATCGGCGCGGTTCACCAGGCGGGCGCGCTGGTCTCGTCCCTGTCCGTGCTCGACAACATTCGCCTGGCACTGTCCGAACTCACATCGCTCGACCGCGCCACCATCGAGATCGTCGCGCGGATGAAGCTCCAGCAGGTCGGCCTGTTCGACTTTGCCGACTACCACCCGGGGCAGCTGTCGGCCGGCATGACGTTGCGCGCCGCGATCGCGCGGGCGACCGCGCTCGACCCCAAGCTCCTGGTGTGCGATGACATCTTCTCCGGGCTCGACCGGCGGTCGCTGCGCGACCTCGAAGGCTTGGTCCGCGATCTCAGCGCCGCGTTCGGCCAGACCTGGGTGATCTTGACCCACAGCATCGACGCCGGGCTCGACCTCGCGGATACCGTCGCGGTGATCGACCAGGGAAAGATCGCGATGATCGGCACGCCCGACGCGGTGCGCACCAGTGAGCAACCCGTGGTGCGCCGGGTCCTGACCGGCGAAGGGGACGACGCGGCGATGGACGAGGCCGAACTGCTCGACCGGCTGACCCGGGCCGGCTGATGGCGATCGTGTCGGTCGGCGGCGACCGCCGTACTGCGGTGGCGGCCGGCGTCTTCCTCGTCCTGGGCGCGGCACTGCTTGCCGGCTGGCTGGTTCTCAACCTCGGCCGGCTCGCCGCCGAAGCGCGCTACCACGCCGTGTTCGCCGACGTCACCGGGCTCGCCACCGGCGCCGAGGTGCGGATTGCCGGCTTCACGATCGGCACCGTGCGCCGGATCACGGTCGCCGAGCGTACCGCGACCCCAAAGTTCCGGGTCGATTTCGCGATCGACCCGGCCTGGCCGGTGCCGGCCGACAGCCGGATCGCGATCGCAAGCGCGAGCCTGCTCGGCGCCCCGGTGCTGGCCCTTCGCCTCGGGACCGCCGACACCTTGGTGGAACTCGGCGGCAAGATCGCGACCGAGACCACGGCGTCGATCACCGACCAGGCGGACACTTTGCTGACCCGCCTGACCGAGACCGTCGACACGCTCGACCGAAAGATCGTCGCCTTCTTCGACCAAAGGCTCGGCCCGACCACCGACGACCTGCGCGCCACCGTCGGCCGGCTCGACCAAGCGGTGACGGTCGAGCTGACCCCCATGCTGGCGACGCTGCGACAGGGGGCCGAACGGCTCGACCCCGTGATCGGGCAGGCAGAGACCAGCCTCGACCAGATTGCGGCCCTGGTCGACAGCGTCGCCGACCAACGGCTCGCGGCCATGGTTGCCGATGGCCGGCGGGCACTTCGCGACCTCAGGGCCATCGCGGGACAAGCGCGCCGGTTGGTCGCCACCCTCGCGCCCCGGCTCGAGACCGGCGCCACCGACGCCCAGTTCAGCCTGCAAATCCTGGCGCACAGCCTGGGGGCGATCCTGGTCGACCTCGAACGGGCGTCCGGCGAACTTGCCGGACTTGCGACCGATCTGCGCCGCAATCCCGCCGTGATTTTCGGGCGCGGTGACTGAGACCGCAACGGGTCGCTTCGCATGTGTCGGGGGGCGTCGCCCCCCGACACTCCCCGACCAGGGGCGAGCCCCTGGACCCCGGGACGGGAGTGGGACAAAAGGGATGACGAGTGCGGGCGGGATCGGACGGTGGGCGAGTATCATGGTGCTGGTCGGGTGCGCCGGGGGGGCGCTGCCGGTGACCTATGCGCTGCCCGAATTGTCGGTCGCGGCGCGCGCAGGGCCGGTGATCGACGGCGTCGTCATGGTCGAACGGCTGCGCACCGACGCCGTGCTCGCGGCCCGCGCCCTGGTCCGGCGTCGCGCTGACACCCCACATACGCTCGACCAGGACGGCGCCCATCTGTGGAACGACCCGCCGGGGCGGCTGGTCCAAGACCAGCTTTACGCCTGCCTCGCGAACACCCGGTCGGTCCGCACGGTCACCCGGCCGACCGAGCCGGTGCTCGCCGACGCCATCCTCGGCGGTACCCTGCTCAAGTTCGGGCAACGCCTCGCCGCCGAGGGCAGCGATCAGCCGGCCCGGTTCGAACTCGCGGTCGCGCTGACCCTCGCCGACCGCCAAAGCCGGGAGCGCCAATGGGCCTGGCGGTTCGACCACGCCGAACCGGCGGCCGACGACAGCCCGCCGGCCGCGGTCACTGCGGCGGGGCGCGCGGTCGCCGCGCTCTGCGCCGCGTTGACCAAAGCGCTCGCCGGCGCCGACCTCGGGAGGCAACGATGACCGCTCCGCATCCGCCCCGGTCGCTCGGCGCCAAGTTCACCCGCGCCTTGATGCTCAACAATCTGTTGTTGCTGCTCTTGGTCGTGGTGCTGTTCCTGGCCAAGGAGTTCCGCGACCTCGCCAACACGACCGAACAGAAGGTCGGCGCGATCGCCAGCGTGATCGCCCAGGGCACGCCGCTCGCGATCCTCGACGACAACGCCGCGTTCGCCCGCAGCTACCTCGACCGCACGCTCGACCCGAGCGTGTTCGCCAAGGGCATCCTGACCCTCGACGGCCGCCTCCGGCCGGCGCGCCACGACGACCGACCGTTCGCGTTTCGGCTCGCCGACGATGCGCCCGCGACCGACCCCGACCGGCTGGTCGCGCCGGTCCGCGCGCGCATCGCCGACCTCGCCCGCGCCCCGGACGGGACGATCACGGTGTCCGACCTGCCGCATGTGATCGTCGCGCGCGCGATCCGGTTCGACGGCGACTTCGGCGGCCGTACCTACGACAACCAGCCGATCGCGATCGCCTTCGTCGCCGCCGATCTCCGCCGCGCGCTCGCCACCTGGTTCGAGCGCATGGGCCCGCTGATCGCGTCCGCGCTCGCCGCCCTGCTCGCGGTCGGACTCCTGATGGCGCGCCGGCTGAAACGCGGGATCACCGGGCCGATCGCGGCGCTTGCCGCCTCGGCCAAACAGATCACCGAAACCCGCAACTACGAGATCCGGGTCGCCGCCGCCCGCACCGACGACGAGGTCGGCGCCCTGATCGACGACTTCAACACCATGATCGAGCGGATCGCCGAGCGCGACCGTGCGCTCGCCCGCCACCGGACCGAGCTCGAAAACATGGTCGCCCAGCGCACCCGCGAGCTGCGCGGCGCCAACGAGGACCTCTTGGTCGCGATCGACGAGGCGCGCAACGCCAGCCGCGCCAAGTCGGAGTTCCTCGCCAACATGAGCCACGAGCTGCGCACGCCCTTGAACGCGATCATCGGCTACAGCGAAATGCTGTTCGAAGAGGCGAGCGACGCCGGCTACGACGACTTCCTGCCCGACCTCGACCGCATCCAGGCCTCGGGCAAGCAGCTGTTGTCCCAGATCAACGATATCCTCGACATCTCCAAGATCGAGGCCGGCAAGATGGACGTCTACCCCGAGGCGTTCCGGGTCCAGACCATGATCGGCGAGATCGAAAGCATCGTCACCCCGGCGATCACCAAGAACGCCAACCGCCTGGTGATCGTCGGCGCGGCCGACGGCGGCGAGATGTTCACCGATCAGATAAAGCTGCGCCAGGGCCTGATCAATCTGCTCAGCAACGCCGCCAAGTTCACCAAGGACGGCACCGTCACCCTGACGGTCGCGCGCGCGCCCGATGCGACCGGCACCGGCGACGACCGGCTGCGCTTTTCCGTCCAGGACACCGGGATCGGCATGACCGAGGCCGAGATGGCGAAGCTGTTCGCGGCGTTCACCCAGGCCGACGGCTCGACCACCCGGCGGTTCGGCGGCACCGGGCTCGGGCTTGCGATCACCCGCAGCTATTGCCGGATGCTCGGCGGCGACGTCACCGTGACCAGCGTACCCGGCGTCGGCTCGACCTTCACGATCGAGCTGCCGGCCCGCTATGTCGGCACCTCCGTTGGCGCCGGCGCGACCGCCGACGAGGTCGAGACGACCGCCGCCGCGGGCGAGGGCGGCCCCGCGGCGGTGCGCGCGCGCGGGCCCGAGCTCACGGTCATGGTCATCGACGACGAGCTGGATTTCCACACCACGGTGCGCCAGAAGCTGGCCGGCCGCGGCATCCGCCTGCTTCACGCCTATGGCGGCGAGCAGGCGCTCGCGCTGTTGCGTGCCGATCGGCCCGATGTCGTGCTCCTCGACATCATCATGCCGGGAATGGACGGCTGGGCGGTGATGGCCGAGATCAAGCGGGTCAGCGGCGATCGCCAGATCCCGGTGGTGATCTGCACCAAGACCCAAAACCAGGAGCTCGCGTTCGCGCTGGGGGCGTCCGATTTCCTGACCAAGCCGTTCGAGGCGGGCGAACTGCGCCGACTGCTCGAGCGTTACCGCAAGGACCCGCGCGACGGACAAGTCCTGATCGTCGACGACGACGATGACACCCGCGGCATGCTCCGGCGCACCCTGGAAAAGGACCATTGGCAGATCCTCGAGGCCGCCAACGGTCGCCAAGCACTCGACCGATTGACCGAAGCCCGGCCGGCGGCGATCCTGCTCGACCTGATGATGCCGGAGATGGACGGCTTTGCCTTCCTGCAGGAGCTGCGGTCGCGCCCCGACGGCCGGGACATCCCGGTCGCGATTATGACCGCCAAGGATCTGACGCCCGAGGAGCGCCAGTATCTGAAGGCAACCAGCGAGCGGATCGTCCAAAAGGGCAGTTACGAGCGCAGCGACTTGGTCGCGATGATCCGCGGCCTGGTCGGCGGCGCGGACGGCACGGACGGCGCGGACGGCGCGGACCAGACGAGCAAGGCAAGCGGAGGCGGCGAGCGCAATGCCGAAAATCCTGTTGGTTGAAGACAATGAGATGAACCGGGACATGCTGTCCCGCCGCTTGAAGCGCAAGGGCTTCGAGGTCGTGATCGCGATGGACGGCGCCGAGGGGGTGGCGATGGCGTCCAGCGAGGCGCCCGACCTGGTCCTGCTCGACATGAGCCTGCCGGTGATGGATGGCTGGGAGGTCGCGCGCCGGCTGAAAGCGGACCCGGCGACCCGGGCGCTGCCGATCATCGCGCTGACCGCGCACGCGATGGCGACCGATCAGGACAAGGCGCTGGCGGCCGGCTGCGACGACTTCGACACCAAGCCGGTCGATTTCGCGCGTCTGACCGGCAAGATCGACGCCTGGCTCGCCAAGGCGGGTTCGTGATCGCGACGTAAGGCGTGACCGCCATCGCCGCCGACCCGTTCCTCGAACTCGCCCACGAGCCGGGCACGGCACCCTATGACTGGTGCGTGCCGCCCGACCGTGCGGTGCGGATCGCATTTGCGATCCGCCGCGACCGCCGCCCGGCCGCGGCGGCGGTGACGTTTACGCTGGCGCCGGGCGGCGACCGGCATCAGGCCGCGGCGACCGCCGCCGGCGACCACGGCGCCTATCGGCTCTACCGGGTGACCCTGCCGGCGTTCGGGCGCGAGCTGACCCTGCGCTACCGCTTCGGTTTTCGCGCCGAGGGTGCGGACGCGGTCTGGCAGTGGTGCCGGGCGCCGCGCACGGTCCTGGTCATCCGGGCGCCGCAGCGCGCGGCGGACATCGCGACGCCGTTCCTCGGCCTGGTCGACGGCCGACCGGTCTATGGCCCGGTGCCGCCCGGCCCGGTCACCCCGTCGCCCGAGCGCTGGCGCCACCGCACCTGGTACACGGTGATGGTCGACCGGTTCGCGCCGGCGCCCGAGGGCCCGCGGGCGCACGCCGGCCTCGGCCTGGTGCCGGTCGACCCGTCGGTCGCCGAGGCCGGCCACGGCGGCACCCTGGCCGGCCTCGCGGCGCGGCTCGACTACCTGGTGCGGCTCGGGGTCGGCGGCCTGATCTTGAGCCCGGTCTACGTCAACGCCGCCGACGGCTACCATGGTTACCACCCGTTGCACCTGTTCGCGGTCGACCCGCGGCTCGGCACGCTCGCCGACCTGCGCGCGCTGGTCGATCAAGCGCACGCCCGCGGCATCGCGGTGTTGCTCGACGTGATCGTGAACCACCTGGCCGACGCGCTGGTCTGGACCCCGGATGCATCGGCGTCGCACGGCATGCGCGGCCGGTTCCGCCACGACCGCGGCGACCGCTCGATGCCGCTGCCCTATCCCGTGGAATTGCGCGACCCCGACCTGTTCCACGACGACCGCGGCGACGATCTGGTCGAAAGCCCGTTGTTCGGCACGCTCGCCGATCTCAAGACCGAGCGCGGGCCGGTGCGCGCGCTGTTGACCCTCCACCTCGCCTGGTGGCTGGCCGAGAGCGATGTCGACGGCTTTCGTTTCGACGCGGCGCGGCACGTCGACCTCGGCTTTTGGCGCCATGCGATCCCGGCGCTCCGCCGCTACGGCCGGGCGATCGGCAAACACGACCTGTTCCTGCTCGGCGAGCATGCCGACGCCCGCGACGCGGTGGTCGGTCCGTTCGGCCGCGCCGCCGGTTTTTCGGGGCAGCTCGATTTCCCGCTGTTCTACCGCCTGCGCGCGATCTTCGCCGACGGCGCCGCCGACCTGACCAGCCTTGCCGCCGGTCACGCGCGCGGGTGCTTCCGCCACCGGGACGCCCGGATGAACCTCGCGTTCCTCGACAATCAGGATGCCAGCCGGTTTTTCCACAGCTGGGGCGAGCGTTTCGCCAGTTTGGACCGGGCCCGGTCGCGCCTGCGCGCGGCCTTGGCGCTGATCATGCTCGGCCCCGCGATGCCGTGCCTGACCTACGGTACGGAACAGGAGTTCTCCGGCGCGATCGGCGAGGTCACCGACGCGAGCGGCCGCGTGCGCGGCCATGACGTCTACGTCCGTCAAGACATGGTGCCGGCGTCGCCCTGCAACTGGCGATACGGTCCGGTCAACACGCCGCTGCATGCACCGTTCGACGAGACCAACCCGACCTTTGGCACCATCCGCGCGCTCGCGCGCTTGCGCGCCGCCGAGCCTGCCTTCCACCGCGGCGACCGCCACGCGGTGATCGACGACGAGCCGTGGCTGATCGCCTGGCTGATGGCCGCACCCGACAGCGTCGCCCTGGTCGCGATCAACCTCGGGGCCGCCCCGGTCCACCGCACCCTCGACCGCGCCACCCTGGCGCCGAGCCTGCCGGCGGCGCTCCGCCCGCAGGTCACCGACGCGGCGGCGCTTGGACCGCTGTTCGGCGCCGGTGCGACGTTATCGGGCGGCGACGTCACCCTCGACCTGCCGGCGGAGGGCGTGGTCGCCGCCGTGTTCACGCCGTGAGGTGACCCGCCCCTTGGTCCACCCGGTCGATTGTCTCGATGAGATCGTCGTCCTCGGCCGGATCACGCCGCGCCGGCGAGCCCGTCGATCATCGCGCGGACGTCCGCCGCCGTGGTGCCGTGGTCGCGCAGCGCGCGTAGCGTCCGGGACCGGTCGCGCTTCGACAGGCGGGTCCCGGCGGCATCGGTCAGGACCCGGTGGTGGTGCCAGGTCGGCACGTCGAGGCCGAGCAGCGCCTGCAAGGTCCGGTGGACATCGGTCGCGGGGATCAAGTCCGCCCCGCGGGTCACCAGGGTCACCCCCTGGAGATGGTCGTCGACCGTGACGCTCAAATGGTAGCTGGTCGGCACATCCTTGCGCGCGAGCACGACGTCGCCGAACCGTGCCGGGTCGACCGCGACCGTGCCGTGGCCGCGGTCGGCCCAGGTGAGCGGCCCGGTCAGCGCCGCGGCCGCCGCGCTGTCGAGGCGGAGCGCATGCGCGGTGCCGGACGCCAGACGGTCGTCGCGCTCGGCGCGCGACAGCCGCCGGCAGGTCCCGGGGTAGAGCGCGCCGTCGGGACCGTGCGGCGCGTGCGCCGCCGCCGCGACCTCGGCCGCGATCTCGGCGCGGGAGCAAAAGCACGGGTAGGTCACCCCGAGCCCGGCCAAGCGGTCGAGCGCGGCGCGGTAGTCGGCCAGATGGGCGGACTGCCGACGCACCGGCCCGTCCCAGGCGAGGCCGAGCCAGGCGAGGTCCTCGAGAAGAGCGTCGGCGAACGCCGGGCGGCACCGGTTGGGGTCGATGTCCTCGATCCGAAGCAGAAAGCGGCCGCCGGCGGCCGCCCGCGCGGCGAACAGGGCCGAGTAGGCGTGGCCGAGGTGGAGCCACCCGGTCGGGCTCGGGGCGAACCGGGTGACGAGGCCGCCGCCCATCGTGCCGCCGTCCTGGTCAGGTGCCGCGATGCAGGCCGTGGACCAGGGTCAGATACTCCGGATGCTCGGCGTCGAGCACGCCGTGGCGGATCAGGAAATCGATCACCACCAGGCTGCAGTTGAACTTGAAGGCAAAGCCGTCGCGAACCAACGCCGTGACCTCTTCGAGCGGCATCAGGGTGAACGCCTCGACCTCGCCGTCGCGGTTGGCCGGCTCGAACGACGGATCGAGCTCGAGGTCGAACAGAAACAAGGTGTCGGGCCGCACCCCGTGCGGCACGTCCATGACATAGCCGAGCGCGCCGACCGCGACCGCGCGCGCCGCGACCTCGGCCGGCACCGAGGCCTCCTCGGCCGCCTCCTTGATCAGATTCTCGCGCACCGACAGACCGATCGGCTGGCCGCCGGCGATCATGTTGTCGAGCTTGCCGGGCGCGAGGCTGCGGTCGCGGGCCCGACGCGCCACCCACATCCGTATCGCCCCGGTCGCGGTGCGGACGAAGCCGTTGACATGCAGGCCGTAGGCCGGGATGCCGAAATACGGCACCGCGGCGCGGTCGATCCGCGCCAGCGGCGGCGCGCCCCAGCGGGTCAAGACCGGGTAGGCCTCGCCGCGCGGCTTGGGCACCAGGCCGTCGGCGACCAGACGATCGACCAGGGTGGTCAGCCGGGCGCTCCGCCCCCCGACGTCGCCGTCGCCGTCGCCGAGTGCCAGATGGACGCCGTCGTCGTCGGTCGAGATCAGGTCCGGGTAGCATGCCAACGCTTGCGCGAAGTCGCGCCGCACCTGCCCGACCGCGGTCGGCCCGAGGTGGAACGCCAGGAACCCGCTGGGATCGTGGCTGTTGCACGCGGTCAAATGGTCAACGAACGCCATGGCCTGCCGTCGCCATCACGCCCGCAATCGGGGAGTTGATCATTGCCGGGGCATGCTCATCAAAGCGGGCGCCGCGGGATTAGCTGCGACCTTGTCCGCGGGCGCACCCAAACGCGACACCACCAGGGAAAAAAGCCCGGTCGCCGCAGCACCGACTGTAACGGGCGCGGCGACCGACGGGGCAGCCGTGGCCGGGGCCAGCGCCGCCGGGGCAACCGCGCCGACGCCGCGGGCGAGCACGCGGCAGGCGCTGCGGCCGACCAACGCAATCGCACGCCCGAACAAAGGCGTCGAAATCGCCCCGCCGGTGTAGAGGTCGATCGCAACCGCCCCGGTCGCCAGTGCGAGCGCCGAGACCGCGATATCCTGAAGCGTCACCTCGCCGACGAACGGGGTGCGTTCGGTGGTCGCCGGCTGTGCCGACGCGCCCACGGACCCGGGGGTCACCAAAGCCAGCGCCGACAGCCAAACCATGAGCCCGAACGTGGCGACGACCCGATTGCGCATGAAAGACCCCAAGACTCCGGCCAGATCCCGCCGACCGGCGGTTTCCACCCGAAGGATATGCGATGAGTGGTCAAGGGCGCCCCTGTGGCGTGCCCGAATGGACACGATCGTCGCAAAACCCTTGCGCTGCGTCAATGGCCGGTGCGGCGGTCGGCTCAGATCAGATCGACCCAGCCGAGCGCGCCGAGATGGCCGACGATCGCCCCCAGCGCCACCCCGGTGGCCAGCGCGAGCGGTCCGGCCCCGGTGCGCCAGGCGACCGCACCACCGACCAGGATGCCGCCGGTGACCGCGAGCAGATGGTGCCACGGCGACAGCAACGGTCGGTCGAGCACCAGGACGTGATCGGGGTCGCCGAGCGGCCGGCGCAGGTCGGGCGTGATGTCGAGTTGTTGGCGCGCCGCCACCGGGAGGGTGCCGCCAGCCGCCGGCGCGGCCGGTGTCCCGATCGCCGCGATCAGGCTCACAAGTGCGATCAGAAACGCGCGCGTCGCCAAAGCTCGCCCTCCGGAAGGCCGAACGGACCCGGACCACGGTCATCGCACCGGTCGTCCCCGCGCGATCACCGGGATTGCCGCTCGGTCGATCATGTCCGATGCTGGATTACCCCGAACACACCCTCACTCAAACCCTGTGGACCGAGGATGCGCAACATGTCAAGGGGCATCGGGGTGTCGGCAGCGCGCGGCGGCTGACCTGTGGTGCCGCGGTGCCGCGGCGGGCGCCGGGACGCGGGACGGGAGACCGGGACGGTGAACGAGCGAGAGGCGGGGGTGGCCGCGTTCCACGCCGGACGGCTGGACGAGGCGGCGGCGATCCTGGAGCGGGTCTTGACCGCGGCACCGGGTGACGCGGTCGCGTGCCACCTGCTCGGCCTGATCGCGGCCGCCCGGGGCGACCCGGCGCGCGCGCTCGCGCTGA
>JANQHG010000149.1 GCA_028277115.1 Azospirillaceae bacterium
GTGGCCGGTCTGTCCAAGGAACGGTTCGTGCTTGCCTCGACCGCGCTGGGCGCCGGCGCGTGGCATATCCTCGTCACCCATCTCGCCCCGCACCTGGCCGGACCGCTGGCCGTGCGCACCGCGCTGGTCGCGGCCCCGGCGATCATGGCCGAGGTCTCGCTGTCGGTGCTCGGGATCGGTGTCCAAGACCCCGGGGTCAGCTGGGGCGTGCTGATCCGCGACGGCCTGGCGGCCACCCGCACCGGCCCTCACCTGATCGCGTCCGTGACCGCCGCGGTCGCGCTCACGGTGCTCGGCCTCACCCTGGTCGCGGACGGCATCAGGGATGCGCAAGATCCGGTGACCAAGCGGCTCGGCGCGAACCCGTTCGGGTGAACCCGGCGTCCACCGGCCCCCGTGCGTCATTGGCCGGGGTCGCTCACCACCCGGTTGCGGCCCCGGTCCTTGGCGTCAAACAGCAATTGATCCGCGCGTTCGACCAGCTGGTCGGGCGTGGTCGGGTCCGCGGGCAGGGCGGTCGCAACGCCGATGCTGACGGTCACGTGGCCGGCCGTGGTCGATGCCGGGTGGGGCATGCCGAGCGCGGCGACCGTCGTGCGCAGCCGCTCGGCGGTCGCTGCGGCATCGGCGCGCCCGGTGTCCGGCATCAAGAGCGCGAACTCCTCGCCGCCGTAACGGGCCGCCAGCGCGCCCGGGCGGGCGAGGGCGGCCTGGTGGACCACCGCAGCGACCTCGCGAAGCGCCGCGTCGCCCCGGCGGTGGCCGAGCCGGTCGTTGAACGACTTGAAGCAATCGAGATCGAGGATCGCAAGCGAGATCGGCGCGCCGCGCGCGCGCGCCTCGGCCCAACTGGCGGCCAGCACCTCGTCGAACCGCCGGCGGTTCGGGATCTCGGTCAGGCCGTCGCGGCCCGCCAGCGTCTCCAACAGCTTGCGTTGCCGCACGAAACTGAGATGGTTGGCGACCCGCAGGCGCACCACCGCCGGTTGGAACGGTTTGGCGATGTAGTCGGCGGCGCCGAGGCTCAAGCCCAACTCCTCGTCCTCGACCGTGTCGCGCGCGGTGATGAAGATCACCGGAATGTCCCGGGTCGCTTCGGCCGCCTTCAACCGGCGCAGCACTTCGTAGCCGTCGAGCTCCGGCATCATGACGTCGAGCAGCACGAGGTCGATCCCCGGGTCGCCGGCCAGCCGGTCGAGCGCCTGGAAGCCGCTCTTGGCCTGGATCACCTCGCAAACGTCCTCGAGCAGCGCGCACAGCTGCTTTCGGTTGATCCGTTCGTCGTCGACCACCAGGACCTTTTGGTCTTCGGGCATGGGTCGTTCACGCTCCCGCTTGACGGCGCTTGATGTTTTCGACCAGAGCGAGCGCCGTGTCGACCTCGAGATCGGCCACCGCATCCTCCAGTTGATCGATCGCGGCCTCGAGCTCGGTGCCGGCGACCGCCGGGCGCAGCCGGCTGATCAGCTGGTCGGCCTTGGAGCTGCCGGCCTCGATCAACGGGCCCAACTGGTCGAGCAGGCCGGCGACTTCGGTCGCGCGCGCCGCGGTCGCGGCGGCGTCAAGGCCGCGTCCGGCGTGCGCCGCGGCGGCATCGGTCGTGGCCTGCCAGTCGCGCAAGCTCCGGGTCAGCCGCTCCAGCACCGCGACCACCGGCGGCACCGCCGCGCGCGCCGTCGCCAGGTCGCCCCGGGCCAGCGCCAGCTCCAAGGTGGCGGCCAAGGCGCAGCAGGCGGTCGCCCCCAGACTAGCGGTGGTTCCTTTCAGGGTGTGGGCGAGCCGTTCGGCCTCGCGGAAGCTGCCGGCCTCGATCAAGGACCCGACCCGCGCGCCGGCGTCGCCGTAGCGCCGGGCGAACTGGCGCAACAGATCGACATAGAGGTCCCGGTTGTTGGCCGACCGCCTGAGGCCGAGCGCGGTGTCGAGCCCGTCGATCGTCGGCAGCGGCGGGCCGTGGTGGTGCGCCGGGTCGGCGACCGGCGGCGGCGCCGGGCCGCCGGCCGCGGGGTCGAGCGCCGCGGCGCGGTTCGGCCCGGCGGATCGGCGCGGCGGGATGTAGCGCGCCAGGATCGCCTCGAGCTCCTCGGCGACGATCGGTTTGGTCAGATGGTCGTTCATGCCCGCGGCAAGGCTCGCCTCGCGGTCGCTTGCGAGCGCGTGCGCGGTCATCGCGACGATCGGCAGCGTGCCGAGACCCTCGGTGCGCAGGCGCCGGGTCGCCTCGAGCCCGTCCATCTCCGGCATCTGGACGTCCATCAACACGAGATCAAAGTCGCCGGCGAGCGCCGCCGCCACGCCCTCGCGGCCGGAGCTTGCGACCGTCACCACCAGCCCGGCCTGGTCCAGGAACTCGGCGGCGACCTGTTGGTTGATCGGGTTGTCCTCGACCAACAGGACACGAGCCCCCGCAATCGCCGCGAGGTCACGCAAAGACCCGACGCGGTCGCGGGCCCGCGACCCAAGGTCGAGCCCGCCGCGGCCGAGACTCTCCATGATGGTGTTGAACAACAGCGACTGCCCGACCGGCTTGGTCAACAGCGCGTCGAGCCCGACCGCCTTGGCGTCGCGTTCGAGCTGGTCGCCGCTGTACGCGGTCACCATCAAGATCGCCGGGGTCCGGGGCAGGCTGCGGTCGGCCTTGATCCGGCGCGCGGTCTCGAGCCCGTCCATCCCCGGCATTCGCCAGTCGAGCAGAACCGCGGCGAACGGCGTCCGCCCCGCGGCCGCGCGGTCGCGCAACGCCGCGAGCGCACGGTCGCCCGAGGCGACCGTGGTGACCTCGAACGAAAACGCCTCGAGCATGCTGCGCAACACCTTGCGCGCGACCTCATTGTCATCGACGACCAAAATCGGTTGGCCCTGAAGCTCGGCCGGCACCACCTGGGTACGCGCGGCCGCGTCCGGGGCAACGTCGAACTCGGCCTCGAACCGAAAGGTGCTGCCACGGCCGGGCGCGCTGTCGACCGTCAGCTCACCGCCCATCATGCGGGCCAGCTGCCGAGAGATCGTAAGCCCGAGCCCGGTGCCGCCGAATCGCCGGGTGATCGAGGCATCGACCTGGTGGAACGACTGGAACAGCCCGGTCATCTGGTCGGCGGTCATGCCGATGCCGCTGTCGGCGACGGTAAACGCGAGCCGTACCCTGTCGGCGGCCGCGGCCGCGTCCGCGTCCGCGTCCGGGGCGGCCCGCGCGACCCGGACCGTAACCTCGCCGGTCTCGGTGAACTTGACCGCATTGGTGCCAAGGTTGATCAGGACCTGGCCGAGCCGCAGCGGGTCGCCGATCAGCCGGTCGGGCAGCACCGGGTCGCAGTCGAACAGCAACTCGAGCCCCTTCTCATGGGCCTTGAGGCTCAAGACGTTGCCGAGGTTTTCCAAGACATCGACCAAATGGAACGGCGTGCGTTCGAGCGTGAGCTTGCCGGCCTCGATCTTGGACACGTCGAGGATGTCGTTGAGAATGCCGAGCAGCGCCTGGGCCGAGCTGTTGATCTTGCGCAGGTAATCGCGCTGTTTGGGGGTCAGCTGGGTGCGCAGCGCCAGTTGGACGAGACCGAGCACCGCGTTCATCGGCGTCCTGATCTCGTGGCTCATCCGGGCGAGGAACTCGCTTTTGGCGCGGCTGGCGATTTCCGCCTCGTGGCGGGCCCGCTCGGCCTGTTCGCGGCGTTTGCGCTCGCTGACGTCGATCAGCGCGCCTTCGAGAGTGGTCACGGCGCCGGTGTCGTCGCGGTGGCTTCGCACCGACAAGGACACCCAGATCTCGGTGCCGTCGCGCCGGCGGAACCGCGTTTCGAAATCGACCGCCCGGTCGTGCTCGGCCAGCATCTCGAGCAGACGGGTACGGTCGGCCGGCTCGACATACCATTGCGCGGCCAGATCGGTCACCGTGGCAACCAGCTGCTCCGGCGTGTCGTAGCCCATGATCCGCGCCAGCGCCGGGTTGGCCGCCAGGACCGCACCGGCGGGGGTTGAGCGGAAGATCCCCTCGACCGCGTTTTCATAGAGCGCGCGATAGCGTTTCTCCGACGCGTCCAGGGTCTGGTAGAGCCGCGCGGTCTCGAGCGAGATCGCGGCCTGGGCGGCCAGGACCTGCAGCACCTGCTGGCGGTCCGGGGTGAAGGCGCCGGCGACCAGATGGTTTTCGAGCGTGACCACGCCGATCAAGCGGCCGTGGCTTTGGATCGGTGCTGCGAACAGCGATCGCGGCGTGACCGCGCGGCAATAGGGGTCGGTGCGGCAGCGCGGGTCGGCGCGCGCGTCGTCGATCACCACCGGCGCCCGGCTCGCCTCGACCAAGCGGACCAGGACGCCCGGCACCGGCGGCGGCGCGCCGTCCGACCCGGCCGCGACCGGCACGCCCTGCAGGAGCTCGACCCGGTCCGGGTCGATCGCGCCGGTCGCCTCGAGGCGCAGTTGGCCGTCGTGCGCGAGCATCAGGGCGCCGCGCGCGGCGCCGCCGGCCTCGAGGATCAGGCGCATCAGCTTTTCGAGCAACCGCCCCAGCACCAGCTCGCCCGAGATCGCCTGGGTCGCCTTCACGATCGCGCTGAGGTCGAGCGCGCCTTGCGGGGTGCTCTCGCTGGTCACCGTGACCTGGACCGACGGCAGCAGCGTCGCCGCCGACGGCTCGACCAACTCGGGGTGGGCACGCGCGAGCGCGGCCGCAAGCCGGGTCGCGCCCCAGCGGTCGTAGAGATAGCGCGCCTCGACCAGATAGCCGCGGGCCGCCTTGGCGAGGCCGCGGTCACGCCAGAACCGCGCCGCCAGATGGTTGGCCAGGGCCTCGACGTTCAGATAGTCGGCGGCGTGCGCCTCGGCGATCGCCTGGTCGTAGAGCCTCGCCGCCCGCCAGTCCGCGCCGTCGATCCGCGCGCGCTCCGCCGCGAGCAGCGTGTGCTTGTGGCGATAGTTGTCGGGCGCCGAGGCGGCCCAGATCGCCATCGCCGCCAGGTCCGCGTGCGCCTCGTCGGCCTTCCCGGCGGCGAGGGCGATCAGGCCGTGATAGAAGCACTGCTCGGTGACCAGCATGAAGCCGGGCGCGTTGGCCTTGAGCGCCTCGGCCTCGGCGCTCGCGGCGTGCGCCTCGGCGATCCGGCCGTTCAGGTACCAGATGATCGACTGGGTCAGCTTGAGCCAGAACACGCCGAAGTCGAACGGGATCGCGCGGAGCGCCGCCAGCGCCGCGTCCTCGTCCCAGTCGGGGCTGGTCAGGCGGTCGGCGCCCTCGGTCCGGCCTTGAAGGTTGCGGGCCGCGTGCTCGACCAGACGCAGCATGTGCAACAAGGCGGCGTCGCCGGATTTTTCGACATAGTCCGCATACCGCGCGGCGGTCTCGAGCACCTGGTCGAGCGGGTCGCCCTTGATCAGCTGGTTGACGGCCAGAAAATCGACCGCCCAGACGCCCCACCACAAATCGCCGCAGGCAAGACTGGCGTGATAGGCCTGTTCGTAAAGCGGAATGTTGGTCTTGAGATGACACCGGTAATGGTTGATCGTGTGCGCGAACATGTTGTTGACTTTGGGTACCAGCTGAATATTGTCGAATTTTTGGTTGAGCCGGAGCGCCAGCTGGCCGAATTGATAGGCCCGATCGTAGTCCTGATCGACCGAGCTCAAGATCGACCCGAAGACGATGTACCCGAACGCCGAGAACGCCGAGTGACCGCGGTCGAGCGATCGGCTGACCACCTTGAGCACCGCCAGCGTGCCGAGTTGGTAGTTGACCATGTACGCGCAGGTCCAGGTCCGGTGCAGGAGTTCCAGCACCAAGACGTCGTCCGGGTCGGTGATCTCCGGCGCGTCGGTCAGGGCGGCGATCTCCCGGCCGGCCAGGCGGTCCTCGATCCGGCGCCGTTCGTCGGCAAGCGCGCGGTCGAGCGCGTGTCCGTCCTCGGGCAGGTCGACGTCGAACCGCGCGAGACAGGCGATGCCGGTGCGCATGCCGTCGGCCCAGCGGCCGGTGGTCAGATCGACCCCGAGCCTGAGGCTGGCGAGGGCGGCGTGGTCGCGCCGGTCGCGGGCGTGGCGGGCGACCTCGGCAAACAGGGTGTCCGCCGCGGCGCGGTCGCCGCCCAGGAACTCGGCCTCGGCGCACCCCAGATGGAGCTCGACCATCAATCCCGGGTCGGTGGTCCAGCCGGTTTCGGCAATCAGCGCGATGCCGTGGCGCAGCATGCCGACCGCGGCGTTCGGCGCCATCGCCGCCTTGGCGCGGGTGCCGGCAATCAGGTTGAGCGAAGCCAGCTCATGGTCGCTCGGCCCGTCCGCGCGCGCCGGCCGGCCCTGGTTCAAGTGCGACACGATCTCGAAGATCGCCTGGTCGCGCTCGCCCGCCGGGTGCCGCTCGAGCAGGATCGTCCCGGCGCGCCAGTGGATCTCCTGCCGGGTTGCCTCGGGCAGCTGGGAATAGGCGGCCTCTTGGACCCGGTCGTGGACGAAGCGGTAGCCCGCGCCGGCGGCGTGGCCGGCCGTCTCGACCCAGGGCAGGGTGCGATGGGCGGTGCCGATCGGGTGCAGGAGGTCCGCCGCGACCGCGCTTTCGAGCGCGCGCACGGTGTCGCGCACCGAGCGCCGGCACACCGCGGCAAGGGTGTCGAGCGCGACGTGGTTGCCAAGGCAGCTCGCGCGCGTCAGCACCACCGCCGTCTCGGCGGGCAGCCGGTTGATCTTGGCGACCAGGAGATCGACCACATTGTCGCTGACCCCGAGCGCCGCGATCGCGCCCACGTCCCAGACCCAGTCCCGCCGGTCCGGATCGAGGCGCAGCAGCCCCTCGGCCGCCAGCGTGGTCAACAGGCGGTTCAAGAAGAACGGGTTGCCGTCGGTCTTGCGATGGACCAGGGCGGCGAGCGGGGCGGCGCGTTCGGGCGTGGTCTCGAGGCTGTCGGCGACCAGGGCGGTGGTCCACGCGAGGCTGAGCGGTGCCAGCGACACGGTGCGGATCGGCCGCACCGCCCGGATCGCGTCCAGGGTCAAGATCAGCGGATGGGACGGCGAGACCTCGGTGTCGCGATAGGCGCCGAGGATCATCAGGTGGCGGTTGGTCGGCCCGGTCGCGATCAGCTGCAACAGCTTGAGCGAGGCCGGGTCGGCCCATTGCAGATCGTCGAGAACCAAGACCAGCGGCTGGTCGGCCGTGCACAGGGCGTCGAGCAGGCGCGCGAACACGGTCTCGAACCGGGTCTGGGCCTCGGCGCCGCCGACCGTGGCGACCGGGGGGAACGGGCCGGCGAGCGCGGCGAGCTCGGGCATCACCTCGACCAGCACTTGGCCAAGGGACCCGAGCGCGTCGTCGAGCCGCACCCGCGTGGCGCAGCGCCGGGCCTCGGTGTCGGCCGCGCGCTCGGCGATCAGGGCGCGGAACGCCGCGAGGATCGCGGTGTAGGGCAGGTGGCGCTGGAATTGGTCGTACTTGCCGGCGATGAAGGCGCCGCGGCGCTCGACGATCGGGGTGTGCAGCTCTTCGATCAGCGCGGTCTTGCCGACACCGGCGGTGCCGCTGACCAGGATCAGCTCGGCCGGACCGGTCCCGGCGGCGGCAAAACTGTCGAGCAGGACCGCCCGTTCGGCGTCGCGGCCGTACAGCGTTTGCGAGATGCGCAGCCGTGCCGCGCGGTCCGCACCGGCGAGCGCGAACCGATCGATCCGCCCGGTTTCGTCGAGTTGGGCAAGACAGCGTTCGAGATCGTGCTGGACGCCGATCGCGCTTTGGTAGCGCGCCTCGGCGGTCTTGGCGAGCAGGCGATCGACGATGTCCGAGACCGCCCGGGGGATCGCCCGGTCGCGCTCGGCCGGCGGCACCGGGCGTTTGGCGAGATGGGCGTGGACGATCTCCATCGGGTCGTCCGAGACGAACGGTACCTCGCCGATCAGCATGTGATAGAGCGTCACCCCGAAGGCATAGAGATCGCTGCGGTCGTCGATCGACCGGTTCATCCGCCCGGTCTGTTCGGGCGCCATGTAGGCAAGCGTTCCGTCGATCGTGCCGGGGGTCTGGAGTGCCTGGCGTTCGCGCGGCAGCCGGGTTGCGAGCTCGAAGTCGATGATCTCGATCACGCGGGTCCGCTCGTTGATCACGATGTTCGAGGGGTTGAGGTCTTTGTGGATCAGCTCGGCGCGATGGATGCGGCCGAGGATGCGGGTGATCTCGACCGCAAGCCCGAGCGCCTCGCCGAGCCCGAGCCGCCGACGCGCGAGCACGCGGGCGAGCGACTCGCCGCCGCAGTCCTCGAGGATCAATGCGAGCCCATGACGATCGCGCACCAAGTCGCGCACGCGGACCACGCCGTCCATGGACAGGCGTGTGAGCATATCATGTTCGATCCGCAGCCGCGCCAGCAGGTCGGGCGGCGGCAGCGCGGCGCGCGGCGATTTGACGATTGCGGTGCCGCCGCCGTCGTCGAGCTTGACCCGATGGACGATCCAGCGGGTTCCCTCATGCAGGGTTTCGAGGATCGCGGCGCCGGCGACCGTCTGCGACATGGCTCCTCCGCGGGGACGTCCCGGTCCTTTGGAAAATTACCGGACTGTGGTCACCGGTGCCATAGCGTGACACGATCTGCCGCAATTATCCCGCGTCGGCGCCGTATTCGGCCTGTCGGCCGTTGTCGGGGGCGCTGCCTCGACACCCCCACTTAACGGGGTCCAGGGGGCACCCCCTGGTCGGGGGGTGTCGGGGGGCGACCCCCCCTGACATGGGGGCGAAGCCCCCAAACCCTCGCCGCCGTCACCCTGCCGCGCGCAGGCTTCGATTGATCGCCCGGATCAATTCCGCGGCGTCGACCGGTTTCTTGATGTACTCGGACAGACCATGGTTGCACGCGGGGACCCGGTCGCTGACCAGCGCATGTGCAGTGACCGCGACGATTGGCAGGGTCGGCGAGACATTGGCCAGGTGGCCGGCGCGAATGCGGTCGGCGATCCGGATGCCGTCGAGCTTCGGCATCTCGAGGTCCAAAATCACCAAGTCGAACCGGTTGCGTGTCAACAAGTCGACCGTCTCGTCGCCGTCGCTGGCGCATTCCAGGCGAAAGCCGGCCTGGGCCAAGATCGCGTGCAGCGGGGCTTGGCTGTGCGCATCGTTGTGCGCGACCAAGATCCGGGCACCCGGCTGGTTCGCCGCGACCACGGGGCCGTCGTCGTCTCGGGTCGCCTCGCTGATCCCGGGCGCATCGACGGTCTCGAGCGGCACGGTGAAGAAAAAGCGGGCGCCGGCGCCGAGTGCCGAGCGGACCCAGATCTCGCCGCCCAACAGTTCGACGATGTCCTTGACGATCGCAAGGCCGAGGCCGGTGCCGCGGAACCGGCGGGTCATCGAATTGTCTTCTTGCTCGAACCGACGGAAGATCCGCTCCTGGTTGTCCGCACTGATCCCGATCCCGGTGTCGGCGACGCAAAACGCAACCACCACCCGGGCCGCCTCGGGGAAGGTCTCGCGGAGCTCGGCCGACACGATGATCGACCCGGTTTCGGTGAATTTGAACGCGTTGCCGATCAGGTTGATCAAGATCTGGCGCACCAATGCCGGGTCGCCCTTGAGCGTGCGCGGCAGCGTCGGGGCGACTTCGAGAACGAGATCGAGGCCCTGCTCCTTGGCCTTGGCGGAGAACATCCGGATCACGCCTTCGAGGTTCCGGCGGGGATCGAACGTATCGTGCGCGACCTGGACCTTGCCCGCCTCGATCTTGGAGAGTTCGAGTACGTCCTGGATCAGCGCCAGGAGATTGCGCCCGGCATCGGCGACGATCGCGAGATAGTCTTTGCGTTCGGCACCCTGCTCGGTCGCGCGCAACAGGTCGACGAAGCCGAGGATCGCGTTGAGCGGTGTGCGCAGCTCATGGCTCATCGAGGCGAGGAATTGGCTCTTGGCGATGTTGGCGGCGTCGGCTTTCTCCTTGGCGTCGGTCAGCTGTTGACGGGCCGATTGTTCGGCGGTGACGTCCTGGATGATCACCGAAAAGCCACCGCCATAGCGGTTGATCGTCAGGCGGAGCCAGCGCGCCTGATCCGGTTGCACGCCCTCGATCGTCGCGGTGCCGCCGGAGTGGGCGACCGCCTCGAGCGCCCGGGTCAGCGCCTCGGCCGCGATGCCGAGGTGGGTGATCCGGGGCGGCGGCGCCGGATCGGGGGTGGAGGCGATCTCGAACAGGGCCTGCGCGTGATGGTTGAGGAAGGTGATGGTGCCGCTGCAGTCGATCGTGATGAAGCCGTCGGTGATGCTCTCGATCACCTGTTCCAGGTTGCGGCGATAGGCCGCGAGCTGGTCGTTGGCCTGGTGCTGTTCGGTGATGTCGCGGCCGACCCCGATGATCGCGACGGTGCGGCCGGTGTCGTCGCGCACCGCAGTGTCGAACCAGGCGAGCCGGCGCCAGCCATGTCGGGTCATCGCCCGCTGTTCGACGTAGCAGGCATAGGGCGGGCGATAGAGATCGAGCATGGCGGTCTGGGTGGCTTCGCGATCTTCCTCATGGACCAACGGCAAGAACGGTCGTCCGACCAAATCCTCCTTGGTGTAACCGAATAAATTACAGTAAGATTTATTGACAAACAGGAGTTTTCCGTCAATACTTGCCTTGACAACCAGATGGTCTTGGGCTTCGACCAACAATCGATATTCGGCCTCGCTTTCCTCCAGCCGTCTTTGGTAGTCAAGCAATTCAAGCCGCATCTCATTGATCGCGGCTTCGATCTCGGCCCACTCGTCGCTGTGGCCCGGTAGCGGCGGGGCGTCGAGTTGATCACCGCGGATTTTGGTGATCGTTCCCAGGATGTTGCGCAACGGATAGGGCACATAGGTGCTGATGAAGATCACCCCGGCGAGCAGGGTGAGACCGAGGATCACGGCGCCGAGGCCGGTGACCCAGACTGCCGCGACCCGCACCACGTCGCCGATCTCGTGCGGCAGGTGATCGGCCGAGACGCGCATCACGGACTTGAGCCGTTCGATGTCGGCGGTCGCCGCGTCACGGATTCGGCGCAGATCGCCGGTCAGTGTCGCGATCGACGCAACCGTGGCAGTGCGGTGCTGCACCGCCGATCGATAGCCCACGACGATCGCGGCCAGCGCCCGGGCGTGGTCGGCGATCTCGGGGACCGAGGCGGTGAAGGTGCCGAGCCTGAGCTCGAGATCGTCGATCAACGCGAGCGTGCGCCGGGTCCCGGCCCCCGCCCCTGCGGGGGGCGGTGGGCCAGAGTCGACCGGATCGGTCGTGGAGGCGAGCTTGGCGATCCGGGAGAGGCTGTCCCGATACCCGGTGCTGAGCAGCAGCAACTGGTCGATGAAATCGGTGTCACGCCCGTCGAGCGTGTCCCGGATCAACCAGGTGGTGATCAGGTGTTCCACGGCGTCGAGCCGATCGTGGGCCGCCCGGTCGTGTCGGCGGATCGCCGCATGCGTGCTGTGCAGGCGGTCGACCTCGACCCGCAGCGCCTGAAACACCCGTGTGAGGTCGTCGATAAGAACGGCAGTCGGCGATCGTAGCGTTTCGAACAAGCCGCGAACCGTGTTCAAACGGTGGGTGATCCGGTCCTGGAGGTCCACGAGCTCCCCTTCATTGTCCGGGGGCATGCGCACAAACAGATCAATATCGGAAAATACAATCGATAGCCCCATCGTCGCCTGTAGTAATCTTTCTTGGCTCAGGTTGTGCATCTTGATTCTGTCGGACGACTTGTTGGTAACGTCTGAGAAGGATTGCCAGATTATGCCGATGACCAAGGCAATAAAAATTCCATTCATAATCATCAAAATCAAGAGCTTATGACGAACGCCAATAAATAATGACCGAAAAATCTTCAATATATTCATGGGATTACTCCCAGCCATCTATCAAGATCATGTCAAAGCTGCTGGTTTACTATGTTCTGACCAACGTGGCGCCGCGCAGGACGATCGGGCGCGGCATCAATCCCAATGCGGTGAGGACGCTGACATTGCGCGCCTTGTTCGACGTGGGAGGGATTGGCACCGGTCACCGGGCCTTTGAACACCGTGAACAGGTGCGAAAACACCTGCCGATTGTCCAGCGGCCGCCCGTGATCGTCGGCAAGCCCTGTCAGACTGTCGAGGTAGAGCGCATCGGTGGTGGGATCGAGCGCGGCGCCGAGCGCCGCCAGGTCGGCCACCGTTTCGACCAGATGAAAGCCTGAGACCGGGATCGGGTAATCGGCGGCCTCGGCGCGCACTTGCTCGCGCAAGGCCAGGCCCGAGAGGCTGAGCCGGGTGATCAAGGTGATGGCGGTGAGGTCCGGGACCAGCTGCCGGGCAAACGACATCGACTCCCGAATATGTCCACGCTCGAGAATGCCTGTCACATTGGATGCTGGATAGTCATAACACGCCGGATCGACATTGACGCCACAGAACACGACCGGGGCCGTGACTGCATCTTTAAGGAACGGTACAACGAACATTGCTTGTGCATTGTCGTCAGCTGCAATCACGCTGTGCGGTGCAAAGTCTTGGTATTCCTGGTAGGCCGCTTCAGCCTTTTTAGAGTCATTTGCAAGATCAATCTTGGTATTCATGTAGACGTACCGAACTTCGGCATCATGACCAAGTGCACGATCGATATCGTGCTTGATGGCAATGACCCATGGGTTGTCCTTCTCGTAACTCACGACAACCAAGACACGGTGCGACAGGGCCGGAACGAAGCCGGTCCCCCAGCCGAGCACGATCAGGCCAATGATCATGAAATCCCATCGGTGGCTCTGATCAATGTTCATTGGCTGCGGTCTCCGATTACTCGGTTGTTTACACCCTCCTCTATATGCGCCGATTTGACCGAGATTGCAACTCGCCCGTAGTGATCTTGCCTGATCGGGCCCGGGCTTCGAGAATGAGTCAAACCATCTGTGGGGGATCATGCCACAATAAGACATCCGATCAGCGGTAAGTTTGGTATTCGATCGGCTCGCCACACACCTGCCGGGCAACCTGGATTGCGGATCAATCATAAGGACTTATATGAAATCCGGCTGAACCGTTCGGTTTGGTCGGAGCACCGCCGGTCGGTCGGGGCGCGGGCCGCACCCTGGTCGATCGGGAGCACCCTGTCCCAGGCCCGCACCCCGACATCGACGGGGCCGCAAAGCTGAACCGCCGATGGTGGGGCGATCGGCCCCCACCGGCGATGCAAACAGGTAGACCGCGCCGGTCGATCGTCCCAACCTACAGGATCGGTGAACAGCTTCGCTTCCTCAGGCGTGGATAACCGGAACCAAACGATCGGATTTGGTATGATGATGCATGGGTGGCTTCCGCCGAGTGGGGCAAGCTGTGGTCGCAAGCGACCGGTCTGGTGAACAGCCACCATCGCGCGGGATAACCGAAAGCAAACTGCCGGACCTCTTATAAGATCCGTTGGTTTATGAGAGCCGTCGGTGTCGTTGCGCGCGGCCGCTCGTGTCCACCGCGGTCCGTCAAAACCGTGCGGTCAGGGTCGCGAACACCCGGCGTTCGAGGTCGGGGCCCGAGGTCTCAGGGGTGGTCGCCTGGGTCAGCTGGGTCGCGCTGACCGAGG
>JANQHG010000159.1 GCA_028277115.1 Azospirillaceae bacterium
ATCTCCGTGCTACCGCTTCGCTGCGTGAGCACAGTCGCTTCCCCCGCTTGGGCGGGGGAAGGAGATTTCGCTGCGCCGCCCGTTGGTTTCTGTTTAGGGCCGCGAGCGCCGCGCGAGCCGCGAGAGCGACCGGCCGCGGTCCTCGGGCTCGCGCCGGCCGACGCGATCGCCGGCGCCGCGCGCCGGCCGACCGTCCGCCCCGTCCTCGCGGTCGAGCGCCTCAAGCACGTCGCGCACGCGGTCGCGCCGCGCCCCGGGGTCGGCCCCCGCCCCGGCGGTGCGGCGCGGCGACAGATCGACGAACAGGCCTGCGCTGTCCGGATCGAGCGCCGACGGATCGGTCGCGGCGGCGTGTCCGGCACGGCCACTCTCGAGCCGACGCGACATCCGCGCCAGACGCGAACCACCGGAGAGCGCAGCCGCGTCCTCCGCCTCGAGGTCATCCAGGTCGGCCCGCGCGCCGCGCCGTCTGCCGGGTTCGGCCGATCGGTCGGGCCGGCCGGCCTCGGCCGGTGCCTCGCCCCGATCCGCGTCGAACTCGTCCGCATCGAGCCCGTCCGCACCGGACCGCGACCCCCGCGCCTCGGCGCCGTCGCCAGCCTCGCCGCGGCGATGGCGTTCGACCTCGCGCTGGAGCTGGCGCAACTCGAGCATCCGGCGGTGGGTGTTGATCGCCATCACGCCATAAGTGATCGCGACCGCGCCCATGCCGAACACCAGCGCGCCGAAGAACGGCGCCATCGAGATGATCAGGGGCAGGCTCGCGAACACCACGCCGAGCGCGATCGCGCCGCCGGCGGCCAGCAACTCGGGCTCCTGAAGCAGGAGATAAATGATGCCGACAAGCAAAAGGATGGCGAGAACGGTAATCAAAAAGGCAATCATCGGTGTCCACCCGGGCGAATGCGCGGCTGGCCGGGACGCTAGCAGCCCGGCGGGCAAACGACCAGCGGTTAATCGGCCGCGGGCGGCCGCCCGGCGCCGGCGCCGACCAGGGCGTCGGCAAACGCCGCGGCGTCGAACGACCCCAAATCCTCCGCGCCCTCGCCGACCCCGTCCGCCTGGACCGGCAGCCCGAACCGCTCGGCCAACGCGACCACCACGCCGCCGCGCGCCGAGCCGTCGAGCTTGGTCACGATCAGGCCGGTCACCCCGACCATCGACTGGAACATCTCGACCTGCGCCAACGCGTTCTGACCGGTGGTGGCGTCCAGCGTCAAGATGGTGGCGTGCGGGGCGGTCGGGTCGAGCTTTTGGAGCACCCGCACCATTTTCTGCAGCTCGGCCATCAGGTCGGCCTTGTTGTGCAGCCGTCCGGCCGTGTCGATCATCAAAATCTCGACCTCGTCTCGCCGGGCGCGCTCCAGCGCGTCGAACGCAAGACCGGGCGCATCGGCACCGGTGTCGCGCGCGACCACCGGGCAGCCGACCCGTTCGCCCCAGATCTTCAGCTGGGCGACCGCGGCGGCACGGAAGGTGTCGCCGGCGGCCAGCATCACCGACCGGCCGTCCCGCACGAAGCGGCCGGCGAGCTTGCCGATCGTCGTGGTCTTGCCGGTGCCGTTGACCCCGACCACCAGGATCACGAACGGCCGGCGCTCGGGGTTCGGGACCAAGGGTTGCGCGACCGGCACCAGCACCTCGGCGATGTCGGCGGCGAGCGCGGCGCGCGCCTCCTCGGCCGAGGTCTCGGCCCCGAATCGCCGCCGGCCGAGCCCGCCGGCCAGCTTGGCCGCGGTCGCCGGGCCGAGGTCGGCAGAGATCAACAGCTCTTCGAGCTCTTCCAGCGCGTCGTCATCGAGCGGCTTTTTGGTGAAGATCGCCGTCAGACCCTCGCCGATCCGGCTCGACGACCGGGCGAGCCCGGCCTTGAGCCGGCCGAACCAGCCGCGCGGTTTCGCCTCGTCCGCGCCCGCCGTCGGGTCGGTCATGCCAGCCTCTCCTCGACCGGTCCGGTCAGCCGGCCGTCCTGGGCCGCGCGCGCCCGCGCGCGCACCAACGCGCCGGTCGGCACCGGCGGGCCGTCGAGTTGGAACTCGGCGTAATGCTCGGTCCGGCCAAGGCCGTCGCGCTCGACCAGCACCTCGGCGGTCGGGCCGATCCGGCTCTCCAGGAACCGGGCGACCGCCGCCGCCCCGGCCGCACGCAGCCGGGCGGCGCGCGCCTTGCGCTCTGCAACCGGCGGCGCCGGCAGCCGCGCCGCCGGGGTGCCGGGCCGCGCCGAATAGGGGAACACATGCAGCCAAGTCAAACCGCAGTCCTCGACCAACGCCAGGGTGCCGGCGAACCGCGCCTCGTCCTCGGTCGGAAAGCCGGCGATCAGATCGGCGCCGAACACCACGTCGGGGCGCAAAGTGCGCGCCTTGGCGCACAGCGCCACCGCGTCGGCGCGGCTGTGCCGGCGCTTCATCCGCTTCAAGATCAAATCGTCACCCGCCTGCAAGCTCAAGTGGAGATGGGGCATTAGGCGCGGCTCCTCGGCAAGCGCGCGCCACAGCGCTTCGTCGATCTCGACCGGGTCGAGCGAGCTCAAACGCAGCCGCGCCAGCCCCGGTACCCGGTCGAGCAGCGCGCGCACCAGATCACCCAACGCCGGGCGCTCCGCCAGGTCGTGGCCGTAAGAGGTCAGGTCGACCCCGGTCAGCACCGCCTCGCGATAGCCGGCGGCGACCAGGGTCTCAACCTCGCCGACCACGCGGTCGATCGGCACCGAACGCGACGGCCCGCGGCCGTACGGAATGATGCAGAAGGTGCAGCGGTGGTCGCAGCCCTGCTGGACCTGGACGAACGCGCGGGTGCGGCCATCGAAACCGCCGATCAGATGGCCCGCGGTGGTGCGGGCGCGCCCGAGCGCGCCGACCGCGACCCGCGCCGTCGCCGCGGCGGCGAGCTCGGCCGGGTCGAGCTTCTCGGCGTTGCCGATCACCCGGGTCACCTCGGGCATCGCGGCAAAGCGGTCGGGCGCGACCTGGGCGGCGCAGCCGGTGACGATGACGCGCGCGTCCGGGCGACGCCGGCGGACCCGACGGATCTCCTGGCGGGCCTGGCGCTCGGCCTCGGCGGTCACGGCACAGGTGTTGACGATCACGGTGTCGGCCAATCCCGCCGCGCGCGCGTGGTCGCGCATCACCTGCGATTCGTAGGCGTTGAGACGGCAGCCGAACGTAATCACCTCGACGTCGGCATCCATTGCTCCTGCCCCGCACGCGCTGCCGTCATCCGAATTCCGCTCGACAGAAAGTGACGCCTGTTGCGACGTATTGGGGGCAAAGCCCCCAACGTCAGGCCCTCCCCGACCAGGGTTCGCCCCCTCGGACCCCATTTCGTGGGGGTCGAGGCCCCCCCGGGCACGGCCGTCAGGCCGCATCGGGCATTTCCGCTCCGCCAGGGTGAAACGACCAAGAACAAAGAACTCTATATCGAACGCCGTGCGCCGATGTCCATGGCACCTCCGGTAAAAAAAGCCAAGCCGCCTCAGGGCAGGTGGTAGCCGTAACGCACCCCGATCACGTCAAGGCTGTCGTTCTCCTTGGCGAAAAACCCACCGTGCGACATGTGGGAGATATGGAATGCCAGCGAGTGACCGCTGTCGTGGCGATAGCCGACATCGACCCCCTCGCGAAACAACACCCGCGAGCCGAGCTTGGGCCGCCCGGCGGCGTCCGGGTCGGACTTGTTCAGGACACCGTCGTGGACCGAAATGCCGAGCGCGACCTCGACGAATAGGTCGAACGGGAACTGATACCCCCAGGTCAAACCGCCATAAAGCTGATCGGTGTAGCCGCTGGTGTTGACCAAACCGCCGAGATGAGGTCGCGGGTTGAGCAAGGCGTCGATCACCCCGGACTCCGATCGGCCGAGCGACAGCGGCGCGAACAAAATCTCACCGTTCAGATCCACCGTATTTTGCTCGTCATCCTTGCCGGGGTTCTCGCGAAACGGGTCGTGCAGCAGGACCCCGAGCTTGACCTCCGACAGCCACGACGGATCGGACTTGGCCGCAATCGGCGCGACCAGACCCAACACCAACATCCCGACACCCAGCGTCAGCATGGAAGACCGCACCGGTCCCTCCCCCCCCGAAAGTTGCACCCTGCCGATCCGCACAGCCGCACGTTCGGGGAGAATCTGTACCCGGTGACGGCCGCTTGCGACGCGCGACAGGGGTAACACGTCCCGCGTGCTCTCGGGGCCGTCTGATCCGCCGTTGGTCGTGAAAGCTTGTAAGCTGTGTCTTGACGGACTCGGTCGCGCAGGTCATGCCGGGTCGAGCACGCCGCGATCCAGCCGGACCTGCCGGGTCGCCAACGCGTCGAGGAAAGACCGGTCGTGCGACACGATCACCATCGCCTGGGGCAGGTCGCGCAGGATCTCGGTCAGCCGCGCTGCCGCGATCGGGTCGAGCGCGTTGGTCGGCTCGTCGAGCAACAAAATGTCGGGCGCCATCGCGAGCACGCCGGCCAGCGTGACCAGGCGCTTTTCGCCGCCGGACAGCGCGTGGGCGACCCGATCCTCGAACCCGGCAAGGCCGAGCCGGGCCAGGGTCCGGTGCGCGATCTCGCGCGCCTCGGCGCGGCTGCGCCCGAGGTTGAGCGGGCCGAACGCGACATCCTCGAGCACGGTCGGGCAGAACAGTTGGTCGTCGGGGTCTTGGAACAACAGGCCGCAGCGGGCCCGGACCTCCCAGAAATCGTCCTCGACGACCCGCGGCGTGCCGAACACGGTGAGCGTGCCGCGCTGCCGGCGCAACAGGCCGACCAACAGGTGTAAAAAGGTGGTTTTGCCCGAGCCGTTGGCGCCGATCAAACCGACCCGCTCGCCGGCGTCGAGGGTGAAATCGACCGCGCGCAACACCGGCGGCCGGCCATGGAACGCAAACCCGAGGCCGACCGCCGCGACCAGCGGCACGCGGGGAACCGCGGCGTCCATCGGCTCACGCCCCCGCGAGCCGGTCGAGCCCGACGGCCAAGACCGCAAGCGTGAGCCCGACCGCCAAAGCCACCCGGTCGGGTGGCCCGAACCGCAACCGGTCGATCAGGGGCAAACGGCCGCGATAGCCGCGGCATTTCATCGCCGCCGCGACCCGCTCGGCGCGCTCCAGGCTGCGCACCAACAGCATGCCGAGCAGATAGCCGATCGACCGCCACCCGTGCAGGGTGCCGGCGAGCCGGAACGCCCGCGCCTTCATCGCGGTGCGCATCCGCCGGTACTCGCGCCCGATCACGTCGAGATAGCGCACGGTGATCATCAAGATTTCCACCAGACGCGCCGGCGCGCCGAGCCGCGCCAGCGCATGGCCGAGCGTGACCGCGTCCATCGTGCCGACCAAGGCCAACAGCGCCAGCACCACCGCGTTGGCGGTCAGCCCGATCGCGACCGCATGGACCAAGCCCTCGACGCTCGCGACCAGGGGGCCAAGCGTCAAAAGCGGCGTGCCCGGGGTGGTGAACGGCAGCATCACCACCATCGCGACCACGAACAGATCGACCGCGAGCAGGCGTTTCAGCGTCGGCCGGCGCGCCAGCCGCGCGGCGCGCGCAAGGCCGACCGCGACCGCCAGCCCGGCCGCCTTTGCCGCAAGACCGCTCGCGGCGACCACCGCCGCCGCGAGCGCGAGCGCGAGCATAATCCGGGTGCGCGGGTCGAGCGCGGCGATGCCGCGCCCACCGTCGCGGCCGGCGCGTCTGACCGGTTGCCCGGTCCACGACACCCCGGCGTGCTCGAGCGATTTATGCATCACCGGCCTCGCCGCACCGCCGCCGGCGCCGCCACACCGCGACATAGGCGGCGATCCCGAACAGACCGAAGATGTACCCGACCCCGCCGAGCACGTCGTGCCAGCGGGTCCGTTCCTCGAACGCGGCAAGCGCGCGGCGCAGCGGCCGGACCTCTGCGGCGACCGCGGCACGGACCATCGCCTCGAGCGCCGCCGGGTCAATCGCGGGTGCCGCCGCAGCGGCCGTCGCCGCCGACCGCTCGGCTGCCGCGGCGGCACCGACCGCGGCCAGGTCGAGCGCCACAGCGGTGGCGCCCCCGAGGACCGCGGGCAAGTCCTCCGCCGGGACGGTCAAATCGGCGACATGGCCGGCGCCGAGGTCGGCGACGAAACGGTGGTCGACCCGCACGGTCGGGGTGAAGCTGAACAGCCCGCCGTCCTCGACCACGGTGGCGCCGAGCGGGCGGCCGTCGGGTCCGAACACCTCGACCGCGGCCCCGGCCTCGGCGGCCGCGCCGCTCGAAAACGCGATCTCGCCCTCGATCCGGTCGCCGTCGACCCAGGCCATCGCGATCACCTTGTGCGCCGCCGCCGGATCGGCCGAGGCGACAAGCGCGAGGCCGAACGCCGCCGCGGCCGCGCGCGCCGCCCGCCGCTCAGCCATCGCCGGACCCTCGCGGCACCGCGGCCAGCCCGGGTGGATCGAACAGGGTCGGTTTGACCGTGCGGATCAACCCCACGGCGGCCGCGGTCAACACGCCCTCGACCAGCATCACCGGCAGATGGGCGACCACCACCAGCTTGGCCGCGGGCACGAACGCGTCACCGCTCGCCGCCAGCGACAGCGCGACCATCACCGCGGTCGCCGCGATCGCGGCCGCGCCGGCGACCCCGCCCCAGACCACGGCGACCGCCGGCCGGCAGCGGCGGACCCAGGGACCCAGCAGGGCCCCGACCACCACCGCCGGGGCGGCGATGTTGACGATGTTGACCCCGAGCACGATCAGCCCGCCGAACCCGAAGAACACGGCCTGCAGCAACAGCCCGACCGCCAGCGCCGGGAACGCCGCCCAGCCGAGCGCGAGCCCGATCAGCCCGTTCAAGATCAGATGCACGCTCGACGGCCCGATCGGGACATGGACCAGCGACGCGACGAAAAAGCTGGCGCTCAGGATGCCGACCTCGGGCAGGCGGTCGCCGTCGGTGCGCGCAAGCCCGATCGCGACCCCGCCGGCGGCCAGGACGCCGCCGGCGGCGAGGACCGGCAGCGACAACGCGCCGTCCACGATGTGCATGATGTGACGTCCCTCGATTGTTGCCGACCGGCCTTCGCGTGCGGCGCCGGATGCGGCCTGTCGGCCGTTGTCAGGGGCGCTGCCCCCGACACCCCCGCAAAGGGGGGGCACCCCCCTTGACCCCCACTTAACGGGGGCCAGGGGGCCACCCCTGGTCTTGGGGGCGAAGCCCCCAAGACCCTCGAAACGTGGCCGGTCTCTCGTTAAAGGCTCAATCCGACGCCCGACCTACATGTCACGGGCCTGGACCCAAATGACGGCATCCTGCGACATATCCTTGCTTTGATAGCTGGTCTCCGGCCCGACCCCAAGTGCGGCAAAGCCCCAGAACCCGGCGCGCGGCAGGCCGAAGGTGAAGGTGCCGGTCTGGTCGGCGCGGATCGACAGGGTCTCGAACGCCGGGTGCGGCGGCGTGGTCAGACCGGTTGCGGCAAAGGCGTCGGCGGCAAGGTCGGGCGGGAAGTTCATGTACTCGACCTCGATCTCGGCGAACGGCACCGGCTCGCCCGCCGACAGCACCCGGCCCGAGAAGCTGCCGCCGGCGTACAGGGTATAGGGCCGGGCGAGCGGCACGATCTCGGCCGGCAGGCCGAGCGGCGCGTCCCAGTCGGTCGGCAGCCCGCCGACATTGACGATCGTCTTGGTGATCTGCTGGATGTAGGCGTCTTCCGACGGTTCGAGATAGGGCGCCGGGGTCAGCGCGAACACATAGTCGCCGAGCCCGCGCAACCTCACCGGGGCTTCCCAGGCGACGTTGGTGTTCTCGCTGCTGGTCCAGGTGATTTGGCGCAGGTGCTCGGTCAGGTCGGTGCGCCGGCCGCGCCGGACCATGATCAGCTGCTCCGGCGGCGCCATCTCCATGACATAGCCGGACGCCGCCGGATGGCTGAACGGCATCTTGAGCACGATCGGCCCGCCGGACGCGCGCAGCAGCGTCGGGGTATAGAGCAATTGGAAATGCGCCGCCGCCGGCGGCGCGACCACGGCGGTCGCCGCGACTGCCAAAACCGCCGCGCTCTTTGCCGCGCAGCGGACCAGATATTCGATATGCACCCTTGAAGCCCTCCATTCCCACCGAACAGATCCGTGGACCGAAACGGTCGTCCGTCGGCGGAACGAGAGAGGCACGAAAGGCACACCGTGTGCGTGCAGGCTCTCACACCATAGCAGGACACCCCGCCCGCCGGGTCGAACGATCGGTGCGCAGGGCAGGTCTCCTGGCTTCGCGGGTCGTCACCTCGGTGCCCGGCCTTCCCGGAGCCGACGCTCCAGTGGCACAGCAGTCAGAGGGCAGAGGCTCGCCGCTCACAGTTGCGGGGGCAGCCACGGCTTATCGGGGCAGTCCGGCCACGCGCGGCCGCGGACCCCGTCCCGTGTTCCCTTTTTGTCCCCGAGATCGGGGACCCTGCGCGCCGGAAGGCTTAGCACGGCCGACCCTGCCGGCAAAGGCGGTTCGTGCAACGCCGGCCCCGGACCGAGCGCCGTCGCGGCCATTCGCCGCGCCTGAGGCCCGGGACCGCCGCGGCGCCGGGCCTGAGCCCACGCCGCGCCGACCGGCATTGACCCCAAGCGTCCGGTGCGCGCAGTCTCACGCGACCCGTCCGACCGCAAGCCGCGGCCGGCCCCGCTCCGGACGAACATCCGGACGAACAAAGGACCTTGAGAGCGCCATGAACATCCTGGTCGATCAGATCGGCAACGTCGCCCTGACCAACGGCACGGTGCGCATCCAATTGATGCAAGTCGGTTTCGGCAACCAACCGGTCGAGGTCGGGACCCTGATCATCCCGGCGGCGCGCGCGGGGCAGGTCAGCGCGTCGCTCGGTCTCGCCTTAAAGCAGCTGGACGAAAAGCTGCGCAGCCGAACCGACGACGCCAGGGTGGACGGCGCCGCGGGCGCGATCTGACCACCGCCCGGACCGCGGGGCCGGAGAGGGGGCGCCCGCGCGCGGGCGCCACCGGCTCACACCGCAACGTCGTCATCCAGGATGGTGCGCGTCGCGTTCAGGCTGGTCGCCCCGCCGGCGAACGTGGCGCCGACCGGGTCGAACACTTCGACCAGGACGGTCTCGTCGGACTCGGGCGTGGTGTCGCCGATGATCTCGACCGGGATCACGACATGGTCCTTGCCCGGGTAGATCACGCTCTCGCCTTCGGCGGCGATGTAATCGGAGCCGGCGACCGCGCTGCCGTCCACCGTGCGGTAGCTGACCGAGGCCCGGGTTTCCGCCGGCGCACCCAGCGACAGCAGGAAAAAGACGAGCGTGGTCCCGCTGTCCCCTTCGGCGACCTCGCGCACCACCTCGCCGGGCTGGGTCGGCGCGCCGGTGAACGCCGCCTGGACCGTCGCATCGATCCATTCGGCAAAGTAGGCGACCCGGGTGTCGACGCTGAACTCGCCGAAGGTCGCGTTGACCTCGTTGTCGAGGTCGGTCGAGATGCCGCCGAGCCCGTAGGAGCTGATGCCGGCGATTCGGCCGGCGATAAAGCCGGGTCCGCCCGAGTCGCCGGGTGCGATGTTGACCTCGTCGTCGCCACGCCCGAGGTCGGAGACGCCGAGCTCGCTGCCGCCGGCATCACGTCGGGCCGAGCCGTCGTCGAAGTCGTAGGCGAGCGCGTTGTCCGGCACGCTCGGATCCGGATTGAAGCTGGTCACGAACCGCTCGGCGTTGACCGCGCTGTCATATCGGTTCTGACCGACGCGCAAGACCGAAACGTCCTCCTCGACCAAGCCGCCGGTCCCGGTCCCCGGATGACCGTAGCCGACCTTGGTCATCACGCTGCCGACATCGGTGTCGAGCGATCGGTGGAGGTCGTAACGGTCGGCCGCGACCGGTGCCGACCCGTTCAAGATTACGATCGCGAGATCGTTGTCGAGGGTGTCCGCCTGGTAATCCGGATGGACAAATACCGACGCGGCACCGAGCGTCTCAACCCCGTCGGTGGTCTGAAACCGGACGGTGACCGACCCTGTCGACACGTCATCGACGACATGGGCGGCGGTCAAGATCGCGCGGCCGCCCAACAGCAGCGTCCCGGTGCCGAAGCTGGCGCCGGCTCCGATTTCGACCACGCCGTCGAACCCGGTCCCGGTCACGACGCGGTACCGGTCCGGATCGGTCTCGGTGGTCGGATTGACGATCCGCGGCGCCACACTCACCGCCATCGCGCTCCCCCTTTTGGTTCGGTGGGTCGGGGGTCGCGTTCAACGCCGCGACATCGCGACCCGCGACCGTTGTGCGGTGGGTATACCCGATCAGCGCGGCGAATTCGTTAACAAGGAGACACGTGCCGCGGCGCCGGGGCGTGGCTTGACCGCGGCACGCCCGGTCATCACAACTAAGGTCCATGACGAGACGGGCAGCCGACCTGACGCGCCGGCTGCCCCGGCGCCGCCGGCCGCCGATCCCGCCCGCGCTCCAGCCGACGACGAGGCAGCATGAGCAACACCAAGAAAGTCTCCGACGACACCTTCGAGCAGGACGTCCTGAAAGCGTCCCGGCCTGTCCTGGTCGATTTCTGGGCCGAATGGTGTGGTCCGTGCCGGGTCATCGGGCCGACCCTCGAAGAGTTGGCGGTCGACCGGGCCGATGTGGTCACGGTCGCCAAGATCAACATCGACGAGAACCCGCAGACCCCGATGCGCTATGGCGTCCGCGGCATCCCGACCTTGATGATCTTCAAGGACGGCACGGTCGCGGCGACCAAGGTCGGGGCGGTCAACAAGCAGGCGCTCTACGACTGGGTTGACCAGGTGATCTGACCGCCGCTGGCGGCGACCGTCGCCGCCGGCACCGGCCGGCCGAACAGGAAGCCCTGGACCAGATCGCACCCGCGCCCGCGCAACGCCGCCAACTGGTCCGGGCGTTCGACCCCCTCGGCGACCACGGCGATCCCTAGACCGTGACCAAGCGTGATCGTCGCCTCGATCAGGGCGGCGGTGTCACCGTCGGCGGGTGCGCGCCGCGCACCGGTCGAGCCACCGGCGGCGGCATTCGCGGGCGCGCCGTCGGCACCCGCGACCCTGAGACCGGCGACGAACGACCGATCGATCTTGAGCGCGGTCACCGGAAAGCGATGCAGGTATTTCAGCGACGAAAAGCCGGTCCCGAAATCATCGATCGCAAGGCCGATCCCGAGCTGGCTGAAGCTGTCGAGCGCGGCGCGCGTCTCGGCGGTCTCGGCCATCAGGAGCCGTTCGGTGATCTCGAACTCAAGATCGGTCGGCGCGAGCCCGTGGCGGGCCAACGTCCGCTCGACCTCGACGACCAAGCCCGCGGCGGCGAACTGGCGGCTCGAGACATTGACCGACAGGCGCGGCTTGAGCCCGATCCTGCTCCACGCCGCGAGGTCGCGGCACGCGGTGTCGAGCACCCAATGGCCGATCGGCACGATCAGGCCGTTGTCCTCGGCCAGGGGGATGAAGCGGTCGGGCGGCACCACGTGTCCCGCGACCCCGCAGACCTCTGCGACCGCGGCGTTGTGCCAGCGCAGCAACGCCTCGACCCCGACCAGGGCAAGTGTGGCGGCATCGCGGATCGGCTGATAGACGAGCGTGAGCTCGTCGCGCTCAAGCGCGTGGTGGAGATGGCGGTCGACCCGCACAAGCTCGCGAGCCCGGCGGTCGATCTCCCGGGTGTAGAAGCGCACGGTGCCACGACCGCCGCGTTTGGCTTGCATCAAGGCGGCGTCGGCGCGACTGATCAAGACCGGCGCCGCATCGCCGTCGTCCGGAAACACAGCGATCCCGATGCTCGCGGTAATAAAGTACTCGCGGTCGTCGATCGTCACCGCCGGCTCGATCGCAGCCCCGACCGCCGCGGCCAACGGATCGAAGTCGCGCGCCGCGCCCACCCGCGGCACGATCACCGCAAACTCGTCACCGCCGAGCCGCGCCACCGTCGCCTCGTCCGGCAAGCGGGCGCGCAGCCGGCGCCCGACCTCGACCAGCAGGCGATCACCGGTGCCGTGCCCGGCGCTTTCGTTGATCCGCTGGAAATGATCAAGGTCGATCACCATCAGCCCGCTCGAATGGCCGTGACGACGCGCCTGGCTGATCGCCTGGCCGAGCCGGTCTTGGGCCAACGCCCAGTTGGGCAGACCGGTCAGCGGATCGAAGTTGGCCTGGAACAGCAGTTGTTGTTCATAGGCCTTGCGCAAGGTGACGTCTTCCTTGACCGCGACGAAATGGCTGATCCGATCGTCGGTGTCCAGGATCGGGCTGATCGAGGTCCGCTCCCAGATGTGGTCGCCGGTTTGGGTCTCGCCCAACAGATCGCCGCGCCACGGCCGGCCCGCGGTGATGGTCGCCCAGATGTCGGCGAACTGGTGGTCGCCGATCAGCGGAGACGTTAAAAGACGCGGCGCCGGCCCGGCGAATTCGCCGAGTCGCAGGCCGCTCACCTCGGTGAAGCGGGCGTTGACATACTCGACCCGACCGGCATGGTCGGCGATCACCACTGCGGCCGGTAGCTGTTCGATCGCCTGGGACAGCATGCGCAGCCGTACCTCGACCGCCGCGCGCGCCGAAACGTCGATCAGGCTGACGTGGAGCGCCGGCCGGTCGTCCCAGGCGACCAGCCCGACGCAGATCTCGAGCGCGGCCGGGCCGCCGTCCCGCCGTCGGCCCGGCACCCGGAGCGTCTCGGCATCGACCCGCCCGTCCAGGCACGCCGTCAAGCGCGCCGCCACCTGCGGCCATGCCTCGGTCGCGACCAACGCCGACAGCGGCGGCAGGCCGGGATCGGCGGCCCGCTCGCCCGCCCCGATCGCCGCCGCCGCCCGATCGACCGGGATCGGCGCCGTCCCCTGCGCAGCACGGTAAAGGCGGCGCGCCGCCGCATTGGCGAAGATCACCCGACCGTCCGGGCGGACCATCAAAATGCCGTGAACCGCGTCCTCGACCAAGCGTCGAAACCGCCGCTCGCCCCCCGCGAGGCCATCAACGCCGACCTCTTCCTCGCCGCCGCGGTTCGACCGCGGCGGCCGACCGCCCCCGGCCGGCCCCAAGCCCGACCGACCGCCGCCGTGACCCCAACGCGCGTACCGTCGTCGGATGCGATTGGCTGAGTACATTATAAAACCACCCAAACACCACCACCCCGCCATCAATATGATTTGGAGATACGAAAAAATCATCACAAAAAAGATAGCATTCCGGGTTCAGTTGCATTTTTGAATAGTTCAATATTCAGGACTTCCCAAATACGAGTCTCTACGGATTGCCGCACTGCCGAGCATGCGCCGGAGTCGACCAAATCGGCCGACTTTCGATCCGCGGGTGCCACCCAGTCCGGCCCGGGGGGGACCGCATGCCGACATCGACGCCGAAAGAGCCGGTGGCGCCTTTTTCGGACCCGCCACCAAATGCTCTTTTATTGCGAGCAGTTCTTGCCCGCGCCGCCGCGCGCCGTGCTCGCCGCTCCCGAGCGCTTGGTCGTCGCACGCCGGTGGGGCCGCGTCACCATGACCCTCGGCCGCGATCCCGCAGCCCGGCTCCGGCCGCTCGGCCATCACCGCAACGGCGTGCTCAATGCGGTCCTGCGTCGCCACCTGACCGAAGATTGACGCGCCACCGACCGCGCGACGCTTGATGGCAACGCACCGCCCGGTCCCGGTGTTCGGCCGGGGCGACCGCTGCCGGCATCCGATGCTTGCGGACTGTCCGTAAAAGAGTGCATCAGGGCATGGGTGACATGCCCGGCGGCCCCGGCCGCCCTGTGCCGCCGCACTCGGACCAAGTGCCGTGGCCATGACCGGCTTGCTCGACCAAGCCCTTGAGACACCGCTGTGTTCAAAGGCCCGGGCCCGGGTTGATCGGCCGGATCGTGCCGACCGTACCGGTCGTGCTGCTCGGCCTGTTGATCGTGTTTGCCAACCGCAGCATGGTCACGCTGACCGTCAACACCGACCGTCTGGTTGACCAAAACCTCGACGTCGCGGCCCGCCTGTCGCCCCGAAGCAACGGCGCGGGCGACGACGGCGCCGTCCGGCCGCCGGTGCCCGCGACTCCACCGCCCGGAGGTGCGGCCCCTGGCCGCCTGGCCATGGGCGACCGAGACGGCCTCGCAGGCCGGGGAGGAGACATGAGCGCCGAGGTCGGGCTGGTGGTCGGGATCGGGCGCGTCAGTCTGCTCGCCGTCTTGATCGGGACCGTGGTCGCGCTGTTGGCGCTTGCCTTCGTCGATGCGGTCGGGTGGCTCAACGATGTGTTGTTGGTCTCGCCACGGGCCCGCATCCTGTTCGAAGATGCACCGTGGCTGGTCGCGGCGGCGACCGTGGCGGTGCCGGGCCTCGGCGGCCTCGCGGTCGGGTGCGCGATCCGGTGGCTGACCCCCGAACGCCGGCCGCTCGGGCCGGTCGACAGCGTGATCGCCGCCCAGACCGGCCGGCCGCCGGGCTCGGTGCGCGGCGGCATGGTCTCGAGCCTGGCCGCGGTGGTGTCGCTCGGCGCCGGCGCCTCGGTCGGCCAGTACGGGCCGATGGTCTATCTCGGCACCCTGATCGGACACCTCGTCCGCCGGGTCGCCGGCAGCTTGCCCAATGCGTCGGCGGTCTGCATCGCCTGCGGCGTCGCGGCGGCGATCTCGACCGCCTTCAATGCCCCGATCGCCGGCCTGGTGTTCGCCCACGAGGTCGTGCTGCGCCATTACGCGCTCCAGGCGTTCGCGCCGACCACGGTCGCCGCGGCCACCGGCTATGTCATCGCCGCGGTGGTGTTCGACCGTGAGCCTTTGTTCATCGTCCCGTTCGACGGGGTCGAGCACGGCCATGAATTCGTGCTGTTCGCGCTCGAGGGCGCGCTGGCGGCCCTGGTCGCGGTCGCGTTCATGCGGCTGTTGCGTGCGACCGGCCGGGCGGCAAACGCAAGCCCGATCCCGCCGGCGCTGCGGCCGGCGCTCGCCGGCCTCGGCCTCGGCGCGGTCGCGCTCGCCCTTCCCGAGATCCTCGGCAAGGGCACCGAGGTTCTGCGCTTTGCCACCATCCCCGACGCCTTCACCCTGGTCGAGCTTGCGGTCCTGGTGGTCGCCAAGACCGCGATGACCGCGCTGTGCCTCGGCTTCGGCTTCGCCGGCGGCGTGTTCAGCCCGTCGATCCTGATCGGCGTTCTGTTCGGCGCCCTGTTCGGCGGGGTGGTCGCCGACTGGACCCCGATCCCGCACTCCGGGATCGTGCCCTATGCGATCTCGGGCATGATGGCGGTCGCAAGCGCGGTCATGGGGGCGCCCTTGACCACCATCGTCATGGTCTTGGAGCTGACCCAGAACTACCACCTGACGATCGCCGCCATGCTTGCGGTCGTGTTCGCCAACCTGGTCGGCAACCGATTGTTCGGCCGTTCGCTCGCCGACGTCCAACTGAGCGAAAAAGGCTTCGATTTCTCGATCGGCCGCGACGAGGCGGTGCTCGCCAACACCCGGTTGGTCGACTTTGTCGTGGACGACGCGCCGCGCGGCGCCCCGGACGAACCGATCGCGACCGTGGTCGCCCGCCTGGCCCGGGCCGGCCGCGCCGAGGCGATCCTGGTCGACGACCACGGCCGTTACGTCGGCACCCTCAGCCTGGCGGACGCGCTCGGACACAACCAGACCGCCCCGGCCCACACGGCCGCCCGGCCGTCGCCGATCCAGTTCGACGAAACCACCTCGATCGCCGAAGCGATGGATCGCCTGCAGACCTTCATCGGCGAAGGGGTGCCGGTGGTCTCGCGGACCAACGGCCAGTTGATCGGGGTCGCGCCGGAGAATGCGGTGATGCGCGCCTATGTCGCGGTCACCCGACGCTTGCGGGCCGAAGAGAACGCGGCGCTGTGAGCGGGCCGCCCTCGGCGTGCCGGTCGCGCTGGTCGCATCGACCGCCGCCTGGGTCGGCTTCGGCGCGGCGGCCGCGTTCCTCAGCGGTGCATTTTGCAACGCAGACCTCCGATTGTCGGCACGCAAGAACATCGGTGCGCGGCAACGTGCGGGGTTGTCCTGATTGGCGCACCTCATGCAACCATTCATTCTCGTTGGTTCGCAATCTTCTTATGTTCGCCACCGGCCCGTCATCGCCCGGACGCGGGAGGCCCGGATGGCATCGGAGGGCACAGTCGATGTCGATCGCTCGCCGTCTCTACCTCGGCTTTGGCGCGGTCTTGGTTTTGTTGTTGGTCGCGGTGGGCGCGGCCGTGTGGGTTGGTCAAGAAGGGGCGGAGCTGTTCACCACCTATCGGTCGATCGCGCGCCAGACGAAGTTGATCGCGGAGATACAAGAGGACCTGCTCGAGGCGCGGCTCGCCGCCCTGTCGTTTCGCGCCACCGGCAACCGGTCGAAGATCGACGAGGTCAGCGCCGAGGTCGCCGAGATTCACGACCTCGAGGATGATGTGCGCACGCTGATCACCGACCAGGACGCGTTCGCCACCCTTGCAACCTTTGATACGTCGCTCGCCGCCTATGAACGGGCGTTCCTGTCGGCGATCGACAGCGATGCGCCGGCACGCTTTTACGCCGAGCTCGACACCCTTGGCCCGCGAATGGACGACGAGCTCGATCGGATCGGCGAGGCTCTGGCGGCGGCCCAGGATCGGATCGGGCCGAAGGCCGAGGCGAGCTTTCGCCAGATGGAAATCACGATGCTGTTCATCGCCGTGATCGCGGTGGTATCGGCGGCGGCGATTGCGGTCGGCATCGCGCGCTCGCTCGCCCGGCCGGTCGGCCGGCTGACCGACGCGATGGCGAGACTGTCTGCCGGGGCGATCGACGTATCGGTCGTCGAAGGACGGCGCAGCGACGAAATCGGCAAGATGGCCGGGGCGCTCAAAGACCTGCGCAACAGCGTGGTCAAGGCGTTCGTCGGCGACGTCATGCTCCAGCACCTGCCGATCAACGTGATGATGTGCGATGTCCGGGACGATTTCAAAATCTCCTACATCAACCAGACCGCGGTCGACACCTTGACCCGGCTGCAAGACCACATCCCGGTGCCGACGGATCAGCTGCTCGGCAAGACCATCGACCATTTCCACAAGGTCCCGGATCGGATCCGGGTTCTTTTGGCCGACCCGAAAAATTTGCCGCATACCGCCAAGATCAAGCTTGGACCCGAGATCTTCGATCTCAAGATCGACGCAATCTTCGACCAGAGCGGCACATATTATGGCGCGTTGTTGAGCTGGACCGTGATCACCCGGTTGTTGCGTCTGACCGATCTGTTCGAAGACAAGGTCAAGACGGTCGCGCGGACCATGAGCACGGCGTCGGGCGAAATGGCGCGCTCGGCCGAAACGGTGTCGGCGGCGGCCGAGCGCACCGCGAGCAATGCCCAGGCGGTCGGGTCGGCGTTCGAGCGGGCCGACGACAATGTCCAACAGGTCTCGGCGGCGGCCGAACAGCTGTCGAGCTCGATCCAGGAGATCGCACGTCAGGTAGACGAGGCTTCCCGGATCGCCCGGGACGCCAGCCGCCAGGCGGTCGACACCAATACCCAGGTCGAAACCTTGAAGGCCGCCGCCGATCGGATCGGCGAGGTCAGTCAACTGATCTCGAAGATCGCCCAGCAGACCAATCTGTTGGCGCTCAACGCGACGATCGAGGCGGCGCGCGCCGGCGCGGCCGGCAAGGGCTTTGCCGTGGTCGCGCAGGAGGTCAAGTCGCTCGCCAACCAGACCAGCCGCGCGACCGAGGACATCCAGGGCCAGATCACCAGCATCCAAGAGGAAACCGGCGCCGCGGTCGGGGCAATCCGCACGATCACCCAGACCATCCAGCGGCTCGACGAGATCGCCGGCGGGATTGCCGCCGCGGTGGAGGAGCAACAGGCGGCGACCCGCGAGATCGCCCGCAACGTCGAAGAGGCGGCCCACGGCACCCGGGCGGTCAGCGACAGCATCCGCGGCATCGGCGAAGCGGCGCACACCACCGGCAGCGGCGCTTCCGAGGTGCTGGGCGCGGCCAAGTCGCTCAATGGCGAGTCCTCGACCCTGATCGAGGGGGTCGAAACCTTCCTGACCGAATGGCGCGCGGCGTAGATGCCGCGGGGGCGGAGGCGCACACCGGCGGGTCGGTTGACCAAACAGAGCCGGCCCGGTCAAACCCGTCGGGCAGGCACGCGTTAACGTGCCTGCCGCGCCGCCGCTTTGCGGTTCGAAGCGGTGACCGGGCGTCGGTGCCGGCGGCAACAGCGGCCGGCACGCTATGGCGCGGGCCGGCCATTTGCCGGATCCGCTCAATCGCCGCTGGGCTTGCGCGCCACGAGGCGCGGGCCGCGGCCACGGTCCGATACCAGATCCGGAAGTGAACGCCCGGATTTGGTACGACCGGGGTGTTGACCTCGGCAGCGAGCGCGCTCAACACCTCGTCAAGCAGCGCCGGTCCCCCGCGGCCGGTCGCGGCCCGACCGCCGTCCTGACCCGACTGATCCGCCTCGGCAAGATCCCGGTAGTAACCGACCGCATACACCCACAAGCGATACGACAGCGGCAGTTGGCGATCATGGCGGGCGATGGTCTCGACCAGCTGATTGATGCGGCAGCGTTCCCGCGCGGCGATGTCGTACAGGGAGTTGAGCAGATAGGCCTCGAGAACGATGGTCTGCCGTTTGTCACCGTTGGTGACCTCGAACTCAGTCAGGCTTGTCGCGGTGGTCGGCCCGGTCGGATCAGGCGGCATTCTGGACGACCTCTCGAAGAACCTCTGTAGCGGCGGGACGCGGGGACCGGGTCGCGCCGCCGGCCGACCGGTCGATGACCCGACGGCAGCACCGGTGAGGGACGGCCTGACCACAATCAATAGAAATGTTATCGATGTCGCGGGCAGCCAGTGGCCGGGGGACATCGAGACGGCTCAGCCGCCCGACGACCGGGCCGGTGCCGGGCCCGATCGCCGGGCCCGTCTCGACGGCGCGGGGGCGCGACGGCACTATGGACGCCCGCCACTCACCCTGCCAGTCGCGACGGGCGGCATGGGGGTATGCGCTGATGCATCGGTGGTCGGAGCTCGATTGGAACGACGTTCGGCTGATCCTGGCGATTGCCGAGTTCGGGTCTTTTCAGAAAGCCGCGCGCGCCCTTAAGATCGATCAGGCGACCGTCAGCCGTCGGGTCGGAGCGTTGGAACGCCGGTGCGGGTGTCCCTTGTTCATCCGGCGTGCGAGCGGTGCGGTTCCGTCGCTCTCGGGGCAGGCCTTGGTCGCGCTCGCCCGCAACGCCGGCACCGCCATCGCGCGGTTTGAGCGCGCATTGGACGGGGCCGGCGGCCTGGGCGACACGGTGACGATCGCGACCACCGAGGGGATTGCGACCTATCTGCTCGGCCCGGCTTTGTCGGCGCGCGGCGCCGATCTTGCGACCGCGCTCGGGCCGGGGCCGACGACCAAACTGCCGGCGGTCAGGTTCGTCCGGCTCGGCAGCCCCGCCGATCTCGAGATTATGCTGCTCGAACCGGGGGCGGCAATCCCGCGCCACGCGTGGGCGCAGGCGCGCAAGATCGGCGCCATGACCTTCGAACTCATGGCGGGCGCGCGTTATCTGGCGGCGCACGGGCCTGTGGACGGGTGGAGCGCCCTTGCGGAGGTGCCGTTGCTCAACCACGAAAGCTATGAGGTTCATCCGGCGTGCCGGCCGTGGCGATCGCTGATCGATGACCGCGGCCGGCCGCCGGTCGCGACCTGGCCGACCTCGTCGGCCTTGCACCGCGCGACCGTGCTCGGCGGTGGTGTGACGCTGCTGCCGACCTTTTCGCCGCTGCTCGACGATCAGGTCCGGCGGGTCTGCCCGGACTTCAATCTGGGGATTTTGGTCGAGATCTGGATCGTCGCGGAGCCCGAGGCCTTACGCCTGGCCTCGGTGCGCCATGTTTATGACGCGGTTTCGGCGCTGTTCAATGCCACGCCCTGGCTCGGCGTTTGAGTTGCACAAGATCACGGTGACGACCACCCAGCCAAACCGCTCGTCGAGGCGCGCCTGCCGTTCGGTCGCCAGCAGCGCAGCCGGACCGGCGGCGGCCGGGGGACGGTGGGCGATGCCGCGGGGGGATCGCCGATCATGGGCATGCCGCCTCTCGGGCCCACAGCCGCCGGGGGATGGCGCGCGGGCGCGGCGCCTCGTCGAACAGCTCGGCCAGCTTCTCCATCATGGTGCCGCCCAGCTGCTCGGCATCGACGATGGTCACCGCGCGGCGGTAATGCCGGGTCACGTCGTGGCCGATCCCGATCGCGACCAACTCGACCGGCGACGATGTCTCGATCTGCTTGATCACCTGCTGTAAGTGGCGTTCCAGATAGCTGCCGGCATTGACCGACAAGGTGCTGTCATCGACCGGCGCGCCGTCCGAGATCACCATCAAGATCCGCCGCTGTTCCGGGCGGCCGAGCAGGCGCTGGTGGGCCCACAACAACGCCTCGCCGTCGATGTTCTCCTTCAAAAGGCCGTCGCGCAGCATCAGTCCCAAGTTTTTGCGCGCCCGCCGCCACGGCGCCCCGGCCGGCTTGTAGATGATGTGGCGCAGCTCGTTCAGCCGGCCCGGGTTGTTCGGCCGGCCGGCCTTGATCCAGGCCTCGCGCGGCCGCCCGCCCTTCCAGGCGCGGGTGGTGAAGCCAAGAATCTCGACCTTGACCGCGCACCGCTCGAGCGTGCGCGCCAGGATGTCGGCGCTCATCGCCGCCAGCGTGATCGGCCGGCCGCGCATCGACCCCGAATTGTCGATCAGCAAGGTGACCACGGTGTCGCGGAACTCGGTCTGGCGCTCACGCTTGAACGACAGCGGCATCACCGGGTCGACCACCACCCGGGCCAGGCGGCCGGCGTCGAGCAGACCCTCGTCAAGGTCGAACTCCCAGGCGCGCGCCTGCTTGGCCATCAGCCGGCGCTGCAACCGGTTGGCGAGACGCGCGATGATCCCCTGGTGGTTCTGCAACTGGCTGTCGAGCTGGAAGCGCAGGCGGCCGAGCTCCTCAGGCTCGCACAGACGCTCGGCCTCGATCACCTCATCGAACGCCTGGGTGTAGCAGCGGTAGACGTTGGGGTCGGTGCCGTCGTCGGGGCCGGCCTCCGGGGGCCGGCGCTCCCGGGCCGCGTCGCTGTCCCCGCCCTCGGGCCCGAGCTGGGTCTCGGTTTCGGCCTGGTCGGTGCCGCCGTCGGTCTCCTCGGCGCCGTCGCTCGGCTCGGTGTCGCCGCCGAGCAACTGATCCGACGCATCGCTGCCCCGCTCGCCGCCGCGCGCCTGGCCGTCGGTCGGCTCCTCACTCGCCTCCTCGTCGCCGGTCTCGGCGTCGGCGTCGTCGTTCGGCTCGGGCTCGCTCGGCGGTGCCAGGTCGAGCACGGCCAGCATCCGCCGCACCATCCGGGCATAGCTCTCCTGGTCGGCGAGCGCGCCGGCCAGGGCCGGCCACAGCGCGTCGAGTCGCTCCGCCAGGTGGGGGCGCCACAACGACACCGCCTCGGCGGCGGCCGGCGGCGGCGGCGCGCCGGTCAACGCCTCGCGCGCCAGCAGGCGCAGTACGTCGGCGAGCGGCGCCTGGGCGCGTTCGGTGACCCGGTCGAACTGGAGACGCAGATAGCGGTCCTGCAACGCCGCGCCCAGATTGTCGGCGACCCCGGCCATCACCCGGGCGCCCAGCGCCTCGCAGCGCGCCTGCTCCATCGCGTCGAACGCGGCGCGCGCCGCCTCGCCGGCCGGGCAGCGCTGGGTGTGGATCGACGGGT
>JANQHG010000254.1 GCA_028277115.1 Azospirillaceae bacterium
TCACCGGTATCCGTGGGGCAACGATGCGCCGACGCCGGAGCACGCCTGCTTCGGTCAGGAAATGCCGGCACGCGACACACGATGACCCAGATAGGTGACGGCCCGGTCGGTGCTCCGCGCCGACGCCCTGGGGTGTTTGAGCGACAGGCGGCGCTCGCGGGCCAGCCAATCGGCAGGATGGACCACCCGATCGGCCAAAGCCTGCCGCCCGCCTTCCGGTGAAAAGGCGTGACGCCAAATCAAATAACACGGGTTCGGATATAGACCGTCCGGTAGGTTGGGGCGATCGGCCGGCACGGCATGCCGGTTTGCCTCGCGGGTCTGGGCCGATCGCCCCAACATCGGCGGTGCTGCTTTGCGGCAACGCCGCTGTCGGGGCGCGGGCCGGCGACAGGGTGCACCCGATCGACCGTGGTACGGCCCGCGCCCCGACCTACCAGCCGGCGATGGTCCAGCGACCGCTCTCCTTGCGGGCCGGCAAGCGGCCGGTCTTGATCAGGGTGCGGACCTGCCGCCCGAACTGACCAAGAATGACGGCCGCTTCGGACAGAGAGACCTGCATGGCGGCAACCTGACCCAGCGCGTGACAAGCATCCGACATCGTGTAAGGAAAACCGACAAAACCGTCAATCAGATCGACAGATTGGTCAGTTCGCCACAAATTACAGCGACCAGGGGCTTCGCCCCTGGTCGCTAAAGATTCAACAAAATCAATGCTCAACCGTGTTCGCGTCGGCGGCGGCGACGCGGAAGCCGACGACGCCGCTCCGGCGCGGGGTGCGGTCCCCGTTGCGACCAGCGGCCCGGAGCGTCCCAGCCGGGTCGTTCCAAGCCCCGCCTCGCAGGGCCTTGGTAGGCCCATACCGTTCGACCCGATCCTCAAGGCCGGCAGCTTCGACGTCTCGGCACCACTCCCAAACATTGCCGGCCAGATCGCAATGGCCATCGGGACCGTCACCGGCCGGGTAAATGCCGACCGGCGTGGGATGACCGACATTTGGTTCTCCCAACTTCTTGGCGAAGTTTGCCCGCTCCGGATCGGGTGCCGGCTCGCCCCACGGATAGGTCCGGCCGTCCGGGGTCGCCGCCGCGCCCCATTCTCGTTCGGTCGGCAGTCCGAAAGCTCGTCCGGTCTCGGCGCTCAGCCAGCGACAATAGGCCATCGCCTCATACCAGGACACGCCCGTCACCGGCCGATTGGGATGCTCGGTCTGCGACTCCCAACCGCGGGGGGCCGTCCAGCCCCCATTTTGCCGAAATCGCCAGCCCTCCTCGCTCCAATGGTCCTGCCGGTGGCCGCCCTGCGGCCCCGGGCGGCCCAGGCAGTCGCGCGCCAGCACGGTCGCGGCCAATTTAAGGAAGGTGGTCTTGCCGGCGCCCGGTTGGCCCTCGATCAACAGCCGGCGGGACCGGGACATCAGGTCGCCCAGGGTCAGCGACCGGTCCGGGGCGTCGGCCTCGGCGTCACCGCGGCTGCGCAGGGTCGTGTAGAGCTGTTCGATCGGATAGCGCGCGGCGTCGCGGGTGCGGCCGACGCCGCTGCCGATGCCGCTGATCGCGATATGGCCGGTGCGTTGGATCAGAGCATCGAGCCAAGGGGTGAGGTCCACCTTCGGTTTCGGTGACGGGGGTTTCTGTGATCGGGTATTCTCTCCGGCCGCTTGGTCGATGCGCCATTTGGAGACGGCGGTGACGACGTCGGTCGCGAGCTTGTCCGAGGCAGTGAAGACCCCGACGACATGGGTGCCCGAAACACGACGCCGGAACTGGTCCTGTTGCTCGAGCTTCCACGACGGTTCGCTTCGAAACAGGCGTTGCGGGACCGGGAAGTCGTCGTCGGTCAGAAACATCAACCGTGGCAGGCAGTGACGTGTCGCCTCTTCGTATTCGCGCTCGGTATAAGATGTGTCGCCGGGCTGATCGGTCGGCGTGCTGCCGTAGAGCGGTCCGAGGAGACCGATGAAGAGCGAGCAGCCGTCGAGATAGCGGGCATCGGTCTCGACCGCCGATGCGTCGTGCGCTGGGAAATCTTCCATGCCGACGACATGGATATCGCTCGTCTTGCGCAGCCCCCGGATCACCGCGTCGCGGACGCGCTGTAGGTCCTTGCTGGTCGATGAGAGGAACACCCGTACCAGCTCTGCCATATCAGCCTCTCCTGTACCCGCAAGATGTAAGCATACCAATGAATGTGAGACTTTTACGTATTTCAATAATAAATGTACGCCCTGTTACGAAGATTGCTGGAGAAGTTTGCGCACCTAATGTCCATCAGCAATGCGCCCAAGTCAACGTCTCTCAGGTGCGCTGGCACCGGTTCGATGTCGGCATTTTCCGGGGGGCGGGGAACGGAGAGGAGCGACCGCAGGGCAGAGACTGGTCTTCGAGTGTCTTCGAGCAAGGATGATTGGGGTTTGCACCCCAATGGTTAAGACGCAATCGTTGGGGTGTAAACCCCAACAGAGCGAATACGCCGCGACGCACCCAAGAGAATTGCTTGACCGGCAAGACAGTCGGTTGCCGTTTCGCGCCGGCGGCTTCAGCTGCGGCCGGCGAGGTCGAACAGCCGGCCGTGCTCGATCAGCGCATAGCGGTCGGTCATGCCGGCGATATAGTCGGCGACCAGCCGGGCCCGGGCGGGATCGTCGTCGCCGCCCGGCGGCGGCTGCCAGGCGGTCGGCAGGCAGTTCGGTTCGGCCATGAACAGGGCGAACAGGTCGCGCACCACCCGGGCCGATTTGCTCATCATCCGGTTGACCCGGTAGTGGCGGTACATGCGCTGGAACAAGAACTGCCGCAGTCGCCGTTCCTGGTCGGCCAGGTCCGCGCCGAACGCGACGGTCGCGCGCCCGGCGCGGCGGATCTGCTCGGGCGACGCCGGGGCGAGCGCGGCGAGCCGACGCCGGGTCTCGGCCAACAGGTCCGAGACCATATGGTCGATCAGGCGCCGGATCGTCTCGTGGATCACCCGCGGCGCGGCGAGGTCCGGGTGGCGGCGGCGCACCTCGGCCAGGATCGGCCCGACCAAGGGCTGGTCCGCGACCTCGTCGAGGCTGAACAGGCCGGCGCGCAGCCCGTCGTCGAGGTCGTGGTTGGTGTAGGCGATGTCGTCGGCGAGCGCCGCGACCTGGGCCTCGAGCCCGGGTTGGCTGTCGAGCGCGAGGTCCCACACCGCCTGGACCTCGCGCACGGTCGGGGTCAGCGGCCGCGCCGGGGTTTCCGGGATCAGCGGGCCGTTGTGCTTGACCACGCCCTCGAGCGTTTCCCAGGTCAGGTTGAGCCCGTCGAACGCGGCGTAGCGCTGTTCCAGCCGGGTCACCACCCGGACCGTCTGGTCGTTGTGCGAAAAGCCGCCCCACGGCGCCATCGCGTGCGCCAAGGCCGCCTCGCCGGCGTGGCCAAACGGGGTGTGGCCGAGGTCGTGGGCGAGCGCGATCGCCTCGACCAAGTCCTCGTCGAGCCGCAGCACCCGCGCGATCGAGCGCGCGATCTGCGCGACCTCGAGCGAATGGGTCAGGCGCGTCCGGTAATAATCGCCCTCATGAAAGATAAAGACCTGGGTCTTGTACTCGAGCTTGCGGAACGCGCCCGAATGGACGATCCGGTCGCGATCGCGCTGGTAGACCGAGCGGGTCGGGCTCGAGGGTTCGTCGATCAGGCGCCCGCGGCTCAAGTCCGGCCGGCAGGCATAGACCGCCCAGTCGGTCATGCGCCGCCTCCGCGCGGTGTCGGGGGTGGGACGGGCGGGGCCACCCGCCTTTAGGGCGCCGGCACCGCGGCCAGCGGCCTCGCCGCCGGCGCCGCCGGGGCGGTGGTCGGCGCGCCCACCGGCACCGGGCTCGCCCGCGCCGCCGCGGCCGCCGGCGGCGGGGTCGCGGCGACCGAGGCCCAGCGGTCGCCGGACCGTTCGAAGCTCTGCCGCCAGCCTTGGACGAATCGCTCGCCGGTCCATGTCCGGGCGTCGAAGGTGACCCGGACCCGGTCGCCGCGCGCGATTGAGATCAAGCTGTAGCTGTTCGGTTCCCGGCGCACCCGGGTCGAGGTCGCGGTCGCGGCGTGGCCGACCAGGATCGAGCCCTCGACCTCGCCATGGTGGTCGGCGACGTCGCCGGCATAGCCGCGGTGGAGATGGCCCGCCAGCATCAGATCGATCCCGGCGCGCGCGAACTCGGGCACCGCGAGCCGGGCCCGCCCGACCAGCCTGGTCGATGGCGCATCGGGCGGCGGCAGGAACGGATGGTGGGTCACCAGGATCTTGAACATCTGGGGCGGCAGGCCGGCGACCACGTCCTTCACCCAGGCGATCTGGCGCCTGTTGATCCGCCCGTGGGCGAAATTGAGCACCCACGAGCGCGCGGTGTTGACCCCGATCACCGCGATCTCGTGATCGACATGGACCGGGTTCAGCTCGGGATGGACGAAATGCTGGTAGCGGTCGAACGGCCGGGCAAAGCGCAGGAACAGGTTGAACGCCGGGATGTCGTGGTTGCCCGGCACGATCACCACCGGCCCGGTCAGGCGATCGAGGAAGGCGCGCGCCGCCCGGAAATGGTTCGGCCCGGCGCGCTGGACCAAGTCCCCGCTGATCACCACGAGGGAGGGGGCAAGCGCGGCCAGATCCTGGACCAACTCGTCGGCGACCCGACCGGCGATCCGGCCGAAGTGCAGGTCCGACAGATGGGCAATCGTTCTCACCGGGCCGAGCCCTCCGGCGTTCGGGTGGCCATGCGCGGGCCATCGATACCGACGCCGCCGGATGGGTGCAAGAGCCCATGCGGTCTCCGGCGCGAACGGCGGCCGTGGTGACGCGCGCCCGACGGCGTTGGTGTCGCGACCGGCTGCTATTTGCGTTCGGCCGAAAGTCTGTTCATTTTTCTTAGCAGCGTTCCCCAGTCGCCCTCACCGACCCACCTGCCCATCCCGAAAACATGGTACGATAAGAAATACATGCGTCCGAGCAGGCTTAGATGGTGATATATAGAAACTAAAATCCAGATAATAAATAGCACTGCCCCAAGGAGATAGATGAATGGCTGATTGAGCCATGGCAAATCAATGCCAAATTGTCTTGCGATCGGATATATAATTAGAATCAGAGCTGAAAAGTTTCTTGCCGCAACCTTAATTCCCTCGATGTGGTCAAGCTGCCGAAAAATCGGGTCTCTGGCCAATATCCCAAAATAGTAACATCGACTGACAAAAATCTTATAAGTGTCCTTGGTGATACCAAAATACTGAAAAAGTCTGACTGGGTCAACGCCTGAGATGACGCTGCCGAGGAGGTGGCACATAATCAGATGCTTTTCAATAAGCTTTTGAATCCACCCAAAAATGAACCAGCCGAATGCGTTTGCGCAAAATGCAAACGGTAACATTGCTAGAAAAATGATTGCAAAGTACCCAGTTTCAATTTCGATGCTGCTCTCAGTTTCTAGGGTCAGCTGGTCCCGGAGCAGGCAGGTCACCACGAGCGTCAAGACTGCCGCCGTCGAAAGATCTGATATCACCAATCGGAACCAGATGCCGCGCAGGCCATTTTGGATTGCGTTCATTTTGCCTCCTTCGCCTGACACTAACATGATTGTCATGGTTGTCGATGACCGAATCGATCGACACCGGCCTTCCGCGCGTTCGCGAGGCTTCGGGGGGAGGGAGAAGGAGCATACTCTGGATGACGACCCATTGCGCGACAAAGGATCAAGCGGATGAGGTTGATCGACCACGAGGTTGCGACGATCCGTCGGCTGGCGGCCGAGCAGTTCGGACACGAAGCGCGGGTGGTGCCGTTCGGATCGCGCACCGACGCGGCGCGGCGGCGACATCGATCTGTTGATCGATTGTCCGGCGCCGGTCGCCGATCGTCTTGGGCGGGCGCTGCGGTTGGAGACGCGGTTGATCTTGGCGCTCGGCGACCAGAAGATCGATCTTCTGGTCGAGGACCCGACAACGCAGCCGAACCCGTGCGTCGCCGAGGGGCGGGCCCATGGGATCGTGCTGTGACCGATACGGGCGGGAGCGGTGAGGTGGCAAGCGACCGGCTGTGACAGACGCTCGAGGTCGTTCATCGGATCGGCGTCGGGTTGCTGCGCAGCCGCGATCGAATTGCCGATTTGGTTGCCGCCCCGGCGTACCTGGCGCGGCTCGACGACGACACTGACGACCCGATGTTGATCGAGGCGTTCGTCGCCCGCTTTGCACGGATGCAGGACACGATCGGCGAAAAGCTGGTGCCGCGCTCGCGGAGCCGACCGGTCCGGTGCCCGACATGCTCCGTCGGGCCGAACGGCTCGAGGTGTTCGACGATGTCGAGTGGTGGCTCGAGCTGCGCGCGTTGCGCAACCGCCTGATCCACGAGTAGATTACCGATCCGCAGGACTCCGCGACGGCGCTCGAGTGCGCGGTCGATGGCGTCGCGACATTGTTTGGCACCTACGATCGTCTGCGGGCCCACGCGCTGGCACATTTCCCGCTTGCACCGGACGTGGTGCCGCCGCCGCTGTGCGATCCGCCGGCCGGGTGACCCGTGCTGCCGGCGGTCAGCCGCCGAGCGCGCGTTGGCGGCGGCGCAGATCCTCGGCGTGGCGGAGGCGCGCGGTTTCGAACAGGGTCGGGTAGTCGTTGGCCAGCGGCTCGGCGGGCGGGCGCGAGATCGGTGGCAAGGCCGGTGACGGCGGCGGGCCGGTCATCGCAACCGGCGCCGCCGTCAGCGCCGTGGTCACGGCCGCGCCCGGCAGGGTGAGCGCGCGCCGCGCGTGGTCGGCGATCTCGCCCGCGACCGCGTCAAGGCCGCGCTGGTCGGCCTCGATCACCGGGCGGTCGAACAGCGCATACGGCAATCGGCAGTTGTCGAGCGTCAGAGTCATCACCGGCTTGTCGACAAAGCGCAGCCAATAGCGCCAGTCGCACCGTTCGGCCATTTCGGGCGCGGCGCGGTCGCTGAAGATCACGAGCAGGAAATCGGCGTCGGCCATCCGGTGTTCGACCTGGTCGGCCTCCGCCGGCGGCCGGGCGTGGTCTTCGATCATCAGCGCCGCCGCGAAGCCCCTGAGCAGGCGGCCGAGTGCCTGGACGACCAGCAGATCGACCGCCGAACAGCAGCACAGACCAACCAAAGGCCGCACCACCGCCTGGTTGGGCGTCAGTCGGTCGCTGGCGCTGGCGAGCGCGTGGTCGAGCGCGTCGACCGCCGCGCGGTTGGCCTCGAAGCGCTGCTCGGGCGCGCGCGCCAGCATGCGCCGGAACGCCTCGTCGACCGCGGTGGGCAGGCGCGGATCGCGCGCCGACGGCGGCACCACCTCCTTGCCCATCAGGACATGCAGCCCGGTGCACGCCTGCATCGCCTCGGGCTGGCCGATGGAGAGCCCGGCGTGCGGCAACGCGCCGGTGAGCAGTTGATAGAGCAGAACCCCAAAGGCGAATTGGTCGCAGCGTCGGCGCCCGGCCGGCGGGGTCTCGGCGGCGTCGCCGCCGTGGCCGAGCGCGAGCTGTTCCGGGCTCATGAACGGCAGGCTGCCCTCGACCCGTCCCCAGCGGCGGTCGTCGTCATAGGCGGCGGCCGAGGCGAAATCGGCCAAGAAGGCATGGCCGCCACCGCCGAGCAGCACGTTCGACGGCTTGAGGTCGCGGTGCGCGACCCCGTCGTCGGCGCAATGGTCGAGCGCGACGGCGATCTGGGCGCCGAGCCCGATCACCTCGTCCGGGCTCGGGCGGCCGTGGGCAAGCCGGGCCTGTAGACTGCGCTGGGCCCGGTGCATCACCAAGACCGGCCCGTGGGCGCCGGCCTCGCCGAAATCGTGCAGCGGAATGATGTGCGGGTGGGCGAGCCGGCCGAGCCAGCGCGCCTCACGCTCGACCTCCTCGGCAAGCGACGGCGTCACGTCGAGCGCGTCGCGGCGCAGCACCTTGAGCGCGACCTGCCGGTCGAGCCGCCGATCGGTCGCCGCATAGACCGTCGAACTGCGGCCCTCGCCGAGCTGTTCCGCGACCTCATAGCGGTCGAGAAGGTCCATCCCCGTCGACCCCTGCCGCCGTTTCGAAAACCTTAACCATTATGGTCACGCTAAAACGCCAATGATCGAGCGTCAAGACAGAATAATCGTGGCAGAATTCCATAAAAATCGTCCGATTGTCCGGGAAAATGGCCGTGGCAATAGATGATCCTGTGCGGGTGGGGGCGGATCGCGTCTGCGGCGCCGTCGTTCGGCCTGACGGCCGTTGTCAGGGGCGCTGCCCCCGACACCCCCGCAAGGGGGGTGCCCTCCTTGACCCCCACGTCTTGGGGGCCAGGGGGCAACGCCTGGTCGGGGCCCCTGACCTGGAACGCGCGACGGGTCTCAAGTCCCACGATCTTTTCGTGATGGAAGTCACCGCGGTCTCCCCGGTAGACCGGATCGCCTTCGGCAGATCACAATACCATCGCCAGCGACCCCGCTTCGATGATCGTGCGGCGCGGTTCAACGACCCGGACGGGGCCCGCAGGTGATCGCCTGGCGACCAGGTTGCGTCAAACTCGACCGAAGGGATAGGCTCGATGGCAGGCATCGGTGTTTCGCAAACTGTTCATGACCGCCTGGTCCGGTTGGCCGACGCGCACCCCGATCACGCGTTCGTGCGGCCGTTGGCCGGGCAGCCGCTGACCCTGGGCCGGCTCGGCGCCCTGGCGCGCGACACCGGCGCGGTGCTGGCGGACGCCGGGGTCGGCCCGCACGACCGCGTGGCGCTGTTGTGTGCCGATCGCGCGCTCGCCACCTCGGCGTTCCTTTCGGCGATCTGCGCCGCCGGAACCGCGCCGCTCAATCAGCGGCTGACCGTCGGCGAACTGATCGACGCCCTCGACGTGCCGGCGGTCAAGATCGTGCTGACCGATCAGGGGCCGGATCATCCGATCTGGCAGGCGGCGCGACAGACCGGCCGGCCGGTGCTGCACCTGGTCGCTCGGCCGGACGAGGGCGCCGGGGCGTTCCGGATCGACCGCGCGACACCGGCCGAGACGGATGCGGCGGCTGCGGCGCCGGCGCCCGAGGAGATCGGGCTGGTGCTGTCGACCTCGGGCACCACCGCCAAGCCGAAGCGGGTGCCGCTGTCCAACCGCAACATCACCAGTTCGGTGGACCGGCTGGCCGCCTGGCTGCAGCTGGGGCCGGACGACTGTGTGCTGTCGGTCATGCCGCTGTTCCACATCCATGGCATCATCTGCACGATCCTGACGCCGCTGTTGTCGGGTGGGTCGATCCAGCTGATCGACCGCGTCACCCCGGACCTGATCCTCGATGCGCTGGAGACCCGCCAGGCGACCTGGTGCACCGCGGTCCCGACCATCTATCAGGCGGTGCACAACACGCTGGCCGCGGGCACGCGGGCGGTGCCGGACCATCGGCTGCGCTTCCTGCGCTCGTCCTCGGCCGCCATGCCGCCGCCGCTGCTGCAGTCGCTCGAGCGCACCTTCGGCGTCCCGGTGCTGGAGGCCTACGGCATGACCGAGGCGACCCACCAGATGGCGAGCAACCCGTTGCCGCCGGCGGAGCGTCGGGCCGGCGCGGTGGGGGTGGCCGCCAGTGTCGAGATCGCGATCATGGACGCGGACGGCGCGTTGCTGCCGACCGGCCGGGCGGGCGAAGTGGTGATCCGCGGGCCGTCCGTCACCGCGGGCTATGAGGACAATCCGGAGGCGAACCGCAAGTCCTACACCGACGGCTGGTTTCGCACCGGCGACGAGGGAGTGCTCGACGCGGCCGGCTATCTGACGCTGACCGGCCGACTGAAGGAGATGATCAACCGGGGCGGCGAGAAGATTGCGCCGCTTGAGGTCGACCGGGCGTTGGCGGAGTTTCCGGCGGTGCGCGAGGCGATCAGCTTTGCCGTCCCGCATCCGTCCCTGGGCGAGGATGTGGCCGCCGCCGTGGTGCCCAAGCCGGGACAGGAGATCGACCAGGCGGCGTTGCGCAACTTTTTGGGCGCGCGTCTGGCACCGTTCAAGATCCCCCAGCGCTTCGTGGTGCTGGACGAACTGCCCAAGGGGGCGACCGGCAAGCTGCAGCGGGTCGGGCTGGCCGACCGGCTCGGCATCACGGCCGGGTCGGCGACCGCCGAGGACGGTCGGGACGCGTACCGGGTCGGTCCGCTGGAGGCCGCGGTGTGCGCGCTGTGGGGCCAGGCGTTGCGCCGACCGTTCGAGGCGATCGACCCCGAGGCGTCGCTGGTCATTCTCGGCGGCGACTCGCTGATGGCGGTGCAGCTGACCCTGACGGTCGAGGAGGTGTTCGGCGTTCGGCTCGGGTGGGCGCCCATCGAGATGGCCGGGGCCACGGTCGCGAGCACCGCAGCCGCGATCACCGGCGCCCGGGCCGCCGCCACCGCGACCGGCCCGGCGGAGGCCGCCGATCTCCCAAGCCCGATCGAGGGTCGGCCGAACACGGTTCCGGCGACCGCGGCCCAGCGGTTCTTTTGGGACGAGTCGATCAAGACCGGCGATGATCCGGCCAACACCGCCATGCTTGCCCTGCACATTTCCGGGCTGCCCGGCCCCGACCCGATCGTCCGGGCGCTCGACGCCGTGGTCGGTCGGCACGAAGGCTTGCGCACCCAGTGGGCGGTGGACGGCGGCGGTCTGGTCCAGATCGTTCATCCGCCGGCGGCGATCTCACCGCAACCGCTGACCCTGGCGTCGATCGACCAGGTGCAGGCTGCGGCCGCCGGTTGGCAAGCCGCGCCGTTGCCGCCGTCCACGGCGCCGTGGCCCTGGACGGTGCGGCTCGGCCGGCTCGACGACGGCAGCCAGGTGCTGGTGGTGTGCCTGCACCATATCGTGGTCGACGGCACCGGCTTGGACCTCCTGGTCGAGGCTCTGGTCGATCGGTTGGACGGCAGCGGCGCCGGGCCGGCGGACCGCCCGGCGAGCCCGGCCGACCTGGCGGTGTGGGAAGACCGCTGGTGGGCCGGCGGGGCCGACCCCGACGGGATCGCGTTCTGGGAGGGCACGCTCCGGCGGGTCTTCGACGCCGTCGCCGCGCGCGCGGCGGCCCCGGCACCGCCGTCCCAGGCGGCGGCACTGCCGCTCGCCATCGGGCCGGCCGACAGTGCGGCGATCGAAGATGCCGCCAAGCGTCACCGCTGCACGCCGTTCGTCTTGCTGCTGGCGGCCTTCACCGAGGCGTTGGCGGCGGTGATCAAGGCGGACGCGCCGGTGGTCTCGGTCCCGCTGGCCAACCGAACCTTCCGACACACCCTCGGCATGATCGGCTGTCTGTTCCATGAAACCTACCTGGTGGCCGAGGGCGCCGGCAGCGGCGACCGCACGCGCCTGCTCGGGACGGTTCGGGAAACCCTGGACCAGGCGTTGCGGCACCAGAACATCCCGGTCGCCCGGGTCCGCGACGAGCGGTTCGGGGGTATCGGGCCGGCCCAGGGGCCGGCCCAGGGGCCGACCCAGGGATTGACCGGCCTGACCGATGCCTATGTTCAGGTCCGGCCGAGCGCAGGGCGACGGGACTGGCAGGTCGGACCGGCGACGGTGCGTCGGCTCGGTCTCGAGACCGCGTATATCCCGGCGCGCATGCTGATGTTTTTGGAGCGGTCCGCCGACGGGTTTGTCGGTGAACTTGCCTATCGTACCGCTCTGTTTCCGTCGGCGACGGCCGAGAGCCTGCGGGATCACTTCGCGGCGGTGGTCGGCCAATGGTGCCGACAGTCGTGACGCCTGTTGCGACGCGTTGGGGGTTTCATACGAAATCCGACTGTTTGGTTCCGGTTTTCGACGACTGCGGATGCTGCTCACCGATCATGTAGGTTGGGGCGATCGGCCGGCACGGTCTGCCTGTTTGCCCCGCAGGTGGGGGCCGATCGCCCCAACATCGGCGGTGCAGCTTTGCGACACCGTCGATGTCGAGGCGCGGGCCTGCGACAGGGCGCTCCCGATCGACCGGGGTGCGGCCCGCGCCCCGACCGACCGGCGTTGCTCCGACCAAGCAGAACGGTTCAACCGGATTTCGTATCACCCCCCACACCCCCCCTTGTGCCAGGAGGGCACGGCGGCATCCGTCGGTGCGGCAGGCCTCGGCGATGTGGCGATCGATGGCGAACGGCCACGATCGACTTGACATGGTCTGCGAGGCCAGGGGCGACCACCGACTGGCTGCCGACGATTACCGGAAAGTCATCGCCATGATTAGGACACGCCCGGATGACGACGATCCCGACTTCGACGCCATCTACCAGGAGCCGGTCCGCAAGCTCGACCCCACCGCCACCGGCTGAGACCGACAGTGGCCGCCGTGATCAGCGGTGCCGCGCCGACGCCTTGGTGCACAGATCCTTGTACACAAAACCCGAGCGGCCGCGCGGAAATGACATCCTCATCCCCGACGGCGGCCAGTATCCGGCACGATCGGCGAGGGTGCAGGTCGGCCGCCACTCAAGTTGCGTGACCGAAAAGGGGCGGAACGCCCTCCGATATCTTGATCAGGCTCAGCCAATACCAACAGCAGGGTGGCCATCCCCCAGAAGCGAAGCCTTCAAAGGCAGTGCCGTGCAAAAGCTCGCCCAACATTTTCTACAATAAATTTTGGTTTTATTTTGCCGAACCAATCACAATGATTGTTTTTCGGATGGTATTGATCTCAAGATCATTACGTGCAGCCATAAAGAGAGATGGACCGTGACAGCGCCACCCATTCCTCTCGTGACCGCAACACTTCTGGCGGTCGTTTTCCTCAACCCGACCAACGCCGATGCTGTTCTGCCCATCGCCCTCGTGATAGAGCTTCTTCCCGCGATGTGATAGAGCTTCGTCCCGCAATTCCTCGAGGGTGGCCATTGGATATACTTCACCGCAGCGCAGCTGTTCGGCCCGGAGGATGAGGTGATCGGCTTCCTTAGATTCCTTCAGAACATCATTGACCGTAAGCGCGCCAAAGTCGCCAACGATGAAGAACAGCGCCAACTCACCGAGATCATCCAAAGCAGCCCGGTGCCCACCTTCGTGATTGACGCCCAGCACCGGGTCACCCATTGGAACCGGGCCTGCGAAATCGTGATGGGCGTGCCGGCTTCGGAAATGGTCGGCACGACCAATCAGTGGCGCGCCTTCTATCCCGAACCCCGTCCGGTCATGGCGGACCTGATTTTGGATTTGGCCAACGATTCCACCATCGAGCGGTATTACCCCGGTCGGTATCGTTCCTCCGCATTCATCGAGAACGCCATGGAATCGGAGGACTTTTTTCCCCATTTCCCCAATGGCGGCCGGTGGCTGCACTTCACCGCCGCTCCGCTCCACGGCCCGGACGGCAACGTGGTCGGCGCCATCGAAATCCTGCAGGACATCACCGAACGCAAACGGGCCGAGGCCGCGATCGCCGAAAACGAGCGCCGTCTCTCGGAGGAAAAGTACCGGACCCTCTTCACCGAAATGATCAACGCGTTCGCGCTGCACGAGATCATCCTCGACGAGTCGGGACAGCCCTGCGACTACCGGTTCCTTTCGGTTAATCCGGCGTTCGAGCGGATGACCGGTTTGGTGGGCACGGACATCATCGGCCGGCGGGTGCTGGAGGTCTTCCCCAACCTCGAGCGGAGCTGGATCAACCGGTACGGCCGGGTCACCCTCACCGGAGAGCCGGCGGCGTTCGAGGATTATTCCCGGGACCTCGACAAGCATTTTGAAGTCCGCTCGTTCCGCCCCGCACCCGGGCAGTTCGCCGTCATCTTCCAGGACATCACGTCACGCCGGCGGGTCGAAGCCCGGCTGAAGCTGTTGGCCAGCGTCTTCGAACACACGCAGGAAGGGATCGTCGTCACCGATCCCGACGGCACCATTTTGGAGGTGAACGACGCCTTCACCCGGATCACCGGCTACGACCGCGAAGAGCTGGTGGACCAGACGCCGCGCTTGCTGAGATCGGGCCGCCACGGGCCCGAATTCTACCGCAGCATGTGGGCGACGCTGAGTGAGCAGGGCCTCTGGCGCGGCGAAGTCTGGAACCGGCGCAAGAACGGCGAAATCTATCCTGAACAGCTAACGATTTCGGCGGTACTGGACGATCGGGGTCAAGCCGCGCATTACGTCGGCGTCATCTCCGACATCACCGCCAGCAAACGACACGCAGCCGAGCTCGAGCGGATCGCCCATTACGACGCCCTCACCGGCCTGCCGAACCGCATGCTGCTGCAGGACCGGATGCAGCAGGCGATCGCCAAGGCCCAGCGGGACGACAAGCTGCTTGCGGTCTGCTTCCTCGATGTGGACGGCTTCAAACCGATCAATGACACCTACGGCCACGGCATGGGCGACCACCTGCTGATGGAACTGGCGGACCGGTTCCGCTGCGAGCTGCGCGGCGGCGACACGGCGGCCCGACTGGGCGGGGACGAGTTCGTCATCCTGCTGGCCGACCTCGCCGACGAGGCCGACTGTCGCCACATCCTCCAGCGCATCCTGGACGCGGTCAAGCGTCCCTTCACGATTGACGGCAATTGCGTCACCGTGTCGGCCAGCATCGGCGTCACGCTTTTCCCGATCCACGGCACCGATTGCGACACGCTGCTGCGCCAAGCCGATCAGGCAATGTACAGCGCCAAGCAGCGCGGCAAGAACGCCTTTTTTTTCTACGACACCGACCAGGACGTCGCCGCCCGCGAACAGCGCAAGACCGTGATACAAATCGAACAGGCACTGTCTAACCAGGAGTTCGTTCTCCACTACCAGCCCAAGGTGGATATGCGCCGCGGTCTTGTGGTAGGGGCGGAAGCGCTGATCCGATGGCACCGTCCGGGGCACCGGATTCTGCTCCCCGGCGAATTCCTACCGCTCATCGAAGACACCGACGTCATGGTTGCCATCGGCGACTGGGTGATCGCCCAGACCCTGCGCCAGCTCGCCATCTGGCACAACGAGGGCCTCCAACTCTCGGTGAGCGTCAACATTGCCGCCCGGCACTTGCAGCGGGCGGATTTTGTTCAGCGGTTGGAGGCCCATCTGAAAAACCACGGTCAGGCGCCACACGGCTGTCTCGAGATCGAGGTGACTGAAACCGCGGTTATCAAGGAAATGAACCGGCTCAATCACCTGATCGACGCCTGCCGGGAACTTGGTGTGACCTCGGTCCTGGACGATTTCGGCACCGGCTATTCCTCCCTCACTTACCTAAAGCTCCTGCCGGTGCAGACGCTCAAAATCGACCGCTCCTTCATCCGCGACATGCTGCTCGACCCCGAGGACCTGGCGATCGTGGAAGGCGTCATTGGCCTCGCCAAGGCCTTCGGGCGCGCGGTGATCGCCGAGGGGGTGGAGAGCGTGGAACACGGCACTCTCTTGCTCCATCTGGGCTGCGATCTGGCGCAGGGGTTCGGCATCGCGCGCCCGATGCCGCCCGACCAATTCCTGACCTGGACCCGGACCTGGCAACCCGACCCGGCTTGGCTCGCGGTCGGGCGCAAGGGGTGGACGCATGAGGACATCCCTCTCATCATTGCCCCCAAGCTGCTCTGCTCCTGGGTGGCGGATGTGCTGGCACTGCTGGACAATAGCCGGGAGGCGAAACACCCCTTGGCTCTCTCGCCGCTCATGTGCCGGCTGGGCCTCTGGTACGACGGTCCCGGCCGCAAATACCAGGCATACCCCGAGTACCGTACCATCGGCTCCCTGCATGTTGCGCTGCACCAAATCGGGGAGGACATTCTTCGTCTGCGGGAAGAGGGTGACCTGGACCAGGCACGGGAGCGCTCGACGGACCTGCTTTTGCACCGTGACCGGCTTCTCGAGCTTTTCAACGAACTGGTGAATGCCGTCGCCGGCCCCGGCGGTGGCGACGACGCCGGGCCCCGGCTTTGAGCAGCACGTGCGTCCCGGCTGTGAACGCCGGTCGGCTGTCCCCTGCCGCCGCGAAGGTGGGGGCCGATCGACCAGGGGGCGGCCCCAAGCCCCGCCCGACCGGCGTTGCTCCGACCAAATGGAACGGTTCAGCCGGATTTTGTATGTCTCCCTTTCAAGGCGCCGCGCAACGGGACAACGCCCTTCCCTTCCCTTGCCTGTGGCCGACTCTGTCACCGCAGCACACACACAATCGCGGGGAGCCGCGGCCGCGACTGCGTCACTCGGGCAGCTTCTCGACGTTGACGCCGACCGTAATGGCGCCGATCGCGGAACCGGTGTCCGGGTCTGCCACCGCGGTGCTGACTTGGGACAGGAACGCGGCCGCCGAGTCATCGTAATCGATCTCGTCAATCAACGCGGCATCCGGGCCGGCCTGAAAAGTCTGCTGCCACTTGGCCTCGTCGCCCTGCCAATAGTCGCTTGTGATGGCGCTCTGGCCCACATTCAGGCCCTTGGCATCCATCACAAAAACCTCGACAAACAGGCCGTCGCTGGCGTCCTGCTGCGCCTTGAGGAAGGCCGACAGCGGGTCGGCGAGAACGCGGTCGATCAGCGGGCCGCCGCCGGCATCGGCCTCGGCACGCCACTGGGCATCCAGCGCATCGATGGCAGCCTGGTCCAGGGACGTGGTCTCGGCATTCTGGGCCCGCACCGCTTCCACCACCTGTGTGTGCGCCGCGAGCGGCTTTATGACATTCGCCAGCACGTTCTGTAAGCCCTGTGCGATCTCATCCGCCCTGGCCCCGCTGGCCGCGCTCAGCGCAAGTGTCAACACTCCAGAAACCAGTATCTTGTTCACGGCGACCTCCTACAACTCAATATATTGGTTCATGATCGATTCACCTGCCAGAAGCAGGCACGGACAGGCCGTGGCCGGCTTCTTTGACATGTCCTTGGCACTGTGGTTCAGCTACAATTCGATGTCAATCCATCGATCTCGCTCGGTGGTGCGTGGTGACCGACATAGAATCGCGAACGACCGGACCGCCGCCTTGCTGCTGCAGTTAAGAATTGGTTAAAGGAGATTGGGAATGGGGATCACGGCTCGTATCGCGTTCGGGTTCGCTGCCGTCATTTTATTGACCGTGGGTGTGGCCGTGATCGGCTGGAACAGTCTCGAAACCTATTCTGACGGCGTTGCCGCCGCGCGCACCTCGGAATGGCGCGCGCGTCAGCTTGCGGCATTGCGGGTTGAGGAACAGCGCCTCGTTCGCAGCGGTGATGCCGCAATTGCCGAATCCATGCGTGATCTTCTCGCAGAAATAGAGGGCGGCGCCGCAACCGACGCGTCGGCAGACCCCAACGATGGCCGGGCCGCGGCGGCGGTGGCGATCGCGGCCGCCGGCGACCGATATCGCACCGCCCTCGATGCCTTCACGGCCGCCCATCGCGATCAGGAGCACGCGGCGCGCCGACTGACCGAGACCACCGATGAGCTGGGCCGGATCGCCGACTCCATCCAGCGCGCCCAAAAGCACCGCTATCTGGACCAGAGCGCGGCCGCCGCCGCCGCGGACCAGGCCCTCAATGACCGCCTCGCGACCGCGGAGCGCGCCTCGGCGCTTGCTGCCCAGGTACAGGAGACCCGGATCGCGGAAGGCCAGTTCCTGCTGTCGCGCGACAGCGCGTTGACCGCGACCGTGGAAAGCAGCATCCGGTCGATCTTCCTGAAGGCGGTCAGGCTCAAGCGGAGCTTAAGCGCGGCGAATAGTCCCGAGATCACCGAGGTTGCGGATGCCGCCAGCAGATATCGCCAAGCCTTCAGGCAGCTGCTGGAAATCCTCGAAGAGCACAGCCAGGTACGCGCCGCACTTGCGACCAGGGAAGCCGAGCTGGCGGAAAGTACCGATACGGTAGCGACCATGGCCGGGGAGATCGAGGTGGCGGTGGTCCAGGCACTTGCGCAGGAGCAAGATCGAAACGGCACCCAAGAGGCGCGAGATCGTTTGGCCGCCCACGCCGACGCGGCCCGCGGGATCGGGAACTTGAGCCTGCGCGCGCGAGCTGTGGTGGCCACATTTCTCAGGACGGGTTCGCCGGATGCGGCCAAGCGCATCACCGAACTGGTCCGCGACATGTACCGGCTCACGGTGCGGTTGCGGCGGGCCCTCGAAGATGCCGACAACCGGGTGCGCTTGCAGGTGCTGGCCGCCGCGATCGGCTCCTATCGCACCGCCTTCGGAGAGATCGAGACGTTGAAGCGCAACCGCGTCGCAGGCGAACGGCGGTTGGAGGAGGTGGTCGCCGCGCTGATCCGCCATGCCAACGACGTCCAGGCGCTGGCCAAGGGTATCCAAAACCGCCAGTTGGAGGAGCACGCCGCGTTCCGCAGCGCCGCCGAGGCGGCGCGCGCGGCGCGCGCCCAGGCCGCGGATCTGCAAGTCGGCGCCCTGTTCCTGGGCCAGGAGGCGCGGGCGGCCGCCCTGATCGTGACGCGCGCATTGGGCCGAAACGTCGTGGGGGGCGCCGCCCGGACCCAGGAAACCGCCGCCCTGGACGAGGTTGTGACCCGCATTCTTGACCGGACCGGGGAAATGGCCGAGGCGGGCGGCGACCTCGACCTCGCATCCATCAATGGGGCCGCCCAGGCGGTCGGCGCCGTTTTTCGCGAACTGATCGCCGCGCAGGGGCGACAGGCTGCCGCTCGTCGCGACATGGCGGCCGCAGCCGAGGACCTGGTGGCGCGGGTCGACAAGGTGGTGCAGTTGCAAACGCGCGAGATGGACGCCGGCCGCGCGTGGGCGGTGTCGATGCTGGTGGTCGGTACCGCCAGTGCGGTGTTGGTGGCGCTGGCGTTCGCGTTTGTCACCGGACGCAGCATCGCGCGCCCCATCGCCGGCATCGCGCGCGCCGCCGACACCGTCGCCGGGGGGGAGACCGACCTCACCATTCCAGGCCTCGGCCGGCGCGACGAAGTCGGCCAGATGGCGGCGGCAATGGAGACCTTGCGCGGCACGGTCGGCGACGCGTTCCGGCTCAGTCAGATGATCGAGAAGCAGTCGGCTCGGGTGATGATGTGTGACCCGAAGGACTTGACCGTCACCTACACCAATTTCGCGGCCCGGGAGCTTCTGCAGCGCATGGAGCCGGACACCGGTGTTTTGGCCGACGACGTGGTCGGCCACAACGTCCTCGATTTTCACAAGGACCGAGAGGTGGTGCGCAACCTGCTGTCGGATCCGGCGCGCTTGCCGTACAAGGGCCGCATCCGCATGGGTGGTCTCGTGATCGAGAACCATGTCACTGCGATCTACGGGTTAAAGGGCGAGTATCTCGGGCCAATGCTCAACTGGGAGGACGTAAGCGGCCATGTCGGCATGGCCGAGCAGTTCCGGAACTCGATTAAGAGTTTGGTGGAAACCCTGTCGTCGTCGGCGGCGGGCATGGTCGAAGCTGCCAATGCCATGGCCCAGACCTCGACCGACGTCAGCGATCGCGCCACCGCCGTTGCCTTATCGGCCGAGCAGGTCACCGGCAATGTCCACAATGTGGCCGCGGCATCGGAGCAGCTGGCGGCGTCGATCGGCGAGATCAGTCGCCAGGTCACGGAGTCCGCGGCCATGTCTGCGGACGTCAACCGCGAGGCGACCCAGACCGGCGAGGTGGTCAGCGCTCTGGTCAGCAACGCGAACAAGATCGGCGAGGTCGTCAAGCTGATCACCGGGATCGCGAAGCAGACCAACCTTCTGGCCCTAAACGCCACCATCGAGGCGGCGCGTGCCGGCGAGGCCGGCCGGGGCTTCGCCGTGGTCGCCTCGGAGGTCAAGAACCTGGCGACCCAGACCGAGCGAGCGACCCAGGAGATCGCCGTCCAGATCGACGGCATTCAGACCGCGACCCAACATGCGGCGAGCGCGGTCGAGTCGATCTGCCACAAGATCACGCGCATCAATGAGATTTCCTCGACCGTGGCATCGGCGGTCGAGGAGCAGGGTGCCTCGACCAAGAGCATCAGCGAGAATGTCCATGATGCGGCGCGTGGGACCCAGGGCGTCACCGCCAACATCAACGAGATCGCCGAGGGCGCAACACGGGTCGGCGGCTCGGCGACCGAGGTTCTGACCACGGCCTCGGGCTTGTCGACCAAGTCGGCAACCTTGCTGCAGGAGGTCGATGCCTTCCTCAAGCGTATGGAAGCGGCGTGAGCGTGACGCAAGCCAGTACACCGCGGCGGAATTGGTTGTTCAGCAGTGCGGTATTGAGGGAGATCTTGGCCAAAAAAAAGGATACATATTACCATGTTCGCCGCGGTGTACTAGGAAATGATATCGTTCACGGGGGCAGTCCAGGGCGTCGTGCTCGTCATGCCGGGGCTATACCTTCCCGTTTCGGTGCTGCCACTCAACGATCCGTACGCTGAGATCCATACGCCGACATCACTTTACGATGCCGTCGTCATTCTGGTAATCGACCGGGGATGCTTGCATGGTTGCCTCCCCCCATTGCGCTGCTCGTGAGGGTTCCTGACAATGATCGCAGTCTCTGGTTCGGGGCGGCTCCGAACCGTCCTGCTCGTCCTCGGATTGACGCTCTGCATCGGCCCGTCCCCGGCAGCGCAGGAACCGCCCGAAGACCTCACCACGCTGCCGGCCAAAGCACTGATCGACCGGACCGTTGCGGCGGTGGCGGCGGTGGACGCGATCGCTGCGCGGCGCATCGAACTTAAGGCCCGGATCGAACCGATCGCGACCGAGCTCAGCGACAACGCCGTCCAGGTTCAGGCCTTTTCGATCCCCGATGCCCCGGACCCGGCGCGCCAGCCGACCGAGCCGGACGCGGTGCAAGAGATCATCGACCAGTGGCAGGCGCGGGCCGAGGCACTCAAGGCCTTGCAAGGGCTCCTGACGACACGCCAGGGCTTGGCCGATCGGCACCGCGAAGCGGCGCTGCTGCTGGCCAGCGAACTGACCTTGCTGGCACAGGCCCAAAAGGCGGCACAGCCGGCGCTTGACGAACTGACCGCCCGCCGGGACGCCGGCGACATTCAGGCCGACAGCGTACCGGAGCGCCTGCAAACCGAGGTCAGCTGGCCGGCCCAAGACGTGCTGGCGGAGGCCGCTGCGGACTGGAACGAGCGGGCCGCGCGTGATCAGGTGATCGCGGCCGGTGCTGAGACCGCGTTCAAGCAACGCGGCGCCGACGGTACCCAAGCCGAGGCCGCCTTGGCGACGGCCCGGGACTGGCTGGCCGAGGCGACCGAGCGCGCGGCCTTGCGCGAGGATCTCGAGGGTCGCGAGGCCTCGGACCTGGTCAGCCAGTTCACGCTCAAACTATCGGAGGTCGAGTCCGAGAGCCGGTCCCTGACCGAACGCTTGACGGCCCTTTCCGAGGCGGCCGAGTCGCGCAACGCGGCAAAGGCCGAACTGGAGACGTTGAGCGCGCCGTCCGACGCTCCAGTCCCGGGCTCCGATGGGGCGACGGCGGCGGAAACCGAGGCATTGCGCAGGGCGCGCGCCAGTCTTGCCCTGGCCCAGGCGACCACGGCGTTCCGCGCGGATCAGCTGGCGCGCCGCGAGGCGCTGTTGGCAGAGACCACCGACCTGCAGGACACCGTTGGCGGTCTGGTCGAGGCGGTCGGCGCGGTGGTGACTGAATGGATCGAGCTCGAGGTTGTGGCCGATGTCCTGCGCGACCAGGCCGATCTCGTGCAGGACCTGCCCGAGGCGGCGGCCAACCGCCGCCTGCGTCGCGAGACCCGCGGCTGGAAGGATTGGCGCGAGGTGTTGGCCGAGCGCCGCGCCGCGCTCCAGGCCGAGGTCACGGCGCTGGAAACCGCGATCGATGAGGGCCGCACGGGGCTCGCCGAGGCGGAAAAGGCGGTCGAGGACCGGACCCGGGCGGTTGACCGAGAGGCGGAGTGGGCATCCTTCATCGCCCAGATGGAGAATCTGGCGCCGGACGCTCTGCGCCAGGCTTTGGATGAAGCGGCCGCGTCGGTGGTCGCGGCGACCACTGCCCTGGAAGAGGCCAGCGCCGAAACCACCGCGGCGCAAGAACGGGCCGCCGAGGCATCGGCCGCGCTCGCCGGCCACCATAATCCGGTGGTGCTCGCCAAGCGCACCGACGACGCGGCGTTCAACGACTGGCTGCTCGACCAGGGCATCCGCGCGGCGGACCAGGCCGACGACGCCGGTGCCGAGGGTGAGAGCGTTGCTGCGGAAGGTCCGGCGCAACCCGCCGCGGCGCCGGCCGAGGCGGAGACTGCACCCGAGGAAGGGGCAGCGCCGTCACGGGTGCGCGACTGGTTGGCGGACGCGCGGCACCAGCGCGACCAGCTCGTCGTCCGGCGCCTGCAGTATTACCGCAAGCGTACCGAGCTGCGCCAAGATTTGGTCGCCGCGCTGGTGGCGCACCGGCTGACGCTGGAGGCCGAACGCAGCGCGGCCGAAGCCGCTCTGGCGGCGGCACGGCGCGCCTGGGGGGCGGCGACCCTGCTGCAGACCCGCCAAGCCCAGGGCGCGATCGACGATGCCAATCTGTCGGAGATCATCAAACCCTGGCTCGATCGCCAGGCCGTCGCCGCGCATCAGGACACCGTGTCCCAGCTGTCGAGCGCCCTGGACACCGTGGTCGCGCGCGAGACCGCGCTGGCCGAGGCCCCCGACGAAGACGCGTTGGTCGACGCCCTGGCGCGTTGGGATGACCAAGCGTCGCTGATCGTCGAACGTCTGTCGGAGTATCTCAGCCTGCGCAGCCAGGCGGCGGCGCTGGCCAATGTCGACGAGCTTGACGAGCTCGAACGGCGCATGCTCGACCGCGCGATCGAAGACCGGATTTCACGGGACCTTGGCGTTTATCGTCAACTCGACTATTACTTCGCGACCCAGGAAAGCAGCACCATTGACGAGCTGCTTAACCGCTATTACAGTCGTTTAATCGTGCTCGAACGTCAGGTCGAGAACATCGACAAGCGCCAGGCCCAGCTCGAGACCGCCGCGAAGCGCACTGAAGAGACCCGCGCCACCCTGGAGCCGGTCGCCACGCGTCTGACCGAGCTGGTTGCGGACGGCAGAGCCGCCCTGCAACGCGAACTGGTCACGGTCAAGGCGGCGCTGTTCCCCAGCGAGGCACCGTCGCTGCTCGCCGCGTTCGCCGAACAGACCGGCACCGAGATCGACCCGGCGGCCGTTCCCAGGCTGCCGACCGACGGCGAGGACGCCGAGCGCGCGGCGGCGCGTGCCAACCTGATCGAGAACCTGCGCGACGATTGGGCCCGTGTCGCCGGCTTCCGGGCCTGGGCGGCATTCGTCGATGGTCAAGCGAAGTCGCTGGGCGGCATCGACGAGCGGGTCGGCCGTTATCGTGACCTGCTCGCCGAGTTGGCATCGGCCAAGGCGGAGCTCGAGCGGACGATCGCACGCTTGGTCGGCTACGACCCGGCCGAGCTCGACAAGCTGGTCGCCACCGGCGCGGTCGGCGCCGAAGACCCGCGCCGCTTGGCGCTGGGCGAAATCGGCCTGCTGAAACAGGAACGCCAACAGCTGCTGCAGTGGCGCATGGTGGAATCGGGCATTTCGCTGGTGGCGATCCCGCTGATCGCCTTTGTCATCATCCTGATCATTCGTAGCGTTGGGCGCCGCCTGATCGCCCGCGCCATCCTGTCGCCGACCGATGGTCGGTCGGGTGAGCATGGGAGCGATCGCCGCGAACAAGAGGTCCGGGCGGCGACCCTGTCCAGCATTCTCAGCAAAGTGATGGGCACGCTCGTCATCATACTTGCAGTTATCTATATGCTGAATGTGGTGAACATCGATGTCACACCGGTGATCGCCTCCCTCGGTGTCCTCGGTTTGGCGGTTGCCTTCGGCGCCCAATCCTTAATGAAGGACGTGTTCTCCGGGTTCTTCCTGCTGTTGGAGAACCAGTTGAACCGCGGTGACTGGGTGACCATCAATGGCTTGGTCGGAAAGGTGGAGGAAATCGGCCTACGCATGACCGTGATCAGGGATTTCACCGATGGTCAAGTGCATTTCATACCCAATGGCACTATCAGCCAGGTCAGCAACTTCAACAAGGAATGGTCGCGGGTCAACGTACGGATTGCTACCCCCTACGAGATTGATGCGGATCAGGCATATAATATATTGGCCCGCGTTGCAGAAGAAATGAAGGGGGACGCTAGCGTTAACGAGAATATAAGGGATATCTCCATGGCGCCCGCCGTCGCGACCATAGACTATGAGACCGGCAGTCTGTGTTTTGGAGTTTTTGTCGATGTGCGCAATGCCGCGTTCGGCTTGGCGTGGACTTATCGCATGCGCGCAAAGAAGGCCCTGGAGGCCGCCGACATTCCGCTGGCAATCGCAAGGCAGATCGAGATTGCCGTTCCTTATGGCGACGGCAGCCGGATAGATGGTTTGGTAACAAAGGGGCAAAGTGCCTGATCAATCGATGAGGTTGGCATTCCTTCACCGATCTGGCACCGATCTGGCACCGATCTGGCACCGATCTGGCACCGATCTGGCACCGGTCTGGCACCGGTCTGGCGACATCGAGAACCGGCCACTTTCGCGTTGACGGGATCCTGTTGATCCCTTAACTCGACCGATAGTGGCCACCCCTTCGTTCTGTAATCGCAGCCCGAAAGGCAAGACAAAGCTAAGCGGTCCCCCCCCACTTTGTGTCCTTCCCGGGCTGCGGCGAACTGACTTGGTCGGCGCCCTGGGGCAGGTCTTGGTGTGGACGTACGGCTGTTTCCGCGATTCCTTGTGGTCATGACGCCCAAGGACCCCCTCGACCTGTCGCAGTTGGACCGGGCGGCGATCGAGAAGCTGGATCGCGAGGAGCTGGTCGAGCTTTCCTGCCGTCTTCTGACCCGCCGGTCGGTATGGGACCGCGCGTTGCCGGTGTCGGCAGACAGATGAGTGGGCCGGTGTCTGGCGCACCAGCGGATACGAAAAAGTCGGGCGACACGAAAAAAGCCGGGACCGGTCCCCACCACCGATCCGCCGAGTCGTGACGTCTGTGCATCGTCACCTCGCAAACGCACGTCGGCTCACGTTACCTTGAGCATCCGAACCGACGACGCACCGGCCTAACATACTGATAAATCATGCTTCCCTGTCGGGGCGGGTGTCTGCCGAAGACCGCCCGCGCACGCCTCTTCACCATTTCTTGTTTGCGAATGCGATTCAGTCGCATATAGGGTGCGCTATGGATCGGGGATAAGGCCGCGCTTTGGTCCGCCGAACAGGTTCCGCGTGGCGGCGCCCCACTGCGACCGCTGAAGCGAGGATGGCGAGATGACCAGACGTCAAAGGATTTCGATGCCCGCGGTGGCCGGTCTCGGTGCGTTTGGCGTGTTCGGACTTATGGTCGCGATGCCGTCGGCCGCGGCCGAGGAGACGGCCGCAAGCTCGGTCGAGCCGGCGGGCGCCGTCCGTTTGGCGCCGGTTTCGATCACCGCGACCCGGAGCGAGACCGACCCGTTCAGCTATCCCGGCATGGTCACGGTGATCGATCGCGACCGGGTCCGCGACTTCAACGCCGCGACGCCGGACGAACTTTTCGAGTTGGTGCCAAACGTCGAATTCACCGGCGGCCCCCGCCGCACCGGCGAGGTTCCGTCGATCCGCGGCTTTGACGGCGAAAATGTCGTGATCCTGATCGACGGTGTCCGCCAGAACTTCAATTCGCGCCACGACGGACGGTTCTTCCTCGAACCGAGCCTGATCGGCAGCGTCGAGGTTTTGCGCGGCCCCGCCTCCGCACTATACGGCAGCGGCGGTCTCGGCGGCGTCATCGAAATCCGCACGATCGACGCGGACGATGTCCTGACCCCGGACGAGACCGTCGGTGTCACCACCTCGCTCGGCGGCTATTCGGTCAACGACGAGTGGGTGGCGACCGCGACCGCCTATGGGCGGCCGATCCCCGGGGTCGAGCTGTTGGGCAGCGTCACCCGGCGGGAGTCGGGCCCGATCGATCTCGGCAACGACACCACGCTCGACAGCGCCGAGGACCGGATCCTGTCCGGGCTTGTCAAGGGCACGATCGCGCTCGGCGATCACCACCGACTCGAGGCCTCGTTCAGCCGTTTTTCCAATGACGCCAAGGAGCCGAACAACGGCCAGGGCCTAGGTGACGGCGGGCTGGTCGACAAGGAGATCGCAAGCGACAGCGTTCGGTTGGCCTATTCCGTCAACGACCCGACGAACGCCTGGGTCGATCTCGACGCCGTCGCCTACTATACTTCGTTCAAGGCCGACGAGCAGCGTCTTGACGGCCAGGGGGCCGGGCCGACCGGCGAGCTGTTGACCCGCGACGTCGACACCTTGGGCGTTCGGGTCGACAATCGCAGCCGCTTCGGCGTCGCCGAGACCGCACGGGTCACCCTGACCTATGGGGTCGAGGCGTATCGCGACGAACAGACCAGCGAGAGTGCGTCGGGCGACCGCGACGGCGTTCCGAACGCGACCGCCACCTTTCTCGGCGTTTTTGGCCAGGCCGAGGTCGTGCTCGACGATCTCGCGGGATTGCCGGGCACGCTCACCGTGCTGCCGGGTCTGCGGTTCGATCGGTACGAGGTGTCGGGCGACGCCGGCATCGACGACGCAACCGAGAGCCGTCCGTCGCCCCGGATCGGCGTCAGCTACCAGCCCCAGCCGTGGTTGGTGGCCTTCGCCAACTATGCGCACGCGTTCCGCGCCCCGTCATTCAACGAGATGTTCCTGTCCGGAACCCACTTCGAGATCCCCGCGCTCGGGATCACCAACCGCTTCGTCGCCAACCCGGACCTGGAGCCGCAAACCACCCGGACGGTCGAATTCGGTGCCGGGGTCGACTTCGATGGCGTCTTGGTCGAGCGCGATTCCTTGACACTCAAAGGCTCGCACTTCCGGACCTGGGGGGACGATTTCATCGACCGCCGGGTCGAGCAGCCGACGCCGTTTGTGGACTGCACCCCTTTCATCCCGGGCAACTGCGACGGTACCACGATCTCTTACAACGTGCCGAGCGCGCGGCTGTGGGGCACCGAGATCGAAGGCCGCTACGAAAACGATCGGGTTCGGATCGAATTGGCGTTTTCCACGATCGACGGCGAGAACACCGACACCGAAGAAAAGCTCGGCGTTCTCACCCCCGACACCGTGTCGGTCGACGTCGGGGTCAAGGTACCCGAGGTCGACGCCCTGGTCGGCTGGCGGGCCACGGTTGCCGGCCGTTTCGACAAGGTGAATGAGCCGGCCGACACGCGCGACGCCTATGATGTCCACGACCTGTATGTCGTCTATCAACCGTCCGCCGGCGTGTTGGACGGGCTTCGGGTCGACCTCGGCATCGACAACCTGTTCGACGAGGACTATTCGCGCGTCTTCACCGACGCCAGTGAAGCGGGCCGCAGTTTCAAAGCCCTGGTCAGCTACAGCGTCGCGTGGTGAGGAAAACCAAATGGTCTATCGGATCGTGCTCGCCCTGGTGTCTTTGCTTTCGGTCACTCTGGCGGCCGCGCCGGGGGCGGCCGACACCCCGAGACGGGTGGTGTCGGTCGGCGGCGCCGTGACCGAGATCGTGTACGCGCTGGGCGCCGAGGATCGGCTGGTCGCGGTCGACAGCACCAGCACCCACCCGGCCGCCGCGCGCGATCTGCCGAACGTCGGCTACATGCGCCTGCTGGCGGCCGAGCCGATCCTGGCGCTCGACCCGGATCTGCTGTTGGTGGTCGAGGATGCGGGTCCGCCCGACGTGATCGCGCAGCTCCACGCCACCGGCGTGCCGATCGTCATGGTGCCCGACCAAACCAGCCTCGAGGGGGTTCTGGACAAGGTGCACCGGGTCGCGGCGGCGCTCGACGAGGAGGCGGGCGGGGCGGCGCTGGCGGCGGAGATCGCGGCGGCCTACGCGGCGGTCGCCGCCCGGGACGCCGGACGAGCGACCCGTCCCCGTGTGTTGTTCTTGATGTCGGTCGGCGGCGGCCGGCTTCTGGTCGCGGGCGAGGACACTGCGGCGGCGGCGATCATCGGGCTTGCCGGCGGCCGGGTCACACCGGAGAGCTTCACCGGCTTCAAGCCGATCTCGCCCGAGGCGGTGATCGCGGCCGCGCCGGACGTGATCCTGGTGCCGCAGCGAACCCTTCGGGCACTTGGCGGTGCCGACGCGATCCTGGCACGTCCGGAGCTCGCGCTCAGCCCCGCCGCGGCTGCCGGGCGGGTGGTCGCGATGGACCCGCTGTTGCTGCTGGGCTTCGGTCCGCGCCTGCCGATTGCGGTCGCCAAACTCGCCGACGCGTTGCACCCCGCCCGGTCCGAGCCGCGGTGAGCGCCGCCATGGTCAGCCTCGCGGTGTCCGCCGTCGACCCCGATCCCGCCCACTGGGTGCGTCGGCACGCCACCCGCACCCGCCTGGTCCTGGGCGCGCTCGCGATCCTGACCTCGGTCAGCGCGCTGGTGTCGGTCGGGATCGGCGCGGTCTCGATCCCGCCGCTCGAGGCGGTGTCGATCCTGTCCGCCCGCGCGGGGTTCGGCGCCCTTGCCGACCATACCGCGGTGCAGGAGACCGTGTTGTGGTCCTTGCGGCTGCCGCGGGCGCTGCTCGCGATCCTGGTCGGCGGCGCGCTCGCGATCTCGGGCGCAGTCATGCAGGGCCTGTTCCGCAATCCGCTCGCCGATCCCGGGCTGATCGGCGTGTCGACCGGTGCGGCGTTGGCAGCCGCCGCCGTGATCGTGCTGGGCGGCGCCACCCCGATCGGGGTCGCCGTGGTCGGCCGCGACGTCTGGCAGCCGGTGGCGGCGTTCGGCGGCGGTCTCGCCGTAACCTGGCTCGTCTACCGTCTGTCGAGCCTTGACGGCCGCACCGAGGTCGCGACCATGCTGCTCGCCGGGATCGCGCTCAACGCGATCGCCGCGTCCGGGATCGGCGTCCTGGTCTTCATCAGCGACGATCAGGCGTTGCGCGACCTCAACTTCTGGCTGTTGGGCAGCCTGGGCGGCGTCACCTGGGACCGCCTGTTGGTCGCCGCGCCGCTGATCCTGGCACCGACCTTGGGGGCACTCGCGCTGGCGCGGCCGCTCAATGCCCTGGTGTTCGGCGAGACCGAGGCGCATCACCTCGGGATCAACGTCGAGGCGACCAAGCGGGTGGTCGTGCTGTTGGCGGCGATGGCGGTCGGCGCTTCGGTGGCGTTGACCGGGGTGATCGGCTTCGTCGGGCTGGTGGTGCCGCATCTGGTGCGGCTGACGCTCGGGCCGGATCACCGGGTGCTGTTGCCGGCGACCCTGATGTTGGGGGCGAGCCTGTTGTTGTTGGCCGATCTGTTCGCCCGCACCCTGGTGCTGCCGGCCGAGCTGCCGGTCGGTATCCTGACCAGTTGCGTCGGCGGGCCGTTCTTCCTGTGGCTGCTGGTGCGCCGGCGCGATCTCGGGCTGTGGTGATGAGCGGCGCCATGCTGGTCGGCACCGACCTGACCGTGCGGCGGCGGACCCGCGCCCGTCGGAGACCGGCGGCTGTTGCGACGTCTTGGGGGCTGGCGCCCCCAGGTCAGGGGGTTTCACCCCCCGACACCCCCCGACCAGGGGGTGCCCCCTGGACCCCATTTAGGGGGGGTCAAGGGGGCGAGCCCCCTTGCGGGGGTCGAGGGGGCAGCGCCCCCCGCACGGCCGACAGGCCGCGTTCGGCGCCGCAGGACGGGTGGCGAACCCTGATCGACCAGGTAACGCTGCAGGTGCCGATGGCCGCGGTCACGGCGGTGATCGGCCCCAACGGCGCCGGCAAGTCGACGCTGCTTCATCTCCTGTCCGGCGCACTCGCCCCCGACCGCGGCTGGGTCGGGCTCGACGGGCGCCCACTCGGCGAGTGGCCGCGCACCGAGCTCGCGCGCCGGCGCGCGGTGCTGCCCCAGGCCTCGGACCTGTCGTTTCCGTTTCGCGGCATCGAGGTGGTGCTGATGGGCCGGGCCGCCCATGCCGGCGTGTCCGACCGCGATCGCGACGCGGCGGTTGCGTTCGCGGCGCTGCGGGCCACCGACGCGCTCCATCTCGCGGAGCGGGTCTATCCGACCCTGTCGGGCGGCGAACGCCAGCGGGTCCAGCTCGCCCGGGTGCTCGCCCAGATCTGGCCGGACGACGGCGGGGCGGACGAGCCGCGCTTTCTCCTGCTCGACGAGCCGACCAGCGCCCTCGACCTTCTGCACCAACATCTGGTGATGAGCGTTGCCCGCGATCTGGCCGACCACGGCGTCGGTGTTCTGGCGGTGCTGCACGACCCCAACCTTGCCGCAATGTACGCCGACCGCATCGTCGTGCTCGACAACGGCTGCGTGGTCGCGGACGGCGCGGTCGAGGCGGTGCTGACCGAGGCGACGATCGGGCGTGTGTTCGGTCTCGCGGTGACGGTCGGGCGCCATCCGACCCGGGGCACGCCGACCGTCTTGCCGATCTAGCCCGGCGCCGATTTCGCCCATGTCCAAGGAGGCCGACGTCATGTTCATTGCCATGAACCGGTTCGAGGTCTTGCGGGACCAGGCCGCGGCGTTCGAGGCCGTGTGGTTGACCCGGCAAAGTCGTCTGGTCGGCGAACCGGGGTTCATCGTCTTCCACCTGCTGCGCCACATCGAGACCGGCGAGGGCGACACGATATTGTTCGCCAGTCACACGGTCTGGCGCTCGCGCGCCGATTTCGAGGCGTGGACGCAGTCCACCGCGTTCCAGGACGCGCACAAGGACGGCGCCCGCACCCGCGATATGCTGAAAGGTGGACCGCGGTTCGAAGGGTTCGAGGTCGTCCAGGAAGTGACGGCA